>JBEKOV010000057.1:0-20831 GCA_049521415.1 Chthoniobacteraceae bacterium
ACACCCGCCGCAGTCATCTTCATGATTAGATCGATCTTGTCCGAGACGGTGAAATTCTCCTCGAAGATCTCCCGCAAATCCTCCGGCTTATCCAGCCGCTTGAGCGCGGAGTTGAACGCATTGATCAGGTCAAAGATGCTCACCTCCGCCAGCGGACGCTCCGGTGCGGCCTCGGTTCCCATGCGCGCGAACAATCCCTCCCGATCCAGCTCCCGCCGTTGCAAATGCCCCGCCGCATCCTTGAATTTCTTGTACTCGATCAACTGCCGCACCAGCTCCCAGCGCGGATCATCCTCCTCCGCCGCCTCCTCCGGCGGCTGCTGGTCCTTCGGCAGCAGGCTGCGGCTCTTGATATAAATCAGGTTGGCCGCCATCACGATGAAATCGCCCGCCACATCCAGGTCCAGGATCTTGAACGCGTCAAGGTACTCCAGGTACTGCCGCGTGATCCGCTCGATCGGGATATCGTAAATATCGATCTCGTCCTTCTTGATCAGGTACAGCAGGAGGTCGAGCGGCCCTTCGAAGACGTCTAGCTTGACCTTGTGATCGTTTTCCATTTTGGCAGCCGCACCTTATGAGCCACCCGGAAAAATGAAAAGGCCCAAAGAGCAAGAGATTTGGGCATTGGCAATTCCCCTTTCTCCCTCCGCTCACGCCCACGCTGGACCATAAGTCCCATCTCCTCCCCCCTTTGCTTCCTTCTGTCCCCCTGAAATAAAGTTGGAGCACTTGCCCCTCCCGCGCATCTTACTGATATGCGCCCTTTGAAGATCCTTGCTGCGAGCCTCCTCGCATTCGCAGGGCTTTGCCACGCCCAGGTCTTCGACGGGTCGCAACTCGTCAAGCCGCGGCTATTGGCAAATTCCGATGCCATCGTACCGGGCCAGCCGATCACCATCGGCCTTTACCTTCAGACCGAGCCAGGCTGGCACACCTATTGGCAATACTCTGGCGACGCCGGGTTTCCCACCACCATCGACTGGACCCTCCCTCCCGGCTTCAAGGCCGGCCCCATCGAATGGCCCGTGCCCACCCACTCCATCGAGCCCGGCGATATCCACACCTACACCTACCCCGGCAACGTCCTGCTTCTGACCGAAATCCAGACCCCGCCCACCCTCCAGCCCGGGCAGACGATTCAGATTGGCGCACACGCCTCATGGCTCGTCTGCAAGCAGGTTTGCGTACCAGGCAAGGCTGACCTGGCGCTGACGCTGCCCGTCGCAATACCAAGCCATCCGGCGAATCCAGACCTCTTCCGCCAGACACGCGCCCTCCTGCCGCTGCCCGGCCCCGCGCCTTTCACCACCGCATGGTCCCGCCAGGGGCAGAATCTGGCGCTCACCCTCCACGGCCTTGGCGCCGCAGCTCTTGACGAGTTCTTTCCCCTTCCCGGCGACGTCCAGATCGGCCACTCCGCCATCACCGGCGACTCGGTCCAAATCCCCCTGGTCGATCCCAAGACCACGGCCAAATCCATGGACGGAGTCGTCGTCCTCAGGAACGGCGCCTCCCGCGAAATCTGGCAGCTCTCCACCCAGCCCGCCGCCCAGGTCATCCCGATGAGCGGCGGCCCCCCCTCCTCGCTTCTCTATTGGCTCAGCCTCGGCTTTCTCGGCGGCCTCATCCTCAATGTGATGCCCTGCGTCCTGCCTGTGATCGCGCTCAAGATATTCGGCTTCATCAAGCAGGCCGGCGAATCCCCGCGCCGCATCCTCGCCCTCGGCTTCGCCTTCATCGCCGGCATATTTGCGTGGTTCCTCCTGCTCGCCGGCTTGATCGTCGGCTTCAAGGCCGCGGGTCATCAGTTGAATTGGGCCTTCCAATTCCAGCACCCGTGGTTCGTGGCCTCCATGGTGGTGATCCTGCTCCTCTTCTCCCTCAATCTCCTCGGCGTCTTCGAGATCATCCTCCCCGGCCACGTCCAATCGATGATCCAGGACGCCGCGGGCAGGGAAGGGTACGCCGGCACTTTCTGGCACGGCGTCTTTGCAACCCTCATGGCCACCCCCTGCACCGCGCCTTTCCTTGGTCCCGCCCTCGGCTTCGCCCTCGCACAGCCCGCGCCGACCGTCTTTGCCATGTTCGGCTCCATCGCCGCCGGCATGAGCGCCCCCTACGCCGTTCTCGCCGCCCGCCCCGCGTGGCTCCGCTATCTCCCCAAGCCCGGCATCTGGATGGTCCGCGTCAAGCAAACCCTCGGCGTCCTGCTCATGGGCACCGTCCTCTGGCTCGGCTGGGTCCTCGTCCAGCAGTTCGCCAGCCGACCCCAGCCCTTCCCGCCGCGCCTCGCCCACGCCCTCGCGCAAAACAAGATCGTCTTCGTCGATTTCACCGCCGACTGGTGCGTCAATTGCAAGGTCAACGAGCACCTCGTCCTCGATAGCGGCCCCGTCCGGGACGCCTTCCAGCAGCGCGGCGTCATCCTCCTCGAGGCCGACTGGACCAGCGGCGACAAGGATATCACCGCCCTCCTCCAAAAATTCGGGCGCGCCGGCGTCCCCTGCTACGTAGTTTATCCACCGGGAGGTAACCCGATCGTCCTCCCGGAGGTCATTACCAGAGACATCGTCCTCCGTGCCCTTGACCGCGCGGCGGGCTAGCCGATTGTAATAACCTCGCAACCGAAACCCATTCAAAAACGTTTCATCAAAATAAACCTATGAAAACACGCCTCACCCTCCTCTGCACCCTCCTCTCGGCGGCTGCGTTTGCGGCTCCCATGCCCGGCGACCCTGCCCCGAACTTCTCCCTCACCGATCTCCAGGGCCAGACGCATTCCCTCTCCGACTACAAGGGCAAATACATCGTCCTCGAGTGGAACAACCCGCTCTGCCCGTTCGTGCATAAGCATTACGATTCCGGCAATATGCCCAAGCTCCAGGAGGAAGAGCGCGCCAAGGGCGTCGTCTGGCTGACCATCAATTCCTCCGCCACCGATCAGCCCGGCAATCTGCCCGTCCCGCGCCTCGAGCAATTCCTGCATGATACCCACGCCAATCCCACTGCCTATCTGCGCGACCCGAATGGGACCGTCGGACGCCTCTACGGCGCAAAGACCACGCCCGACATGTATGTCATCGACCCCGGCGGAAAGCTGATCTACGAGGGCGGCATCGATAACAAGCCGACGCCCGACCCCGCCGATATCCCCGGCGCCACCAATTACGTCCGCGCCGCTCTCGACGCCTCCATGGCCGGCCAGCCCGTCGCCGTCACCACCGCCCGTCCTTACGGCTGCCACGTCCAGTATTGATCCGCCTTTCGCGGCGGGTCCGGTCTAACGAGTAACTTCAAGCCGCCTCGGCCTTGAGACTTCCCGAGGCCTCGTCGCTTTGTTAGCCTCCGCGGCACGATTATGCCGTCTGCCCGGTGGCTCCTGCCCCTAGCCATGCCGTTCCTGCTCGCGGCCTGCCATGATAGCGCGCTCGAGCAGCGCGCCGAAGAAATCCGGCAGCTCAGCGACCGGGAGGATCGCATGTATGCCCAGCAGGCCGTCGCCAAAATCCGGCACGACTACTGGACCCTTCGCGACCATTCCTGGCTCGGCAAGCTCCCCGACGGCGCCATCATCAGCCTCGATTCCCCGCACGCCGCCGCCGCGCCCCTTATGTCACGCGATGGCCAGCGCGGCTGGCACCTGCAATTGACCATCACCAGCGACGATTGCCACACCTATCCCCCTTCTACGGTCACCCAACCCTTCCAGGCCGTCTACGCCATCACTCGCTACAGCGAGACTAATTGGGATATCGAAGTAACCGATGGCCCTGTAACCACCCCCCTGCAACGCATCGACGCATTGCGGTTGCAAGGGAGTGAATGAATATGTGTGCCTTGATCACGTATGCCGTCGAGGTAAGGTGGACGCAACACCCTGTCAGGTCCGCTGCGCAATGATGTAAAGATGCTTCTCCGGATATTGGTCATACTCCAGGTGCCTGCAAACGCACCCGAACTTTCTCAATAACTCCAGCGTCTTCGGGATGCCCAATGCACTGTAATAAACCGGCGGCCCCATGCATGAATCGCGCTTTTCTTCCGGTTCATCAAGACCGCCTGTCGTGAAGATAAATACCCCGCCCTCCGACAACCCTTCACAAATCTTCTGCATTACCGGCTCCTGCATATCAAGAGGCACATGCCAGATGCTGTCCCATGCCAAAATGAAATCATATTTGCGAGGGATGCTCCATCTGCAGATGTCCGCATGGTAAAATGAAATGTCCGGGTGCCGTTGCCTGGCCAAAGCAATCATCCTTTCGGATACATCGATTCCCTCGGGCTGAAATCCATGCCTGATCAATAGATCAATGAAGCGCCCGCTGCACCCGCAGCCGATGTCCAATGCATATTTGCGAGTCGTGGTGAACTGAATGGCGCGCTCAACCTGCGAAATTCCGTTCGATTGAATACGAGACTCGCGCCAAACATGGGCGATCGAGTCGTAGCTGCGGCCAATTTCGTTTGGATTCATTCCTATCAGAGTTCTCCCTAAGCCGACACCGCCTCCCGCTCCCGCGCTTCCTTCACCAGCGTCGCATAAGTCTGCGACGGACAATCCCCCAAAAAATCCACCGGCAACCGGTCCGTCCCTTTCTGATAATCCAGCGCATATAACCCAAACCTCGGAGTAAACGACCCCCATTCATAGTTATCAAAGAGCGACCAATGCAAATATCCAAAGATCGGAAACCCTTCATCCGCCAGCCGCTCCACCTCATGCACGTGCGCCCGTAAAAATTCACTCCGCGTCAACTTATCCTTCCGCGGGAAATGCTCGTTATTGAACCGCCTCCTCAGCGCCATCCCATTCTCCGCGATCAGGATCGGCCGGTCGAAATCCTCCGTGTAATGCTTGCAAAAACATCGCATCCCGCTCGGCAATACGCTCCAGTCCCACCACTTCGACGTCACGGAATTCATCACCCAGTCATGCAGTGAGCGGCTTTTGCTCTCGTGATCCCACCAGACCGGCAGCCGGAAGATATGCGCGGCGAAGGGGTCGTAATAATCCAGCCCGATGAAATCCATCAACCTGCTTCGCGGCGACCCATAGATCGCATCCAGCGCCGGCGCGAACCGATCCCCGCTGAACCATTCCGCCCCCAGCGCGTTACTCATCGTCTTGATCAATTTGCCCACCAGCGATGGCAGGTCCCGGCGGAATGGAATGTTCGCCTCGCGAAACGCAAGCTCCAGCCGCTTCCGGCATCCGCAGATATAATCTTCCACATTTGCCCGCGGCACGCCGCGCTCCGCCGCCGCGATAAGATCGAGATAGAACTTATCCAGCCAGTATAAGTCGCTGCAGTAGTTATTAAAGGTTACCGCCGGCGCCTCCCATCCGCGCGAGGTATATAAGTCATGCAGGCGGTTATAAGCCCGCACATGCGCGGTCAGCAATGTATTGATGGCCGTCGTGATCGACTGCAATCCCGGCTGTCCCTTGCAGGGAAACTGAAGTCCCAGGTAACTATTGAATACGAGCATGTTTGGCTCGTTGATCGTAATTATAAGTCGCACCGGCTCGTGGCCCGCGGCAATAAGGCTGTCGTTCAGGTACTCCACGCTCGTGGCCACGTATTTCTCGAAGAGTTCCGGCGTTCCCGCATCCAGCCACGGGTCCGTCCCCAGCCATGCGGGATGCGTGAAGTGATGCAGCGTCAGCACCGGCTCGATTTCCTGCTCCCGGCACGCCGCCAGCATCCGCGCGTAATGTTCCAACGCGTTCATATCAAAGGCCGGCGGCGGCATCTTCCCATCCTTGTAACATGGTTGGATCCGGCTCCACTCGATCCCCATCCGGAACGAGTTTAGCCCCAGCCCCCGCACGAGCCGGAAATCCTCTGGGTATCGCGTCCAGAATTCCGACGCCTTCCCGATCCGCGCCACGCGCCCTTTCTCCTCGGAGCGCGCCCAATTGGTGCGCGGTTGTCCCGGCCCGTTGTAACCCCCTTCGCTTTGGTAGGCGGAAGTTGACACCCCCCACAGGAAATGCTGCGGCAGATTTGGCGGGCTGCGATCCATGGCGTTACGGCACCTCGCCCGTCGCCGCCTGCGCGATCGCCTCGCGCTGACCCTTGTCCAGCTCCATCGGCGGCAGGTCGTCGTTGATTAATGTCTCAACAATTGACCGGGACGAATTCGGCCGGCCCATTGCGCCCGCATTCTCGCGCATCCTCACCAGCTTTTCCGGGCAATCCAGCAACTGATCGATCTTCCACGCCAGCGTCGTCAGCTCATTCGCCTTGAGCGCGCATCCGTTCTCGAGCAGGTGATCGCTGTTGCGCTCCTCCTGTCCCGGGATCGGGTCCACAATGACCATCGGCAGCGAGCACGCCAGCGCCTCCGCGGTCGTCAATCCTCCCGGCTTCCCGATGAAGAGATCGGAAATCTTCATGAACTCATTCATCTTGTCCGTGTAGCCGATCACCTTGAACCGCTGCGCATGCGGCGCCAGCATCTCCTTCAGCCGGTGCCGCAGCTCGTCGTTCCGTCCGCAAATAACGATTGCCTGCACGTCGTGCCGCAATTGCAGCAGCCGCGCCACCACAAACTCCGCCGGCGTCACCCCCAACGCCCCCGCGGAGACCAGCAGCGTCGTTCTGTCCGGGTCCAGGTGGTTGCGATAGCGCACCTCCGCCCGGTCCACCGGCTCGGCAAACAACGGATCGACTGGAATCCCCGAGACCGTCACCCGCTCCGGCGGCAGCCCCAGCGCCTCCAGGTGTACCTTCGTCTCCTGGATCGCCACAAAATACCGGTGAAACACCCGCGAGAGCCACATCGCGTGCATGTCGAGGTCCGTTACCACGATCGAAAGGTGCGCATCCAGCCGCCCGCTCGAAATAAGATGCGAAATAATCCCCACCGGCATGAAATGCGTGCACACCGTGATATCCGGCCGGAACTTCCGGATGAACCGGATTAGCGGCATCGCGCTCAGCCGGTCCAGCCTCAGCCGCAGTTGGTCCGTCTTCCACGGTTCGTCGCTCGACTTGTACACCCACCCCAGCACCTCTGGCGCAGACCGGATCAATTGCACGTACAGCTTCGAGTAAAAATCCCGGAACAGCTTGTTCGTATAGACCAGCGCATCCTTGTGCTCCACCGTCTCCACCCGCGGGTCCTGCGCAAAGGTCTTCGCCAGCGACTCCGCCGCCTTGACATGCCCCGTGCCCGCGCTTGCCGAGAAAATGAGTACACGCTTTTTCGTCATTCGCAGGTCTGTCTCAATGCTTAATTCGGGTTCGCAATACTTGCACTCCTAAATCGCAAAATCCCTTCCCAATGCGCCGCCCCTTCCTTAGCCTCATCCCCCCATGCTCGATATTCGTCTCATTCGGGAAAAACCGGACTTTGTAAAGGAGCGCCTCTCCCTGCGCGGCGGCGATGCCGCGGCCCTCGTGGACCAGGTCCTCGCGTGCGATGCCGATCGCCGCGCCCTCGAGACCCAATTGCAACGCCTCAACGGCGAGCGGAAGCGCATTTCCAAAGAGATCGGCGTGCTCCGCGCCAATGGCGAGAACACCTCAGCCATCGAGGCCCAGGTTCGCGCCATGGGCGACGACATTGCGCTCCTCAATCAAAACACCGCCGACGCCGACACCCGCCAGCGCGACCTGCTCCTCCAGATTCCCAATTTGCCCCATCCCGCCGCCCCCGTCGGCGCGAACGCCGAGACCAATCCCGTCGTCCGCATCTGGGGCGAAAAACCGCCGCTCTCAGCCCCGCGCAGCCATATCGATATCGGCGCCGAGCTGGGCCTCTTCGACCTCGAGCGCGCTGCCCGCATGAGCGGCAGCGCCTTCGCCTGCTTTACCGGCGCGGGCGCGAGGCTCGAGCGCGCCCTGATCAATTTCATGCTCGACCTGCACACCGGCCGGCACGGCTACCTCGAGGTCAGCCCGCCCTTCGTCATTCGCAAGGAGGCCCTCATCGGCACCGGGCAGTTGCCCAAATTCGAAGAACAGCTCTACCGCTGCGAGCGAGATGAGCTCTACCTCGCCCCGACCGCCGAGGTCCCCGTCACCAATCTCTATCGCGAAGAAATCCTTTCCCCCGCCGATCTCCCGAAAAATTTCGTCGCCTACACCCCATGCTTCCGCCGCGAAGCCGGCTCCGCCGGCCTGGGCACCCGAGGCCTCATCCGCGTCCATCAATTCGACAAAGTCGAGCTGGTCAAGCTCACCACCCCCGAGGCCTCCTACGCCGAACTCGAATCCCTCACCGCCCACGCCGAAAAAGTTCTGCAAATCCTCGGCCTCCATTACCGCGTCATCGAGCTCTGCACCGGCGACCTCGGCTTCGGCGGAGCCAAGACCTACGACATCGAGGTCTGGGCCCCCGGCCAGAACGCCTACCTCGAGGTCTCCAGTTGCACCAATTTCGAGGATTTCCAAGCCCGCCGGCTCAATCTCCGTTTCAAGGACGCCGACGGCAAAAACCGCTTCTGCCACACCCTCAATGGCTCCGGCACCGCCCTCCCGCGCATTTACGTTGCGATCCTGGAGACCTGCCGCCAGGCCGATGGCAGCATCCTCATTCCCGAGGCGCTCAGGAGGCATTTCGGTGCCGAAAAAATCTCCAAACCCTGACGCCACGCTGCCCCTCGCGGGCGTCCCGCGCAATCGCAGCATCCTCGTCGCCGTCTCCGGCGGCATCGATTCTGTCTCGCTCCTCCACGCGCTCGTCTCGGACGGCATTAAAAAAATCACCGTCCTCCATCTCAACCACCGGTTGCGCGGCTCCGCCGCTGCGGGCGACGCCGCCTTTGTCAAGAGGCTCGCCACCAGGCTCGGGTTGCCGTTCATCGCACTCAGCACGGATGTCCTCGCAATCGCCCGCGAACGCAAGATTTCCATCGAAACCGCTGCGCGCCAGGCTCGTTATTCATTCTTCGCAGCCGCTGCGCGCCAGGCCCGCTGCCGCACACTCGTCCTCGCGCATCACGCCGACGATCAGGCCGAGACATTTCTCTTCAATTTGCTCCGCGGCGGCGGCTCCGGCCTTGGCGGAATGCGCCCTCGCACCGTGCGTCGCGTCGATGGCGTGCAATTGGAAATCCTTCGCCCATGGCTCGCCGTCTGGCGCGCCGAGATCGAGGCCTACGCGCGCCGTGAGAAACTCCGCTACCGCGAAGACGCCTCAAACCTCTCGCCTCTCCACACGCGCAACCGCATCCGCTCCCGCGTCCTCCCCATGCTTACAAAAGAATTCGACCGCGACGTCCGCCAAAGCCTCTGGCGCGCCGCCGAAATCTTCGCCGCCCAGCAGGAGTGGCTCGCGCAGTCCGTGCCGGCGTACGGCGACGAAATCCCCATCGCCTCCATCCGCACCCTGCCCGAGGCCCTCCAGCGCCACGCCATCCACCAATGGCTGTCCACTCATCGCATTCCGCAAATCTCGTTCACATTAATCGAGACCATCCGCGCCCTCTTCCCTCCCGGCGCCAGGCCCGCAAAAGTAAACCTCCCCGGCGGCTCCCACGCCCGCCGCCGTGCCGGAAAGCTCTTCATCGAAAGTTAAAGCAACTTAAAATTCTCCGTGGCCGCGCCTCACCACCCATACCGCACCTCCGCCCCCCTCCGCTCGATAAACATCGACGTCTTCTCCATCGTCAGCGTCGTGATCGTCTTCGCGATTGCCCGCGCCGATTCCTCCGGCGCCAGCGGCGCATTCGGTCCGCCCATCTCCGTTTTCACCCACCCCGGCGTCATCGCCACCACGCAAATCCCCAGCGGTCGAAACTCCGCCGCCATCGCCCGCGTCACCATGTTCAACGCCGCCTTCGACGCCGAGTACGCATAATACCCATTGTCATCCTTTGCTGTCACCGAGCCCGCCCCCGACGAAATATTCACAATCCGCGGATTCTTCCCCTTCTCCAAAAGCGCCACAAACTTCCGCGTCACCCGCGCCACCCCGATCACATTCGTCTCATACGCCTCGCGAAAATACTCCAGCTTCATCTCAAAAATCGACTCATCCCCATTCTCCGGAAAAACCCCCGCGTTATTCACCAGCACATCGAGCGCCCCAGCCGACTCCTTCACCTTCGCCACCGCCGCCTTCACTGATTCATCCGAGGTCACATCCAGCTTGATAATTTCAAGCGCACCCGCCTTTCCCAGCTTCACCAGATCCCCCGCCTTCGCCGGATTCCGCGCCGTGGCGATCACCCGATGCCCGCCCTTCAGCAGTTCCGCCGTCAGCGCGAGCCCTATGCCCCGGTTCGCCCCGGTGATCAATATCGTCTGTCCCATGCCCCCCAGCATACTCCCCGGCACGGGACCCCGAAAGTTTTTTACCGCTCCGCCAGCACCCCGTTGTCCAGCAGCGCGCGCGCCAGCTTCCGCAGCATCGAGATCAGCGGCGCCGCATCCCGGCTCTTGTCGAAGAACACATCCGCCCCCGACGCATACGAGATGGCTCGCGTGCTCGCGTCGGTCTCCAGCGTATTCACGATGCAGATCGGACGGTGGTGCATCGTCCTGCACTTCCGCATCACCTCCACCGCGGAACCGCTGCCGAGGTGAAAATCGAGCATCACCAGGTCCGGCTGCGTTTCGGCGATTGCCGCGATCGCGGTCTTCGCGTCGTTGCATTCCTCCACGATCTGGATTTCCGGCACATCCACCAGAAGCCGTCTGATTCCTGCGCGCACAATGGCTGAGCCGTCGGCGAGCACCAACTTGAGAACATCGTTATGGGCGAACATGGCTACCAGCTTAGGATGCCGGCCCGGTTTCCGCCAGATGGAGAAGGTCTCGGAAATGCCTCAGCCTGAGGCGAAATCGCCTTGTCGGTCCGCGTCCTACAATTCGAAAAACCATGCAAGCTTCTGCAGGAAGCCCCGCGCGTATTCCTCCTTCTTCCCCGCCATGGAATGGTGCCCGGTGCTCGAGGCGAGCAGCCCCTCGTTGTCCAGGCGCCGCTGCGCCAGCATCTCACTCAGGCTCTTGAGCAGCTCCGAGTTCTCCTGCAGCACCTGCGCCAGGTTCGTCTTCGCGATCTCCAGCACTTCGCAATCGGACGTGGCCGTCACCGTCGCGCTCCGTTTCTCCCCGGTCAGCAGCGACATCTCGCCAAAGTAATCGCCCGGCTGCAACGTCGCGACCCGCGTCGGGTCCGAGCCGTTGCCCTCCTGCCCCACAAACACCGCCGCATCGCCCGTCAGCAGCACGAACATCGACGACCCATCCGCCCCTTGCTCCACCACGCGCTCCCCTTTGCCAAAAACGGACGGCCGCGCCGCGCCCACGATCTGCCCGAATTGCGCGTCCGTCATGCACTTGAAAAACGGCTTCTGGCGGATCAGCGTCCGCGTCTCCGCCGGCATCTGGTAAGTCGTCGGTCGTTTCCGCTCGATCTGCACCGTCCGCATGGGGAAGGGGATCGCGATGCCGGCCCGCTGCAGCGCATACCAGACCGCCGTGCGCAATGCGTCATTGATCTCATTGAACGCCGCATGGTTCTCCAGCCAGTACTTGATCTCGTAGGTATTGGCCGAATCGGCAAAATCGACCAGGAAGACCTTTGGAGGCGGCTGGGCCAGCACCCCCTTCGCGCCAAGGGCCGCCTTGAAAAGCACCTGCTTCACTTTGTTGGGCGGCGCGCCGCAGTCGATCCCGACCCGCATCCGCATCGCATGCAGATGGCTCGGGTAGGAGAGATTGACGATCGTACTGCGGACGATCGAGCTATTCGGCACATCCAGGTAGGTGTCGTCGTTCGTCCGCAGGCGCGTCGAGCGCCAGTTCACCTCGATCACCTCCGCGTGGTGTGGATCGATGACGAGCCAGTCTCCCGCCTTGAACGGTTTCCCCAGTTGCAGCGCCACGCCGGAGATGACGTTCCCGAGCAGGTCCTGCATCGCCCAGCCCACGATGCCCACCACAACCGTCGAGGAAAGCAGCACCCCGGACGGATGGATATCGTAGATATGGGAGAAGACGATCAGCAGCGCGACGCAGAAGAAAACCGCCGACATGATCTCCCGCAGGAATTTCGGGATCTCCACCCCCCGCTTCTCGCCAAAATAAAACTCCCAAAGGTATCGCTTCAGCAGCGATAGCAGGAAGACCACCCCCAGCAGGATGCACGCTGCCGCCAGGTCGTGCCGCAGCGTATAGGGATTCTCCGCCGCGTTCTTTCCTGGGATCTGCCCCACGTCCCAGCCCAGCAGCCGCAGCGGGATGTAAAGACCCAGCGCCACTCCCAGGAGCTGATACATCACGCCCAACTGGACCCGCGCCTTCCGCTTCAGGAACCGCCCCAGCGCGACGGTCGCCAGATAAATCAGCGGCGCCGCGACGGCAAACGCCGCAGCCTGCCTGGCTGGGGATAGGGTGGGAAGTGTCAAGCAGCCACTCTAATGCACCCGTCCCTCCGGGATCAATGCCCGCCGCAAGCCGGCGCCGTCCCCGCTCTGTAGCTGTCTTCCGTCCCGTTCTCCTCCTCCCCATCACATCGCCGCGAAGCTCCCCTCCACCTTCACCACCGCCGAAAAATGGTCCTCCTATGTTCGAATCCCAAGGAACGCACAGTTCCCCTCAAGGCGTGCGGCCCGCCTTACTTCCGCATCCCACCCGCCGGCGCCAGCTCCGACGCCAGCTTCCCGAACGTCTCCTCCAGTTGCTTGAGCCGCGTCAGGATCGGCTCGTAAACCTTCCGCTGCGCCACGCAGAACGCTTGCAGCGGTTGGAAGGTCGCCCCCAGCTCCTGGTAAAACAGCCCGATCGCATGCCGCAGATGATCCTCCACCGGTCCCAGGATTTCCTCGCGTTTCTCAGCCATCTGTTTGCGAAACTCGCCCAGGATCTGGTTGCGCTTGAACACCGCGATAGCCGCCCACGAGACCGTCGCCAGCGCCGCAAAACTCCCCGTGATCCCCACTATCGCAACGTGTGCCAGCGCCGCCGCCACCGTTGCCGCCCCGCCCACCGCCGCGATTCCCGCCGGCAGCCGCATCCATGACGCCGCGTCATTGAACATTCGGGTCATCTGCTCCTCGATCGCCTGCCCGGACATTCGCTCGATCAGCGTCAGCTCGATCCGCTTCAGCAATTGGTCCCGCTCATTGATGAAATCCGGCGGCGCGGGCGGCGCCGGCACCTCCGCCGCGAACGTCTTCTGGATGCTCTCGTGCAGGTACTGCCACACGGCCTTCAGGTCCGTCTCCAGCAGTTCGATGGAATTGGCGATCTGCCGCTTCAGCGTCTCGCGCAATTGCTGGTCGATGCTTTCTTGGAAATCGGTGTGCCATTTCTGCTTCCGGAACATCAATTGCAGCGTCCGCCCCCACGATAACCGCTCTGCCAGCAGCTCCTCGCTCTTTTTTTGCGTCCGTTCGAAATTTTGCGCCAGCGACCAAAGCACCCCGCCCACCTGCCGCAGCGATTGCTCCTTCCGCTCCTCCAGGATGCCTCCCAATTGCCCGATCCGTTCGTCGTCCTTTTGAATCGTCGCGAATGCCCCCTTTGCCTTTTCCGCCAGTTCCCTTACGATGACCTGCGCGCTCTGGCACACCGACCGCAGCTTCCCCGCGCCCGATTCCCCGCCCGCAACCGTTTCCGTGATATAATTCTCAAGCTCCCCGAAATGGCTCTGTGCCAGCAGCGTCTCCCGCTGCCCCGGTTCGCCCGTCTTCGCCTGGAATGCCAGCTTCGCGGAGACAGCGAAAATAGGCGGGCTCGAGCCCAGCTTCTCCCGCGCCGTCTGCTCCAGGTGCGCCTTCACCGACGCCACTTCCTCCGGACTCCGCAGATCGGCCTGCTGCAATATCAGCAGCACCTTCTTCTTCCACTTGTTATGGATCAGGTTCAGAAACTCCCACGCCGACGCCGTCCACGGATTCGTCACCGAAAAAACAAAAATCACCAGGTCCGCCATCGGCACGAATTCCTCCGCGATCCGCTGATGCTCCGCCACGATCGTATTCGTCCCCGGCGTATCGACGATATTGAAGTCCCGCAGAAACGCGTTCGGCCGGTAACATTCCGTCAGGTGCTCATTGATCGGCACGTCCTTCGATTCCCCCGCGTACTTGAACAGGTAAATCCGATCCGTCGCCGGCAGCACATCCGCCCGGCAGAAATCGCGCCCGAACAGCGCATTCAGCACCGTCGATTTCCCCGCCTTCACCTCGCCCATCACCACGAATAGAAACGGTTCCTTCAGGCTTGCGCTCAGCCCGCGCAGCGTCTCAATGCTCTCCGGCGTCGCCTGCAGCTCATGCGCCAGCGACGTAAGCGCATACAGCGCCGTCCCAAGCTGCGCCCGCGTTTGCAGGTAGTCGTCGCCGATCATGTGAAAAATTCGAAACCCAATCCCGCCATCCCGGGACAAAATTCGAAAGGATTGGCCTTCCCCTCCATAAGCGCGCGGCGCGCGCGCCAAATGTTTCGAATTTCGAATTTCGAATTTCGAATTTTCTTAACCATCTTGCGCATCCTACTGCGCCGGCGCAGTCGCCAGGTTCGTCCCCGGAGTCGAGCTTGCTGCCGCCGCGGTCTTCTTCTTCACCGGCCCCTTGTCCATTGCGATCAGCTCGGACACGGTGACAAACTTGTACCCCTTCGCCAGCAACGTATCGAAAACCTCCGGCATCGCATCTACCGTTTGCGAATGAATATCATGTGAAAGAATAATCGAGCCGGGCCGCACCGCCGCGATGATTCGCGCCGCCACCACCGATGGCCCCGGGCGCTTCCAGTCCAGCGGATCGACCTCCCACAGGATGATCTTGAACCCAAATTCCTGCGACACCCACAGCCGCTGCTTCGGCGTCAGCGCCCCGTACGGCGGACGCATCAGCGTCGGACGGTACCCAGTCGCCGCGACGATCGCATCCTGCGTCTTCTGCAATTCCGCCCGCACCGCATCATTGCTCATCTTGGAGAGCACAGGATGCGTCCACGAGTGATTGCCCACCTCGTGCCCCTCCGCCAACTCCCGCCGCACCAGGTCTGGGTAGCGCGCCGCATTCTGCCCAATGAGAAAAAACGTCAGCTTGATATGTTTCTTCGCCGCCAGATCCAGCAGCCGCGGCGTATTCGGCCCGCTCGGCCCGTCGTCAAAAGTCATCGCGATATACGGCCCATCCACATTCACATGGGAGTACGTGATCCTCACCGGCACAGTCCCCGTCACCGCCGGCGTCGCCGGCTGCGTCGCCAGGTCGGATGCCGGCGTCGGCGTCCCCGACACCATCGGCATGGCCGATGCCGACGCCTCCGGCGTCTGGGCGCGAGCTTGGATCAATGAGAGGAGCACAATGAGAAAAAGAGCGGGACGAATCATGGATACAATGATGTGAGGCATTGCACCTTACGGAGGGGAGAAGGGATTGCAATGCCATCATTTACCCTCTGGGGCAGTCCAATTCCCTGTGTACCCGCCCATCATTTGTGTCCTTTTCGTCCTTTATGTCCCTTACGTCCTTTCTCCTCAAAACCCAGTCACAGCCTTCTTGAATGGTTTTCGCCCTCGCGCCCCTACAAAAACCTTCCAATAATCGCCCGCAATTTCTCCACCGTCTCCGCCGGCCAAAGCTCCTTCGCCGTCACCAGCGCGCTATCCAGCGACCGATGCTCCGGCCAGTCCGGCGTCGCCGGGATTTGCTCGATCACCCGCGGCAGGATCTCCTTCGCCGTCGCCGCGTTCAATTGCAGGTTGTCGAAAACCATCTTCGCCGTCACCGGCTCCTCCTCGATCTTCCAGCAATCGTAATCTGTGATCATCGCCATCGTCGCCAGCGCGATCTCCGCCTCCCTCGCCAGCCGCGCTTCCGGCGCATTCGTCATCCCGATCACATCGAATCCCATCCGCCGGTGAAACTCCGACTCCGCCCGCGTCGAGAACGCCGGCCCGTCCATGTTCACATAAGTCCCGCCGTTATGGATCGTATACCCCAGATCTCCGCCCACGCGCGCAATGATCCCCCGCAGCCCCGCGCTGATCGGATCCGCGAACGCCACGTGCGCCACGATGCCATTCCCGAAAAACGTATGCTCCGTCCGCCGGCTCGTCCGGTCAAAATACTGCGACGGCAGCACGATATGCCGCGGTTGATATTGCTCCTGCAAGCTCCCTACCGCCGTCACGCAAATGATCCAGCGCACCCCCAGCGACCGTAGCGCATAGAGATTCGCCTTGTGATTTACCTCGTGCGGCATGATGCGATGACCCCGCCCATGCCGCGGCAGAAAATAAATCTGCCGTCCCGCGAGCCGCCCGGAGACAATCGCATCGCTCGGCGCCCCGAAGGGCGTCGCCACGTCGATCTCCGCCACCTCCTCCAGCCCGTCGATCCGGTAGAGGCCGCTCCCGCCAATGATGCCGATGGAAGGTTCTGGTTCCAAGCAGCCGCATCAAAGGCCAAAAATCCGAAAACTGGAACCCAAAACTCGATCCCACCACTACCAGCCTTAAAGATTGGGCGGGTTTTTGGCGGGGTCGCGGTCTTCGTCGAGTTCGATGAAATCGAAGGAGGTCTGGATGTCGGTGCGGTCTTCGCAGCCGATTTCCTTGAGGCGGCGCAGGACTGTGGCGGAGCCATCGTCGTTCCAGCCGCGTTTGCGCATGAACTCGTTCCAGACTTCGATTTGTTCGTCGGTGGGATGGCGCCCCTGCTCGTAACACCATTGGAGGATTTCGTCGTCGGTGCCGCCCTGCTTTACGCGCTCGACGAGGGAGGGGTAGTCGACTTGCAGGAAGGAGACGGCGCGTCCATCAAAGCCTTTGCCGAGATTCGCGAGGTAATCGTCGGGGAGCTTGCCTGCGGCGTGGAGGCGGATTTTGTCGAACATGCGTCCGACGTGGCGGATGCCGCCGACTTTATCGTAGCAACTTCTGAGGCCGGGTACTTGCATGGGGATCAACCAGAATTTCTGGGTTTTTTTCAGGGGATTCTCAAGCGTTGATTGGAGGGTCGGGACGATTTACGTTTAAACTATGCGCCCGGACAGGTTCACCCAAAAGATGCAGGAGGCGCTGCAGAGCGCCCAGGATATCGCGGCGGAGTATTCGCACCAGGAGATCACGAACGAGCATTTTCTGCTCGCGTCATTGGCACAGCAGGATGGGGTTGCCCGTCCGCTATTGGAGAAGCTTGGAGTGGCGGTGCCGGCGCTGGATGCGCGGTTGCGGGAGGACCTGGACAAACGGCCGCGGGTGAGCGGGGCGGCGGGGCAGCTTTATCTGGAGACGGATTTGCGGACGGTGCTGGATGCGGCGGAGAAGCAGATGAAGAGCCTGAAGGACGAGTTTGTGAGCGGGGAGCATTACCTGCTGGCGCTGACGGAGGCGAATTCGCCGGCGGCGCGTCTGCTAAAGGACTCCGGGGTGACGCATGCGCGGCTGCTGCAGGCGCTGCAACAGGTAAGGGGGAGCCAGCGGGTGACGGACCAGAACCCGGAGGGGAAATACCAGACGCTGGAGAAATATGGGCGGGACCTGACCGAAGCGGCGCGGCGCGGGAAGATCGACCCGGTGATCGGGCGGGACCATGAGATCCGGCGGGTGATGCAGGTGCTGTCGCGGCGGACGAAGAACAACCCGGTGCTGATCGGCGATCCCGGCGTCGGGAAGACTGCGATTGTGGAAGGGCTGGCGCGGCGGATCGTGGATGGGGATGTGCCGGAATCGCTCAAGAACAAGCGGATCGTGGCGATGGATATCGGCTCAATGTTGGCGGGGGCAAAGTTTCGCGGGGAATTCGAGGATCGGCTGAAGGCGTTTCTCAAGGAAGTGACGGATTCGCAGGGCGAGGTGATTCTATTTATAGACGAGCTGCATACCATCGTGGGCGCGGGGGCGGCGGAAGGGGCGGTGGATGCGTCGAACATGCTGAAGCCGCAGCTTGCGCGCGGGGAATTGCGGACCATCGGGGCAACAACACTGGACGAGTACCGGAAGTACATTGAGAAGGATGCGGCGCTGGAGCGGCGGTTCCAGCCGGTGATGGTGGATGAGCCGAGCGTGGAGGATACCATCGCGATCCTGCGCGGGCTGAAGGAGCGGTACGAGACGCACCACGGCGTCCGCATCCAGGACGCGGCTCTTGTCGCGGCTGCCGTCCTTTCGCACCGGTACATTTCAGACCGGTTCCTGCCGGACAAGGCTGTCGACCTGATGGATGAGGCGGCGTCGCGACTGAGGATCGAATTGGATTCCAAGCCGACGGAAATTGACGAGATTGAGCGTCAGATGAAGCAGTTGGAGATGGAGCGGCTGGCGCTCAAGAAGGAGAAAGATGCCGCGAGCAAGGAGAGACTGACCCGCATCGAGAGGGAGCTGGCCGATCTGCGCGAGAAGAGCGCGCAGCTTATCGCGCAATGGCAGAACGAGAAGGCGGAGATTGAAAAAAGCCGAAAGTTGCAGGAGCAGATCGACGCGTTGAAGACGGAGTTGGAGCAGGCGCAGAGGCGGGGGGAATTGGGGAAGGCGAGCGAAATCCAATATGGCCGGATCCCGCAATTGCAGCAGCAGATCGAGGAGCAAAACAAGAAGCTGGCGGAATTGCAGAAGGACGGGCGGCAGATGTTGAAGGAGGAGGTGACCGAGGAGGATATCGCCGAGGTGGTGTCGAGCTGGACGGGCATCCCGGTGTCGCGGCTCCAGGAAGGGGAGCGGGAAAAGCTGGTGAAGATGGAGGAGCGGCTCGCGGAGCGTGTGGTGGGTCAGAAGCAGGCGATCAAGGCCGTCTCGAACGCGGTGCGGCGCGCGCGGAGCGGGTTGCAGGACCCGAATCGGCCGATTGGCTCGTTCATTTTCCTGGGACCGACGGGGGTGGGCAAGACGGAGCTGGCGCGGGCGCTGGCGGAATTCCTTTTCGACGACGAGAACAACCTGATCCGCATCGACATGAGCGAGTACATGGAGAAGCATTCCGTGGCACGATTAATCGGCGCGCCACCGGGTTACGTGGGGTATGAGGAGGGTGGGCAGCTATCGGAGGCGGTGCGGCGGAAGCCTTACAGCGTGGTGCTGTTTGATGAAATCGAGAAAGCGCACCACGATGTCTTCAACGCGCTGCTGCAGGTGCTGGACGACGGGCGGATCACCGACGGGCAGGGGCGGACGGTCGATTTCAAGAACACGGTCATCATCATGACGTCGAACATCGGGAGCCAGTTCATCATGGAGGAATCGCTCGACGCGAAGGAGCGCGACCGGCGGGTGATGGAGGCGTTGAGGGGGCATTTCCGGCCGGAGTTTCTCAATCGCGTGGATGACATCATCATATTCGACCGGTTGTCGGACGAGGAGATCAAGCACATCGTGGGGTTGCAGATCAACCGGCTGGCGAAGCGGCTGGCGGGGCAGAACATCACGATCGAAGTGATGCCGGCGGCGGAGGCGCTGGTGGCGAAGGAGGGTTACGACCCGGTGTACGGGGCGCGTCCGCTGAAGCGGGCGATCCAGCGGGAAATCCTGGACCCGCTGTCGCTGGAGATTTTACAGGGGCGGTTCAATGAGGGGGACCGCATCGAGATTAGCGAGAAACACGGCAAGATTGCGTTCAACAAACGATAAACAGGTATGGAGCAAGTCATTACCATCGCCACATTCAACGAAGCCGGGCCCGCCGAGGCGCTGAAGGACCGGCTGATCGACGCCGGATTGCATGCGGAACTAGTGGACGATTCCGGGGCGCAGGCGATTTTTTTCATGAACAGGCATCCGCGGGCCCACATGATCGTGCGGGTACACAAGGAGGAGTATGAGAAGGCGAAGCAACTGGTGCGGGAATGGGAGAAGGATGGCGTGCTGGCGCAAGCGGTGCGGTGCCCGCAGTGCGGGTCGTCGCGGATCGAGTACCCGCAATTCTCGCGGCGGACGGCGGGGAGCATGTTTTTCGCGCTGCTCTCGGCGGTGCATTTGATCCCGCGGGAGTATTATTGCGAGGATTGCCAGTTCACATGGCCGGACAAGGTGGCGCCGGAGGTGGACCGGGACGCGCTGAACTGGCCGAGGCACTCGAAGGTGCCGTGATTGAGGTATTGCTTTAAGTCCGCAAACGTATTACCGTTTGTCGGATGAGTGTCCTGACTTGCAAACTTCCTCTCGCGCTCGAGGGGCGCCTAGCCGAACTGGCCAAGCGGCGTGGTGTTCCCAAATCCGTCCTCGTGCGGGAGGCCATTGAGGCCAAAATCGCCGAGGAGGCCGCGACGCCCGGTCGTCGCCCTGCGAACCTGATCGAAGCGTTGGGCGACAGCGTGGGCTCCATCGCCTCGGGCAAGCGGGACCTTGCCCGAAATAAAAGGCATCTTCAGGGCTACGGTCGATGAAATGTGTCCTGGTGGACACGGGACCGCTTGTAGCCCTTCTCGACCGTCAGGATCAGGATCACGAATGGGCGGTGCTCCAGGGCCGGCGGTTGCCGCCTAAGATGCTGACCTGCGAAGCCGTACTATCGGAGGTTCATTTCCTCACCCGGGACATTGCTGAGGCAAAAGGCCGCATCGAAGGATGGCTGATGGAAGGCTGGCTCGAACTCCCGTTCAGCGTGCGAGAGCACCATTCCGCGGTGCATGAACTTATGCTTCGCTACGCCAGCGTTCCCATGTCCTTTGCGGACGCCTGTCTGGTTCGCATGTCTGAGCTTTGGCCGGATTCCCAGGTTTTCACGCTGGACTCAGATTTTCGGGTCTACCGACGCAACAAGCGCCAGCCGCTTCCATTGATTTGTCCTTAATCTAGAGCATTTCAACAAATACTATAGCCGCACGAGGCAAACCAATTGAGGGCGTCGCGGGATGTGACTTTCGCCAGCGCCTGGCTGATTGCGGTGAGCAGATCGGGTAGCGTCCGGGCTTCTG
>JBEKOV010000058.1:0-20797 GCA_049521415.1 Chthoniobacteraceae bacterium
CGCCGCCACCACGCGTGGCGCGGCCGCGATGCGCGAGGAATTCGAGAAGGTCAAGGCCGGGCGCGCCGCCCTGGAGAAGCAACTCGCCGACGTCCACGACGCTCACCGCCGCGACTCCGAGGCATTGCGCACCACGCAGCAATCGCTCGCCGGCGCCGAGAAAAAGACCCAGGGCGAGATTGCCCGCATCGAGGCCGCCCATCACAACGCCGCCACCGCCCTCGCCGAGGAGCGCAAGCGCATCGAAGGCTTCCGCGAGCAGATCGCGGAATTGAGGCGCGAGAAAAAGACCGAGTTGAACGCCATGGCCGAGAATTTCCGCAACCTCATGCGCGAGCGCGAGACCGGTATCACCCAGATCCAGCAGGAACTCGCCCGCCTCCGCGACCAGACCGCCCGCGCCGTCAGCGAACGCGACGAAGCCGTCCGCAAAGCCGAAGCCCGGATGACCGCCGCCCGCGAAACCGTCGCCGCCGAAGTCGCCGAATTGAAGAGCCGGCTCGAAGCCACAAACCAGCGCGTCGCGGATTTGACCGCCGAGCGCGATTCCCTCCAGGCCCAGCGCGACGAAATGATGCGCCTCCCCGCCATCCGCCCCATGTCGATCACCCCGCCCGGACTTGGCCCGAAGCCGGAGAATTGATCCGCGGATCGGCTACAGCGTCCAAAGTTGGCTCATGTCCTTTCCGCAATACAGCCCTGGGATCGCGCGCTGGTGCGCGCTAGGACTTGCGATTCTGGCATCTCTCGTGACAATATGTTTCGCTGTTTCACTCGTTGACGCCGAAACTACAGGCGTAATTATTTACAATCCTGCCCCCGCAAACCCCGGGTCTCTGGAAACCGAGCGCGTCACGCGAAACGCCTCGCCGGTGCAATTTAGGGAAGCGGTCAACCTCACCGCGCTTCATGCAACACTTCCAGCCGCACTCGCGCTGGCTTCAATTTGTTTCTACCGCCGTCTCGGCAGATAAACACGCTCCTACCATAGAGCGGTTGGCGTGAGCCGGCCATCAGCCGGGCACGATGCGCACGATTTTACGGGCGTTCCTCTTCACCATCGCCTCGTAGGCAGCCGGGTCGCTTTTCTCCAACTCCACAACCTTCCTGACCGCTTTTCGGATGACACTCAGCGGCACGGTGCCACGGAGGTTCTTCCGGCGAATGAGCGGTGGGTATTTAGCGTTGGCTGCCATTGAAGCAATATAGTGGAAAGCCTTGGCTTTGTCACTCATTTCAAGCTCGGTTTTCCGGCGGCTCCACATTCAGTCTCAACTCCTGCCCCGGCTCGCCGCCCGCCTACTTCCCGCCCCACGTCTCCTGGAAGTAAGCATTCCGCCCCGACCCGACATGGTACGCCTCATAGTGGTCGGGGTCCTTCTGGCTGTACTTCTGATGATGCTCCTCCGCGGGCCAGAATTTTCCCAGCGGCAATATCTGCGTCGCGATCGGCGCGTCGAATTTCCCTGATTTCCGCAGCGCCTCCCGCGATTCCAGCGCCTCCCGCTTCTCCTCGTCATTCGCGTAATAAATCGCCGTCGTGTACTGCGAGCCGGTGTCATAGAACTGCCCATCCGCCTGCGTCGGATTGATATTGTGCCAGAAAATACCGAGCAACTCCTTGTAACTCGTCTTCGCCGGATCGTAGAAAACCACGATCGATTCCCGGTGCCCCGTTTCCCCCGTCGACACTTCCTCATAAGTCGGGTTCTGCGTCGTCCCGCCCGTATAACCCACATAAGTCGCCAGCACCCCCTTCGCCTCGTCGAATGGCGGCTGGATGCACCAGAAGCATCCTCCCGAAAAAACCGCCGCCGCCGAATTTGGCGGCTGGATGATCCTCGCTGGATCATCCTCCCCCGCGCGCGAGCACGCGGTAATCACCAGACCCAGCACGGCGAGAACGAAAAAGAGACGGCGCATATAGTTAACAATAAGATGCCACAACCCCGCCTTTATTCCCCGCATTATGGCGGCTCAACTTTTTGTATAGCCGCCCGTCCTTTGTGTCCTTTTCGTCCTTTATGTCCTTTATGTCCTTGCTCCACAAAACACGGCTACAGTATTTCTTGAACCGCATTAATTCCGTGAATCCCTCCTCCGTTTTTCGTAAAACATCCCCGTGACTCCAGACCTTCGCGCAAAAGTCCTCTCCGAGTGGCGCGGCTACCGCGAAGCCCACGCCTTCCCCGACCGCACACAATCCGTCGCCTCCTCGCTCGACCACGTCATGCGCGGCCTCGGCCTCGCAGATCGCCTCACCGAGAGCCAGATCCTCGCCGCGTGGAAAGACATCGTCGGCGAATGGTTCGCCCTCCACACCTGCCCCCACCGCCTCCGCGACGGCATCCTTTTCGTCCGCGTCATCCAGTCCAGCGTCCATTGCGAGCTCGACCGCAATTGGAAACCCCGGATCATCCAGAAGCTCAAGACCCGTTTCGGCGCAAAAATTATCCGCGACGTCCGCTTCCGCCTCGGCTGATCGCGAAATTCTACGCCCCCGGAGCCGCCGTCTTCCCGCTCCGCTTCCGCGCCGTCGCATCCAGGATTTTCTTCCGCATCCGCAGGCTCTTCGGCGTCGCCTCTACGTACTCATCCGGCCCGATGTATTCCAGCACCCGCTCCAGGCTCATCCGCAGGGGAGGGGCCAGTTGGATGCCCTTGCCATCGCCCTGCGACCGCATATTCGTCAGCTTTTTCGCCTTGCACGGATTCACCGGCATATCGTCCGGTCGCGAGTTTTCCCCCACGATCATCCCCTCGTAAATCTCCTCGCCCGGCTCAATGAACAGCCGCCCCCGTTCCTGGATCGAATCCAGCGCGTATCCCGTCGAGAGCCCGCCTTCCATCGATACCAGCACCCCGCTGTTCCGCGTCGGGATTTCCCCCTTGAACGCCCCGTATTCCTTGAAGAGGTGCGACATGATCCCGTGTCCCTTCGTCGTATTGACGAGGTCCGTCTCAAATCCAATCAGCCCCCGCGTCGGGATCACCCCCTGGATCGTCACGGAGTGCGGCAGATGCTCCATACTCACGATCTCCGTCTTCCGTCCCGCCAGCGATTGTAGGATATCCCCCAGGTTCTCCTGCGGCACATCCACGTACAGCGATTCCAGCGGCTCCAGCAGATTCCCCGCTTCGTCCCGGTGAAAGATCACCTCCGGTCGCGACACCAGCAGCTCGAATCCCTCCCGCCGCATCTGCTCTACCAGGATCGCAATCTGCATTTCCCCGCGCGCATTGATCTCGAAATGCCCCGCCGTATCCGTGTCCGCAAATTGAATCCCCACATTCCCCCGCGTCTCGCGCACCAGCCGCTCGCGAATCTGCCGCGCCGTCAGCAGCTTCCCCTCGCGCCCCGCCAGCGGCGAGTCATTGATGCAAATGCCCATCGAGATCGTCGGCGGATCGATATCCACAAACGCCAGCGGCGCCCGCTCCTCGCTGTCCGTGATCGTCTCTCCGATGAACGCCTCCTCAAATCCCGTGATTCCCACGATATCCCCCTCGCTCGCGTGCTTCACCTCGATTTTCGCAAGCCCCTGGTGGCTGAAGATCGCCGTGATATTCCCCCGCTCCCGCCGCCCATCCTTCGCGATGTGCACCACCGAATCGCCCACCTTGATCCGCCCGCTCGTGATCCGCCCGTACGCGATCCGCCCCAGGTAATCGCTGTAATCCAGATTCGACACCAGCATCTGGAAATACGACACCCCGGCCTTCGGCGGCGGCGGGATGAATTTCACGATCGCCTCGAACAACGGCTCCATATTGTCGCTCGTCTCGTGGATCTCCCGCATCGCGTACCCGCCCTTCGCCGAGGCGTAGATCACCGGAAAATCAAGCTGCTCGTCCGTCGCGTTCAGCTCGATGAACAGGTCAAACACCATGTCCAGCACCTTGTGCGGACGCGCATTCTCCCGGTCGATCTTGTTGATCACCACGATCGGCTTCGCCCCGTTCTCCAGCGCCTTCTTCAGCACAAATTTCGTCTGCGCCTGCGGCCCGTCGTGCGCGTCCACCACCAGCAGCACCCCGTCCACCATTTTCATGATCCGCTCCACCTCCCCGCCAAAGTCCGCGTGCCCCGGCGTGTCCACGATATTCACGTGGTAATCCTTCCACTTGAACGCCGCGTTCTTCGCCCGGATCGTGATCCCCTTTTCCCGCTCCAGGTCCATCGAATCCATCACCCGTTCCTCCACCTGCTGGTTTGCCCGGAATGTGCCGGATTGGCGTAGCAATTGGTCCACCAGCGTGGTCTTTCCGTGGTCGACGTGCGCGATGATGGCGATGTTTCGGATGTGTTCCATTTCAAAAAGGGGCGGGATAATCGCCGCTTCCGGGCCATCCGTCAATGGGTCATCCGTCGCGCATCCGGCTGGCGGTGCGGCGGTTGAAAGAGTGTTCTTCATTGACATATTGCCAAAAATGAGAAATTAAAGGTCCCATAAGTGACCCGGGGCCGAGTGTTTGCCACCCGGTCCTAATCTGATGCACAACCTGCTGACCGTCAAAGAGACTGCTGAATACCTGCGCATCCCGCTGCCTACGGTGTACTACCTCGTGCAGCGCGGACAGCTCCCGGCCATCCAGATCGGTGGACGCTGGCGCATCAAAAAGGACTCCCTCGACCGCGATATTTTGCGCGAGCAGGAGCAGGGCCAGCCCACCGTCCTCGTCATCGATGACGACACCGGCGTCCAGGGCATGTTCAAGCTTTTCCTCAAAAAGACCGGTTTCAGCCGCATGCTCGTCGGCACCGGCAAGGAAGGCATCGCCGCCCTCAAGAAGCAGAAATTCGACCTCCTGTTCCTTGACCTCATGCTCCCCGACGTCACCGGCGACGTCATTTACAGCGAGGCCAAGGAAATCGCCCCCGATCTGCCCATCGTCATCATCACCGGCTATCCGGACAGCGACATGCTTGACAACATCCTCAAGCACGGCCCCGTCACCGTCCTCAAAAAGCCCCTCAAGGTCGAGCAAGTCGCCCAGACCCTGAAATTCTTGGGCCACAAAATCACCGAAGCCGCCGTCGCCTAGCCGGCCAGGGGGTCTTTCCCCCCGTTCGCTACAATCTGCGGCCATGTCCCGGCCCGGATTTTTGGTTGCAAACCGCCCCGGGCCCGATAGATTCCCACTCCCTTTTCCAAACCATGTCACAGCATCGCAGTCTCAAGGGCTCCAGCACCATCACCGCCAAACGCAATGTCCTCAAGCGCTTCGAGCGGGTCGAGGTGCTCCGCAAGCGCGGCCAATTCAAGGACGGCGACAAAGTCATCGGCCTCCGCAAGACCAAGCCCGACGCTTAGCCGGCGGCATCGTCTTCAATTAGCGCTCCCCCGGCGCGCCATCCCGCGACCGCGGGATCGAATTTCGTTTTTCGAATTTCGAATTTCCACCATGCGCCGCGCCTTCCTCCTAGCCCTCCTCCTTTCCCTCTCCGCGCAAGCCGCCGCCCCGCCCCCCCGTCTCCCCCTCCGCGCCTTCTTCGACAACGCCCAGCGCGCCGCCGCCCAGATTTCCCCCGACGGCGCCCGCCTCGCCTTTCTCGCCCCCGCCGATAACGACCGCATGAATGTCTGGGTCTGCCCTGTCGGCGCCCCGCTCGATTCCGCCAGGCTCGTCACCCACGAGAAAATCCGCGGCGTCTTCAGCTTCGTTTGGTCCCGCGACAGCCGCTGGATCCTCTACATCCACGACGCCAACGGCGACGAGAACTTCCACATCTTCCGCGCCGACCCCACCCAGCCCGGCGCGCAATCCCTCGACCTCACCCATCAGGACGGCACCCGCGCCGATTTCATCAACCTCCCCATCGAAACCCCCGGCCAGATCGTCGTCGCATGGAACAAGCGCGACCCCCATTGTTTCGACCCATACCGCATCGATCTCGCCACCGGCCGGGCCGCCATGATCTCCGAGAACCCCGGCGACATCGACTCCTGGTACACCGACACCCATGGCCGCGTCCTCGCCGCCGTCGCGATCCTCAAGAACACGCAAACCGAGATTCGCGTCCGCCCCGGCGAATCCTCCCCGTTCAAACTTCTCGCCACCTATACCTATGATGAGAACGCCGGCGTCCACGGCTTCTCCGTCGACGGCACTTTCCTTTACGTCACCAGCGCGCGCGACTCCGACCTCACCCGCCTCGTCAAGCTCGACCTCGCCACCGGCAGGGAATCCGTCATCGATCAGGACCCGGTCTTCGACGTCGATGGCCCCATCATCAGCGACGTCACCCACAAGCTCCTCGCCGTCGGCTACAACAAAGAGCGCTACGTCTACAAACCCTTCGACCCGCAATTCCAGAAAGACCTCGATATCCTCGGCCGCGTCCACGATGGCGACATCCACTTCGGCTCCTCCACCTCCGACGAGCGCAAGTGGATCATCGCGTTCAACAGCCCCACCGATCCCGGCGCCACCTATCTCTACGATCGCGATACCGGCAACGCCCGGTTCCTCTTCCGTCCCCGCCCGTGGCTCACCCCTCAGGTCCTCGTCGATGTGAAGCCCATCACCCTCCCGAGCCGCGACGGCCTCACCCTGCACGGCTACCTCACCCTCCCGAAAGGCGTCGAGCCGCGCAATCTCCCCGCCGTTCTCGATGTCCACGGCGGCCCGTGGCTCCGCAATAGCTGGGGCTACGACGCCGAGGCCCAATTCCTCGCCAATCGCGGCTACGCCGTCCTCCAGATCAATTACCGCGGCTCCTCCGGCTACGGCAAAAAATTCATCAACGCCGGCGACAAACAATGGGGCGCAAAAATGACCGACGATATGATCGACGCCACCCAATGGCTCATCGATCAAAAGATCGCCGACCCGAAGCGATTCGGCATTTACGGCGGCAGCTACGGCGGCTACGCCACCCTCGCCGCGCTCGCCTTCCGCCCCGGCGTCTACGCCTGCGGCATCGATTACGTCGGCGTCGCCAATCTCCTCACCTTCATGCGCACCATCCCCAGCTATTGGGAGACCAGCCGCCAGGTCCTTTACAAGCGCGTCGGCGATCCCGAGGCCGATTGGCAATGGCTCCACGATCATTCCCCCGTCTTCTTCGCCGATAAAATCCAGGCCCCCCTCTTCGTCGCGCAAGGCTACAATGATCCCCGCGTCAACCACGACGAAGCCGAGCAAATCGTCGGCGCCATGCGCAGAAACCGCAAACCCGTCGAATACATGGTCAAGATGAACGAAGGCCACGGCTTCATGAACCCGGAAAACCGCCTCGACTTCTACGGCGCCATGGAAACCTTCCTCGCCCGCTACCTCGGCGCAAACTCCTCTTCCACCAACTAGGGTGCCAATCAGCGATCACAGATTAGCCGTCAGGCCCTGAGCCTGCCGAAGGGCAATTAGCAATCCTCTCCTCCCTTCTGTGAAATCTCCATTCCCATCCGTCCCCCAAGCCCCCAAGCTTGATTACCCCCCTCTTTCCGTGCACGTTGCACCTCCGCTTCATGGCAGATCATTTCGCACCCAAGACCGTTCTCTTCGTATGCACCGGTAACATCTGCCGCAGCCCCATGGCAGAGGCGCTTTTCCGCAGGCTTCTGGGCGGCCGCGAGGATATCGCCGTCACCAGCGCCGGCGTCAGCGCCATCGCCGGCCAGCCCGCCAGCCTCCATACGGTCGAAGTCCTCCGCCGCCTCGGCATCGATATCAGCATGTTCCGCAGCCAGCCCCTCACCGATGACCTGGTTGCCGAGGCCGACTGGATCTTCGCGATGACCCGCTCCCACCTCGATACCATCCACCTCCTCTTTCCAGAGGCCGCCGACAAAGCCTTCCTCGCCTGCGAGTTCGATCCCGGTCTCGCCGCCACCACCATCGATATCCCCGACCCCATCGGACTCGGTCTCGACGCCTACGAGCGCACGCGCGATATTCTCAACCGCGCCCTTCCCAGCGTCTTAAAATTCATCAACCAAAATCCCGACCCAATGACCACTCCTCCAGCCTTTCCACCCGTCAAGCCCGGCTCCGCCAGCCCGTCGCTCGCCGAGGTCGATCCGCAAATCGCGGAGGCCATTCGCAGCGAGGCGCGGCGCCAATTCGAGAACATCGAGCTCATCGCCTCGGAGAATTTCACCTCCCGCGCCGTCATGGAGGCCCAGGGCTCCTGTCTCACCAACAAATACGCCGAGGGCTACCCTGGCCGCCGCTGGTATGGCGGCTGCGAGTACGTCGATGTCGTCGAGCAGCTCGCCATCGACCGCGCCCGTCAGATTTTCGGCGGCGATCACATCAACGTCCAGCCCCACTCCGGCAGCCAGGCCAATATGGCCGTCTACTTCTCCGTCCTTCAGCCCGGCGACCGCATCCTCACCATGGACCTCTCCCACGGCGGCCACCTCACCCACGGCAACAAGGCCAATTTCTCCGGTCGCTTTTTCGACGTCCAGCATTACGGCGTCCGCCAGGACACGGAAGCCATCGACTACGATCACCTCGAAAAACAAGCCCTCGAATTCTGCCCAAAAATGATCACCGCCGGCGCCTCCGCATATCCGCGCATCATCGATTTCATGCGCTTGCGCGACATCGCCGACAAATCCGGCGCGATGCTCTTCGTCGATATGGCGCACATCGCCGGCCTCGTCGCCGCCGGTGTCCGTGCCGCCCCCGTCCCCTGCGCCGATGGCGTCACCACCACCACGCACAAGAGCCTCCGCGGCCCGCGCGGCGGCATCATCATTTGCCGCGAGCAATATGCCAAGGCCTTGAGCGCGCAGGTCTTCCCCGGCATCCAGGGCGGTCCCCTCATGCACGTCATCGCCGCAAAGGCCGTCTGCTTCCTCGAGGCCTTGCAGCCCGGCTTCCGCGACTACCAGCGCCAGATCGTCATCAATGCCAAGGCCCTCGCCGCCCAGATGATTCATCACGGCTACCGCCTCATCAGCGGCGGCACCGACAATCACCTCATGATCGTCGACCTCCGCCCGCAAAATCTCACCGGCAAGGACGCCTCGGAGATTCTCGACCGCGCCGGTATCACCATCAGCAAGAGCACCATCCCCTTCGATACCGTCTCCGTCTTCAAGGGCGGCGGCATCCGCATCGGCACGCCCGCCGTCACCACGCGCGGCATGCTCGAGGAGGAGATGATGGACATCGCCGATTACATCCACGACGCCCTGCGCAGCAGTGGCGAGGAAGGCAAACTCACCGCCATCCGCGACCGGGTCCGCCAGCTCACCCGCCGCTTCCCCATTCCTGGTTAATCCCAGTTAAAACCGGTTAAGACCCCTTGACCGTCAAATACCGTTTGCATCCGCAGCCGATTCGCGCTGAGGTTCACAACTCGCCCTTATGCCCCACGAACGCAGAGTCGTCATCACCGGTCTCGGCGCCATCACGCCGGTCGGGATCGATCTCCCGGACTTTTGGAACAACCTCAAGTCCGGCGTCAGCGGCATTGCCACCATCACGGCTTTTGACCCCGCCGAGTACGATTGCCGCATCGCCGGCGAGGTGAAGAATTTCGAGCCCGTCCGCTACTTCAAGAACGCCAAGGACGTCCGCCGCACAGACCGCTTCACGCAATTCTCCATCGCCGCCGCCAGAAACGCCCTGGCCGATGGCGGCCTCGACTACACCACCTATCCGGAGCGGGAACGCTTTGGTTGCATCATCGGCAGCGGCATCGGTGGCCTGAAATCCCTCTGCGACCAGCACACCATCCTCCTGACCAAAGGGCCCAGCCGCATCTCGCCCTTCATGATCCCCTCCATGATCTCGAACATGGCCAGCGGCTTCGTCTCCATGGAATTTGGCCTCCAGGGCCCCAACTTCGCCACCGTCTCCGCCTGCGCCACCGCCTGCCATGCCATCGGCGAGGCATGGCGCATGATCCGCTCCGACGAGGCCGACGCATTCCTCGCCGGCGGCGCCGAGGCCGCCGTCATCCCCATCGGCGTCGGCGGTTTCGCCGCCATGAAAGCGCTCTCCACCCGCAACGACGAGCCCACCCGCGCCTCCCGTCCCTTCGACAGGGATCGCGACGGTTTCGTAATGGGGGAGGGGGCCGGCGTCATCCTCATCGAGGAACTCGAGCACGCCCGCCGCCGCAACGCCCGCATCTATTGCGAGATCGCCGGCTACGGCCTCAGCGCCGACGCCTACCACATGACCTCGCCCCTGCCCGAGGGCGAGGGCGCCGTCCGCTGCATGCGCATGGCCATGGGTAAAGCCGGCGTCAACCCCGGCGACGTCGATTACGTCAACGCACACGGCACCTCCACCGGCGTCGGCGACATCTGCGAGACCAAGGCCATCAAAACCGTCTTCGGCGATTATGCAAAGAACGGCCTCGTCGTCAGCTCCACCAAATCAATGACCGGCCATCTCCTCGGCGCCGCCGGCTCCGTAGAGACCGCCGTCTGCGCCCTGGCCATCCGCGACTCCATCGTCCCTCCCACCATCAATCTCGACAACCCCGACCCCGAGTGCGACCTCGACTACGTCCCCCACGTAGCCCGCGAGAAAAAAGTCCGCGTCGCCCTCAACAACTCCTTCGGCTTCGGCGGCCACAACGCCACCATCATCGTCCGCGAATTCGTCGGTTGATGCTTGGAAGGTTCCCGTCCGTTCGCGCGGGTTTACGCTTCGCGATCCGATTACGCCACTTCCTCCCGCCTCAATCTTTTAAGGCATTTTAATATTTTCTGTAGTCGCGTTCGCTGGCGCGGCAGCGTTGTAGCCATGGGCCGGTGGCCCATGCGGGCTTGCGTGTCGCGGTCCGATTCACCTGTTTCTTGGGGTCTGGATTGGCTACAGTTTCATTTAAACCGCCTTAAGGTTCCCAAAGCCCAATCCCCGCAGCGATCAAGAATCTTCTGCGCGTCCTCGCTTTTGACGGTGGGAAAGCATTCCAGGAATTCCCCCAGACTCGAACTTTTCATCAGGTAATCGAACAAAGTTTCCACCGGCACCCGAGTTCCGGCGAATACAGGCGCCCCGCTCATGATTTGCGGATCAACCTCGATTGGTAATCAACTTTCACACAAGCGTTGTCTCACGACCGCGAGGGATATGCAATCTGGATTGCCCGCACCGCCCGCCCGAACATAAATTTCCCACAATTCATAACCCCGCGCCAGGCGCGGATGATTCCTTCCCCGGCTCCAGCACCCATTCGCAAGAATCATCCAGCTCTCTCCCGCCTGACGATGCGATTGCCTTGATCTCATTCCTGCCCGGTTGAAGAGTTACATTCCCCCAGCGGAATACTTTGACATTGTCCGGAGGCGCGGCCCCGAGAGACTTCCCGTTTACAATAAGTTCAACCCTGTCGCAATTCGAGAACACCTCAATATCGGTGACCGCCAGCCGGCGCGGCGTCATCCGGCTCGAGGCGATATGAATCATCGGCTCGTCGCTCCAGTTGGCCTGGTAAAAGTAATAGGCATCCTTCTTCGTTTTCCTATCCTCGGTAACCAGCCCTTTGTCATTGAGGTGCGGCTGGCCCCCCTCGTGGCGCGATGCCGATTGAAAATCAAACATCACCCAGGCAAAGGTTCCCCACACGAGCGGATTATCTTTCATCCCGGCCCAGTCCGTTTCATGGACATAGGTCTGCCATTCCTCCGGATGGAACGGTCCGTTTGGATTCGGCTGGGTCAGCGCCCCTTCCTCGTGTTGCGCGGTATTGGCGCCCGCTCCGTACTCGCTCAGCGCGATCCGTTTCCCCACCTCCTTCGCGCCCGCTTCTATGGACGACTCCATAGTGCCGTTTTTCTGATACCAGCCGGGATAGCGATTGAAACAGGGATGATCGGGTATCTGATTGTAACTCTTGTTGCCTGCGAAGATCGCCGCGACGATCAGCCGCGATTGATCCAATTCCCCGATAACCGCTTTGAGCCGCTTCAACAGCGCATCCGGCGGCGACGTCTTCGCGAGCCCCACTTCATTGAAGAGCCCCCAAAACGCAACGCAAGGATGGTTATAGCGCTGGAGGATCAACTCGCGCAGTTGCTGCTCCGCATTCGCGCTGAACTCTGGAGTATCCCGGATTTCATTCACGAGCGAGACCTCGTTCCAGAGCAGCAGGCCGTTGCGGTCGCAGAGGTCGTGCCAGTAATCACTCTGCGGGTAATGCGTCAGCCGCACTGCCGTCGCGCCCATGTCCAGGATCAGCTTCGCATCCTCGTCGTAATCGGCGTCAGTCGCCGCCCAGCCCCCATCGCCCCAGTCCTGGTGCCGGTTCACCCCGTAAATCGGATACGGCTGGCCATTGAGCAAAAATCCCTTCTCTTCACTGATCGCCACTGTCCGCAATCCAAGCGGCTGCTTGATGGAATCCCTGGTTTCATCACCGCGCGCCAGCGAAACGATTGCCGTGTAAAGATAAGGATCCTTCCGGCCATTCCAGCGGTGCGGCGAGTTCAATCGGAGCGTGGAAGTAACCTCCGCCGTACTCCCGGATTCAACCGTGGCCGGTTCCATCCCCCACGTGACAATCTTTCCGCCGGCATCGGCGATTTCCGCTTTGACCTCCGGATTGGCGCGCCCCGCCGCTCCATTGGAGACCAGCGTTTTCACTTCTATCTCCGCAACCGCGTCGGTCAATAGCTTCGTCGTCAAATAAACCCCCGGCGAAGCCATGTTCAATGGAGAGATACAGACCGGATCCGTCACAATCAGGTGGACAGGCCGGTAAATACCCCCGTCGACATTGAAATCGCCCGAGAGCGGCGGCACATCCTCCTGGTGCGAGTTATCCACCTGCACGCGCAATTCATTCGCCGCTCCAAAGTGCAGCAAGGGCGTCAACTCATAACAGAACGCCGTAAACCCGCCGCGGTGTTCGCCCAGCAGTTGGCCGTTGAGATAAGTCTTCGCCACCAGCGCCGCCGCCTCGAAGCGAATAAAGACCCGTTTACCCCGCCAATCCGCCGGAATATCGAGCACCCTCGCATACCAGCAGGCGCCCCGGTAGTAACCGGATTTGAAATGAGCATCTGAATGATGCTTCCCCGCGTCCGCGCCTATCGTATTCCACGTATGGGGGATGGTCACGTTCTGCCAGCCATTGGTCCCGGCATCGAGCCCCGCATCCTCCCGGATAAACTTCCAGCCATCCGCCAGCGTCACATCCTGCCGCGTCGCCGCGAGCCCGGACGCCATCGAGCCAGCCAAAAAAAGAGCCGCAAGGGAGAAGATGCGTGTCACAAATTGAGTCACCCCGTAGCCGGAGCGTGCGACCAATTCTACCGAACGCCGAGGCATTTGCAATAAATCCATGGCGAAGCCCGTCGCCCCCGCCGAAGAACCAGAGCATTTTAAAAAAATCTATAGCCGCGTCCATGCGCGCGCCAGCGTTGTAGGCGCGGACCGTTGGTCCGCCCGGGCTTACGCTTCGTGGTCCGATTGACCCATTCTATCCCCTCCTAAATGGCCACAGTTCAATTTAAACCGCCCTAAAATCGAGAAAACGCCACTTCCGTGGGGCGAGCTATTCTCTATAGATGGCCTCAATGTTGTTCCCGTCCGGATCGAGTAAGTAGGCAGCGTAGCACCCTCCATCGCAATCTTCTGGAGAGCCGTTATCCACGCCCCCGCACTGGATGCCCAACCGGTGGAATTCGTCAACTGCCTCCTTCGTCGGAGCGATAAACGCCAGGTGCATTGGCCGGCGTTCCGAGGTGGGGACCTTTGTTCCATAATAGGCACCTCCCGCAGGTCCAACCCATAGAAAGGGAACATTAGGCTGACCGGAGAAAACCACGGACCCCCATTCGGGCTGCCGTTGATATATTTTGATGCCAAGTGGGGCTAAGCACTTCTCGAAAAACGGAATGCTTCTCTCGGTATCGGACACAAATATTCCTATGTGGTCGAACATGGGGCTTTGTTTTTTTGAGATTCACAGAACCAGACGAATGCATTGTCCGTTCCCTTTTGCCGGATCAAGCCAATGTCACTTTCCAGTCGACGCGTCCACTCTGGACAGGGCCGGTCGTAGGGCAATCCCAGATCGTCTCTTAGCTCTCGCCACGTCATCCCGAGTTGACGCTCCCGTAGTTTCGCCTGAATCAAATCCCTAAATTGCTGGTAGGTCATGTCTTATGATCCCCCGGCCCTACAGCTTGGAAACTACGGGTCAGACTGCGAATCATGACAAAACCCTCCTTCTTTCTCTGTAAAAAAAACGGCATCGCGAGATGGGCGTTTCCCTCGATGCTGCACTCGCGAGGGTTACGGCCAATCTGGACGCGAAGAGGCCTGCTCATGCCCGATCTTTGGCCGATGCCTGACCCGCTGTCAAATTTCATCGGAAACCAGGGGTTAGATAACATGAAAGCAGCCCCTCGCGGTGCGAGAGTCGGTGGAAGTGGAAGGAGAACCGCCAATCATGAACTTTGTGCGAATCGACATTCACAAGCGCTGTGGTGTGTGCGTAACCCAAGACGAGCAAGCCCGGGCCAAACATTCAGCACTCACAGGGCAAATTGTGGCGACTGCCTGCCGCGTCACTTCTTAATCTGCCCCGTCCCCCGAATCAGATACTTATAGGTGGTAAGTTCCTCCAGCGCCATCGGCCCCCGTGCGTGCAGCTTATCCGTCGATATCCCAATCTCCGCCCCAAATCCAAACTCCGCGCCATCGGTAAAACGCGTCGACGCATTCCAATAAACAGTCGCCGAATCCACAGCATTCAGAAATTGCTCCGCCGTGGCCTCGTTCGACGTGACGATGCAATCGGAATGATGCGATCCATACTTCTCGATATGCTCGATGGCCTCCTCGATCGTATCAACCGCCCGCGCCGCCATGATGTAATCCAGATACTCCGTCGTATAATCCGCCTCCGTCACCGCGCGCGTATGGGGATAACCCTTCAGCACGCTCAGGACTGTCTCATCCCCGCGTATCTCAACCTTCTTCTCCGCGAGCGCACCCGCCGCTTTCGCAAAAAACGCATCCGCGACCGTGCGATGCACCAGCACCGTCTCCAGTGCGTTGCACACGCCCGGCCGCTGCGTCTTTGCATTGACGACGATCTGCGCAGCCATGTCCAGGTCCGCGTCCTTATCGACATACGTAATGCAGACCCCATGGTAATGCTTGATCACCGGCATCCGCGCATTTGCCACCACCGCCTCGATCAACGCATGCCCCCCGCGCGGCACGATCAAATCAATATACTTGTCCATCTCCGCCATGTACTTCACCGCCTCCCGGTCCGTGCGCGGGATCAGCAACACACTGTCCGCCGGCAGCCCCGCCTCCGCCGCGCCCGCTTGCAGCGCCTCGGCAATCGCCAGGTTCGAGTTGATCGATTCCGACCCGCCGCGCAAAATCGTCGCATTCCCCGTCTTCGTGCAGAGCACCGCCGCATCGCTCGTCACATTCGGACGCGACTCATAAATAATCCCGATCACCCCAATCGGTACCCGCACCTTGGATATGCGCAGCCCGTTCGGCCGCGTCCATTCCGTGATAACCTTCCCGACCGGATCCTCCAGCTCCGCCACCTGCCGCACGCCATCAGCCATAGCCTGGATTCGCTTCGGATTAAGCGTCAGCCGCTCCAGCATCGCCCCGGTCACCCCATCCTTGCCCGCCTTTTCGAGGTCGGCCCGATTCCCTTCAAGAATCTCGTCCGTAGCGACCACCAGCCGGTCCGCCATCGCGCGCAGCGCCCTGTTCTTCTGTTCGGTGCCCAGCCGTGACAACGTCCGCGACGCCGCCCGCGCCCGCTGCCCATACTCCAGTATCAACTCGTTGAGGTCCGTCATGCCTCCACTATACCTTCGAATTTCGAATTTCGAATTTCGAATTTTCCCCCTGGCCTCTACGCCGCCGGAAACCTCGTCCCGGCCGCCTTCCCTTCCGCAATCGCCGCAACTTTCTCCGGCTTCCGCCCATTCGCAATAACCGCCGGAATCCCCGCGGCCAGCGCCAGCCGCACCGCCTCGAGCTTCGTCACCATCCCCCCAACACTCAATTTCCCTTTGTCTTTCCGCACCAGCCCCGCGACCGACTCAATGTCCTTCACGACGGGAACCACCTTCCCCTTCGCATCGATCAACCCATCCACGCTCGTCAGGATGATGAGCAGGTCCGCCTTCGCCAGCGTCGCCACTTCCGCCGAGAGATGATCGTTATCGCCAAACCGCAACTCCTCCACCGCCACCGAGTCATTCTCATTAACAATCGGCACCACCTTCCCCCGCTCCAGCAAGCGCTCGAGCGTATTGCCCGCGTTCCTGCGCCGCGTCTGGCTGTCCAGGTCGCCGTGCGTGAGGAGCAATTGCGCCACCGCCAGCCCGTGCGCCTCGAACATTTTGGAATAAAGACCCATCAGCCGCGATTGCCCCGCCGCCGCGCACGCCTGCCGCGTCGCCAGATCCGCGGGCCGTTTCTTCAGCCCTAGCACCGGCATGCCCGCCGCCACCGCGCCGCTCGACACAATGATGCATTGCGCACCGCGCTTGACCAGCCCCGACACGGCGGCGGCCAGTTTACGGAATTGCGCTTCGTCCAGCGAAACGCCCGTCGGGCGGGCCAGGATCCCGGAGCCAAATTTTAGTACGATACGTTGGGCAATCATGCAGGGGGCGTTAAACAAAGCGAAAACCGCCCCCGCGCGAAAGGAGTAATTTTCTACCCAGCACTTTCTGGCGCGCCCGAATCCAATCCGAAGCGGATACGGCCAATAACGCGGACTCCTTTATGGAAGCTCCTCTGGCCGAAAGTGCTGCCTGGCCCCGCCCGGCCAGGCGGATACGAAGTATCCGGGCTAGGCCGCCTCGGGTGCCGGATTGCCCACCGGCGCCGGCGCCCCATCCGCCTTGCGCAGCAAAAACCATGACGCCCCGCGGCAGCAGAGCAGCGCGACGAACGTCCCCCACACCAGATTCGTCCATGGCCCCCATTGCACCACCTCGGGTCCCCTCGGCAGCGCCAGGTCCCACGGGAAATGATGCGCGGTCGTCTGGTAGAACCACGCCATGTAAATCGTAGACCCCGCCGTCAGCGCCGCCCACCATCCCGGCGAGAGCAGTAATACGAACGGCGCAAACCAAACCATGTATTGCACCCCCGCTCCCGGCGTGAACACGAAGATCCACGTAAACGCCGCGCCCAGCGTCGTGAAAAACTCCAGCCCGCCCAACTTCCGCCGCCGCCACGCCAGCCCCAGCACCCCGGCCAAAGTGATGACCTTCAACGCCGTAACCACATGGTTCTGCGCATCCGTCAGCCCGGCAAAACTCACCAGCCCCAGTTCCTTGACCCCCGACTCCGTCAGCCACCAAGTCACCCCCCATGTCCCCCAATAGCTCCCATACCCAAAAAGATTTCGCAGAAACGCCCCGGGACAATGAATCAATCCCCACGACGCCCCCGCCAGCATCAGCGCGCCCGATGCCGCCATGAATGTGATCGCCGGACGCTTCCCCCGCCCGATCCAATAGAAAAGAAACACCGGCGCCACCAGAATCGGCGCGATCTTCACATTGCACGCTATGGCGAACATCGCCCCGCAAAGCGCCGGCCGATCCTTCAGCACCGCCACAGCCGAGAAAAAGAGGAACATCACCATGATTGGATCGATATTCCCGTGGAACCCCGAAACCATGATCGACACCGGACTCGCCGCGAAAAGCCCCAGCGCCCACCACGGCGGCTTCCCCGTCACCTTCCGCACATGCAGCAGCCCGAGCATAAGGGATATATCCGCGAAAACATCGGAAAGCCGCAGCACCGCCGCAAAGGCCCGGTAATCCCCGTGCGTCACCACGTAAAGCTCTCGGATTGACCAACCTGTGAGCGGAGTGTGATTGAAGACCGTCGCCCCCTCGTACAGGAGCGCCATGCTCCGCCGCTGCAGCGCTTCCGCGAAGTAATAAAACAGCATCGAGTCGCAAGTCCCCAGGCTCGTCACAGCCCAGAGTGTTTTCACCGCCGTCGCCGCGCCGAGCACGATCAACACAATGGCGCTCGGGGACAGCCGGCATGGGGGATTGCTTTGCATCAGCCCCATATCCAAAGCCAGTCCTGTGCCCCGGGCAACCATGGTTCTCACCGCCGCTCCACCCAGCAGGCCTTCAGATAGGGCTCGCCCGTGAAATCCGGCGGATCGCAATTCTTCCCGGGCCGCGATTGCGCGGTGCAGCTTTTCCAACACGGAAATCATCGGTTCCTCTCTATCTCACGCGAGGGCATAATGCCGCAAAGTTTCGGATTTCGAGTTTCAAATTTTTCGTCTTAACTCCTTGCAGTTTCACTCGATCCCAACCGACTCGACCTCATGTCCCAAATTTCGCCTGAACTTGACGCCGCTGTTGCCGGCGGACATCTGCTCGCAAGCAGCGCGCGCAACATACTCCAGACGCTCGAGCGCACCAGTTCGACCGTGGATCGCGCCAGCATCCTGGAGCTGGTACAGCTCACGGCGTGGCCGGAATTGAACGACCGATTTTTCCGCACGCTGGCGTTCGGCACGGGCGGCCTGCGGGGGCGGACCATCGGCAAGATCGTCACGAAGGCCGAGGCGGGCGCGCCGCAGCCGCTCGGGCGCCCGGAGTTCCCATGCGTCGGGACCAACGCGATGAATTATTTCAACATCTCGCGCGCAACGCAGGGGCTCGTCGCTTATTTGAAGGAGTATTTCAAGGGCCGCGCGGGCCGGCCAAAACTCTGCATCGCGCACGATCCGCGCCATTTCTCCCGGCCCTTCGCGGAGCTTTGCGCGAAGGTGGCAACCGAGAATGGGTGCGACGCGTTGCTCTTCGAGGGGCCGCGCTCGACTCCGGAACTTTCGTTCGCTGTGCGTCAGACGCGGTCCGATGCCGGCGTCGTTATCACGGCCAGTCACAATCCGCCACACGACAACGGCTTTAAATGTTACTTCGCCGACGGCGCGCAAGTGGTCGAGCCGCACGCCAGCGGCATAATCAAGAAGGTCAACGCTATCGAATCCGATACCTACACTCCGTTGGCGGAAAGCGAGCGCGGCGCGCTCATTGCTCTTGGTGCGGACCTGGACGAGGCATACATGGCGCGGCTCGAGACCCTGGTGCTCGATCCCGCCATGGTCCGCGCGCAATCCGCGTTACGCATCGTCTATTCGCCCATTCATGGGACCGGCGGCGTGATCATCAAACCGATGCTTGCGCGGCTCGGCTTCCGCGCCTGGGCCGTGCCGGAGCAGGATCAATTCGACGGGCGTTTCCCGACCGTCAAATCGCCCAACCCCGAGAATGCCGAGGCGCTCCGCATGGCCATCGAACTGGCCGGCAAGGAACAGGCCGACCTCGTTGTCGCCACCGATCCCGATTGTGACCGGATGGGCGTGGCGGTTCGCGATGAGGCGGGTGCGATGCGCCTCTTCTCCGGCAATCAGATCGGCTCGCTCATGGCGTGGTATCGGGCGCGCGCGTTTTTCGAACAGGGCATCCTCAATGCGGCCAACGCCCACCGAGCCGTGATCATCAAGACTCTGGTCACGACGGATCTTCAAAAAGTGATTGCGCAGCGCTTCGGCCTGCGTTGCATCGAGACGCTCACGGGGTTCAAGTACATCGGCGAGAAGCTCGGCAAATACGAAGCGGCAGTGCCTCTCGCCCCGGGACAGGATTACCGCTTCCTTTCCGAAGCCGAGACGCGCCGGCTCCGGCTCGAATATTCCTCGTTCTATGTCTTCGGCGGTGAAGAAAGCTACGGTTATAGCGGCGCCGATTTCGTTCGGGACAAGGATGCAAATGGCGCGGCGGTCATGTTTGCAGAGGTGGCTGCCTATGCGAAGTCGCGCAACCTGACGCTGGCTGGACTGCTTGATGAAGTATATTGTGAGTTTGGTTTCTATATTGAACAGGGCCAATCCATCACCATGGAAGGCGCCGAAGGGGCAGCGCAAATCCAGCGCCTGGCCGAGTCATACGCATCGAGCCTACCGGCCACATTGGATGGCGTTGCGGTGACGGAGACTATCAATTTTGCCGCGCGTGAGATTTTCGACGTCGAAGGCGACCGGCTTCCCTCCGAAAAAATGCTGATTATTTCGCTGGCCGACGGCCGCCGCGCCGCGGTCCGCCCTTCCGGGACCGAGCCAAAAATCAAGTTTTACCTATTTGGCCATCGCGCACCGGCGCTGGGCGCGAAGTTTGCTATAGAAGAACTGCCGATGATCAAGCAGCAGGTAACATCATCCGTTGAAATACTCTGGGCGGCCATCAAAGAGGATGTCCGGCTGCGCACCGCTACGTAATCGCATGGAAATCAACCTTGATGGCGGCGAAAAGGAAATTCTGAAGGCGTTGGGCCTGAGCGGCACAAACCTTCCGGGGAAGATGCTGCTCGAACGCGCGCCGGGGATGGAGGAGGCCGAGTTTGTCTCGACGTTGAAGGGGCTGATGACGATGGGCTACGTGCTGGCGGACAAGCAATCGTTCCATGATTTTGAGGACGTCGAGCATGCGGAGTTCCACGTTAACTCTGGCTACGCGAAGGACTTAAGGGAAGCGATAGACCCGCGCTTCCGCCGTGAGCGCAAGGAACAGCGCACCCGCCGGGCCCGGCGGCAGTAGGGGCGGTTCGGGTTATAAATTGGGCTGTTCGGCGGCTGGGTTCAGGGTATTTTTTCGCGGATATATCCGCAACGCTTGCCGAAACCATTGTCTGAACGTCATTCCCGTTTGATCGCTCTCTGGCCGTGGGCTTGTGCGGCTTTGAGCGGGTTGCTGCTGGCGCTTTGTTATCCGGGGTGGGACCAGGGGTGGCTGGTCTGGCTGGCGCTTACGCCGCTGATTGGGGGGGTCTGGTTTTCGAGGGG
>JBEKOV010000059.1:0-20383 GCA_049521415.1 Chthoniobacteraceae bacterium
CTCGATCAGCGGGGATGTGTACGTGGCGTGGAACAAGCCGGGGCCTCAGCCGTTGATCTACGTGAGCGTGAGCGATCCCGCCGATCCATCGTATACGCCGGGACTCTATGGGTATGAATTCTCGGTCACGGATACCATCGAGCTGGTATTGAACTTCAGCCTGTTTTTGATGGATTCGACGGATAGCCCGCCGTTCGATCCGGGGCAGGTGGGCGGGGACTTTGCGAGCCCGGCGGCGTGGCAGTTCGACAATCTGAACGATCTGGCGTCGCAAAGCTTCACGGCGAGTGACCTGATGTCGCCGACCGGGATGGGGGGGGCGACGAGCATTGTGACGGTCAGTTTCGGTTGACGACATTCCAACCCTTGGGCGTTTTGACAAGCCGCGGCGGATGATGATCCGTTACGTCAATCTCAATACGCTTTACCTGCAGGATACCTCGTATTTCGCCGCGCCGACGGCGGGGCTGGAGTTCAAGGAAGGGGATAATCCGAGCATTGCGCTCCAGTTCATCCAGAACGGGTCGAACGTCGAGATCGACCCGACGCCGGGGAGCCTGACGGATTTCCGTTTCGGCGCGAAGGCGCATGATGATTTTGCGGGGAATTATGTGGTCAGCTCGTATCAACTGGGGACTTCGACGTTTACGGACGGGACGACGACGAGCGGCTCGGATGCGATCGGGAGCGCGACGGCCGGCTTCGTTTCCACGGACGTGGGGCTGGGGATCACGGGCACGGGCATCCCGAGCGGGACAACGATCCTGACGATCCTGAGCGCGGGGGCGGTAACGCTCAGCGCGAATGCGACGGCGACGGCGACGGGAGTGACCATTGTCATCACGGGGCGGCCTGGCACGGGGACGTGGCCGGTGACGAAGACGGGCGGGAGCACGTTCACGGATGGGGTGACGACGATCAGCACAGCGGGGATCGGGAGCGCGACGGTGGGCTTTATGGCGACGGACGTGGGGCTGGGGATCACGGGGACGGGCATCCCGGCGGCGACGACGATCCTGAGCGTGCAGAGCGCGACGGCGGCAACGCTGAGCGCGAACGCGACGGCGACGGCGACGGGAGTGACCATCGTCATCACGGGACGGACGGCTGTTTATACGGTGACGCCGAATCTCACTTTCGTCGAACTGGGCGATATTTTCATCGCGGACCCGACGTTCATCACGGCGGGGACGCCGCGGACGTGCGCGAACCAGACGGCGCGTTACGCGCTGACAGGCCTGGCGGTGGGGCAGACGGTGCGGCAGACGGATTTGCAGGTATATTTCATGGTGATCAACGCGGCGTCGTTGAGCAGCGCGGCCGGCTGGACGAAAGATGCGACGGAAATCGCGACCGTGATACTGGACGCGGAGATCACGTGGACGGTGGCGGGCAACAGGGAGAGCACGCTGACGTTCGATCTGACGGCGGATAATGACGTGAACCAGGGGGACGAGGGCGTGCCGATGGTGGGGTCGCCGTATTATCCGGCGCCGGGCGTGCTGGCGGTGCTGGCATCGCCGGCGTTTACGGGAGTGCCAACGGCGCCGACGGCGACGGGTGGGACGGCTACGACACAGATCGCGACGACGGCTTTTGTGGAGACGGCCCTTAGCGGAGCAGATTCTCTTCTCGCGCCTCTGGCTTCGCCTGCGTTGACGGGGGTTCCCACGGCACCGACCGCAACGACTGGCACGAATACGACGCAGATCGCGACCACGGCGTTTGTGGATGCGACGGGTCTGCAGAAGGCGAATAATCTGAGCGACGTGGCGAGCGCGGCAACGGCGCGCACGAATTTGGGTTTGGGGAGCGCTGCGACTCAAGCAAGCTCGGCGTTTGATACGAGTGGCGCGGCGGCAACAGCGCAGGCGGCCAGTTTGCAGAAGACGAATAATCTGAGTGACCTGGGGAGCGCGGCGACGGCGCGGACGAATCTCGGGATCAGCGTGCAGGACCCTTGGCTGATCAATCTGACGGGGCAAGCTTTCGTGTTCGAGGGAGATTCCATCACTGCGAATCCGAATGGCGCGAGTACGCTATCCTATGCGGCGTTGCTGGTGGGTGCGGCAACGAGCGGGGGAGCAGCGACCAGCGGGAGTTGCCCGCCGCCGTGGACGCAAAATGTGGTGGGAACCTGGAGCAATACGGGCACGAGCGTGACCTTGACGGCCGCGATAACTCCACCGGTCAACGTGGTATATGTGGCAGGGCCTGGGATCGCGCCTGGGACGACGGGAACGATCTCCGGGACGACGCTGACTCTGAGTATTGCGGCGACGGCGGCGGGATCGGGGCAGTCCATCCTACTCTCGGGCGGGGCGTTTCCGTTCTTTGGCGGACATGGAAATTATTACATTCCCGCGGTGGGCGGGAGCGCGATCGCGGAGACCTCGACATCTCCAAACGCGTGGCAGGTGCAGACGGTGACGGGAACGTGGGCGAGCGCGAGTACGAGTGTGACCTTGACGACGTCGCCGACCGCGCCGGCTGGACCGATGGCGGTCTATGGAACGGGCATCCCATACGGCACGACTGGCACGCTGGCGGGCACCGCGTTGACGTTGAGCCAGCCAACGACGGCCTCGGGCACCAGCGCCACGTTGACGCTCGGTGGCACCAATGTTCAGGACCGTTACCCCAGCCAGGTGCATCCTTATCGACCGGCCGCGAACGGCGGGTCCGGCGGCCCCAGGGCATTCTTCTTTTTGATGGCGGGCGCTAACAATCTGCATGCGGCTAAGAGCGCGGCGAGCATGATCGCGGATTTGACGACTGTGACCGATATGGCGTTGGCCGACGGGTTTACGGTGGTACTGTTCACCATCCTGCCGTCGCCCGGGCCGCATTGGTGGGGCGCTGCGTTGGATGAGGTACGCCAGCAGGTGAATGCCGCGATCTTGAACAGGACGATCCCAAGCTCTTATGCAATCGATTCGTGCGCATTTCTCAGCGGAGATCCGGGGTATAACTTTTTGACCGGAAGCAGCACGGGGCTGGTTTACTTCGATACCAATTTTGTGCACCCGTTGGGGCAGGCGAACCCGATGCTAGCGGCGGGAATTCATTCGACGCTGTTGGCGGGATGCAATGTCGAGCCGAGTGTGAAGGGATTCATCGAGTGCGATACGACGTTCACGCGGAATCTCTTCGCGCAAAGCTCCTGGATGCAGTTTGGGCAGGCGACGTTTGGGAGTGCCACTGGCGGCTTGTTTGAAGTGTCACAGTACGGCGCGGCGCGGCTAGGGAGTCCGACCGGCTCCAATGCGGAAATGCTGTACTTCAAGGATAACGCTTTTGGTTATTTGTACAGCATACAGACCTTGAACGGGAATTTGCAGTTCAATGAATCGGGGATCGCGAATCGATTCGTCCTGCAACATACCACCGGTAATGTTGGGATCGGGACCACGACCCCGGCCTATTTGCTGGACGTTGCGGGAGAGATTCACGAGACGGGCACACACGTCATTGATTGCCCGGGCAGTTCTTCGAATTGGATGATATTGAATGATACTACGAGCGGGGCCGCGTATAGCTTTCAGCCACTTACCGGTGGTCTCGTTATTAGTGAAAATTCGGTTGCGAACCGGATATTCCTGCAAAGAACCACTGGTTATTTGGGGATCGGGACCAATAGCCCGGGTGCGCTGCTGGAGGTAAATGGGACGGTGAAGGCCGATGGTATCTTGAACCCGGCGGGCGGTATCCTGGGAACGGCCGCTGGTGGCAACGCGACGGCGGGAAACACGGGCGAGTTTGTGCAGGGAATCGTTGCCTCGGGTAGCGCGGTTGCACTTACCACGGCGACCAATGCGAACGTCACTTCGATCTCGCTGACCGCTGGGGATTGGGATGTTGAGGCGAACGTCAACTTCTCTCCGTCGAGCGCGACCGTCACAGCTTCGGAAGCTGCCATCGCTGCCACTTCCGCAACGATGCCCACGGACGGCAGCGAATGCTATGGCGGCGTTCAGCTTACCACCGCGAGCACCAAGTTCGGCATCAACTGCCCGTTCAAGCGCATCAATGTCACGACCACCACGACGATTTACTTGGTGGCGCAATCCACATTCTCTGCCGGCACGATCGCTGCCTATGGGCAATTGTCCGCGCGGCGCGTGAGGTAAAATATCATGGAACTGAAAGAAGAAATCTCCCTGCTGCGCGAGCAGGTGCAGGCGCTCCGGCAATGCCTGGAGGGTTTTGCGGGCGCGATGGGCCTGGTCGCCCAGGTCAATGACGCGACCAAGCGCCTCTCCGCGATCGAGCGCGCGCATGAGCGAGCCAAGGGAGCGTACTCCGTTCTGGCCTTTATCTGGGGCGGCATCGCCGCGGTCAGCACGGTGATGATCGACCACCACTTTTTCTCGAAATGATTGACACCCCGATTTTGTTGCCATGAGGAAATTCTCCGCTCAATTTGTAGCCGCCATTCTGATCGCGGCGTTCGCGCTGGCCGGGCTGGTGTTCCTCTCGGGATGCGCGAGCAGCCGGCGCGTTCAATTTTCGCCGCCGTCGACGGCGATGGTGCAGGCGAGTGTCACCAGCGCGCAGGAGAGTGTGACGGAGGCCGGGCAGGAGGCCACGGCGACGGGTGACGCGCTGACGCGGGCGCAGGCGCATGCGGATGATCTCTTCCGCGCGGCGCCTCCGGATCTTCGGCCACTGGTGATCGCGCTGCAGGCGGACCTGAAGGATGCGCAAACGCATAACGCTGCGGTGACGGCGCAGCTCGCGACGACGCAGGGACATCTGGCAGATGCGACGGACCAGGTGACGACGCTCCAGGGTAAGGTCGATTTGCAAACGTCCGCACTGAATCAGGCGACGAATGATAAGAACGCGGCGCTGACGAAGCTTGCCAAGGATGACAAGGCGCTGAGCTGGTACCGCTGGCATTGGTGGGGCTCGTGGATCGTGTTCGCGCTGGGGGTGATAGCCGCGGGCATTTTCGCTTTCTTGAAATTTTCAGGTCGTCTGGCACTCGCCGTTGCGCCGGTGGCCGCAAAAATCTAACCGGCATCCAAAAAGTCTATGTTCGAAATTCTACTCGCCATTGCCATCGTCGGCGTCGTCGCCGCAATCGTCCTCAACGCCATCAGCCATGGCAAGCTGGAGGCCAAAGCGGAAGCAGCGGTCTCCGATCTGGAGGACAACGTCGCCGAAGAGTTCGAAAGGATCGAGGCGAGGTTCGAGAAACACGCCGCGGTTCCCTCGGCGCCGCCCCCCACCGTCGTTTTACACGTCAACACAGTTCCCGTTGCAGCACCGGCTGAAGTCGCCGCGCTGATCGCCGCGGCCACCGTTCCCGTCGCGGCTCCCGTCGCTAATGCACCGATCTCAACCGCCGCGCCGGTGGCCACCCCGGCCCCCGTCGTATGAGTTCCCCGGTGATGAGGGCCAAGCTCGAAGTTGAATCCGTCCTGGTATCGGAGGCTTCGGACATGGTGAAATTTCACGCTGTCTGCAAAAGCGGCTCCTACCCGGAAGACGGCTCCGACGAGGATAACACGTTTGCCCATTTCTCGCCGTCGGCCAGTTTGGAAATCCAAATCTGCAACCCGGCGTTGCACGGGAAGCTCAGGCCCGGCCAGCAGTTCTACGTGGACTTTACCAGGGTGGAACCGAAGGCATGAAGGCGCTGCGCGCGATCGGCGGCCACATCGTCGCATGGCTGGAATGGTACTTCTGGGTACCGCTCGCGCTTTGCTGCATTCACCTCTCGGCCATCCTCTACACGTTCCTGACCCATGGGCGCTCGGTCCAGGAGGACCCGGCGTGGATCGTGGATCAATCGGCGCAGCTCGTCCGGTGCGTGCTGGCGATCGCGCTGGTGTCGATTTTCAAACAAGCGACGGGGGTTTGGTGGACGAAGGCGGAAATGCAGCAGCGGCCGGCCATCGCCGTCGTGGATTCAGCAATCGGATTCCTGGCCCTATGCGCTTTTTCCTACGTTCTTTCTCACTGAGTTTGCTCCTGGCTGCCGGGGCGCTGGGCCAATGGTTCCAGCCGCCTCCGGCGCCGGAGCTGACGCCGGCCGGCCAGGCGCTGATCTTTGACTTCGAGACGGGCGGGGAAGCGGACTATGACCGCTGGCCGCATCCGGAGTATCCTGGAGGCCCCAGCGGCGTCACGTGGGGCATCGGGTACGACGCCCATCAGAACCGGCGGGGCATTATCCTGGAGGATTGGGCGGCGCTGGCGGCTCCCGATCTGCTTCGGCTGGCGGCCACGCAGCCGTTCTATGGCACCGCGGCTCGAGCGAAAGCCCGGGCGGTGCGCGATGTGACGGTGCCATGGGCGCTCTCGACGACGGTGTTCCTGAATGTCGATCTATCGAGGACCCGGGAGCAATGTGAACGGGCGTTCCCGGGATTCGATGTGCTGGCGCCGGCTTGCCAGGATGCGATCGAGAGCCTGGTCTTCAATCGCGGCTCCTCGATGATCGGCCCCAGTCGGCGCGAGATGCGCGCGATCCGCGACGATGTTCCACAGCGGGATTATGCCGGCATCGCCGCGCAACTGCGCACTATGGAGCGGGTCTGGCGCGGGATGGATATCTACGCGGGGATGCGGCGCCGGCGGGAGGCCGAGGCCGAGCTGGTGGAGAGCTGCCTGTGAACCGGATGATCCGGATGCGACAGGCGCGTGAATCATTATCCCGCCTCATGTCAGCATTGAGGGTGTGGGAACTGAAATGCCCTCCCGCTTTGGACAATTCCTGTCCAGACAGTTTTTGTCCAAATCCGGGTAAGCCGGCCCTTAACCCAAAGGTGAAGGCTGCCCGATGAACGCCGTCGCGATCCTCCTGCACACGCGCTGCATCGCGGCCAAGTCGATGTCGGGCCGGCCCGTCGGCGATCTGGCCTGGCATTGGCATCACCTGAAGCGTGAGTTCAATCGGGGCCCATACTCCGGCGCCATGGCGCTCGCTGCGGGGCCGCGGCTGCCGACATGGCTGGTGGTGGCGGCGCTGGTCGCCGCGGCGGTCCTCCTGGGGATGCTGATGCGGTAGGGGAGGGGAGTGTTGGCCCCATTTCGTCCCCGGGATCGGGTTTTGAAAGATTCGAAAGGCCAGATCATACCCTGCATAAGGGTTCGAGCCCCGTAGGCTCCGGTTCTCGATTTCTAATCGTGAAAGCTCAACGCATTGAGGTGAAGGAGGGTAACGTCTCAGTGCCCACCCGCCGCAACGCCGTCAATCCACAAATTGCGAGCGAAGTTGTCCACACAATTACAACGATGATTGATACCATTCCTTCAGGCGTATTGCTCGTCAGCGAACCTATCACGGCATACCCAGTCTTGTGCCATGTGGACGACAAGCATCCAGCTATGAGGCATGCATCCAGCCATAGAGTGAACCAGCAGAGGCATTGGGTGAGTGTTTTCATAAGTTTAGGAACAACACGGAATGGTTTACATATCGCCAAGGCTGATTCAAGGCGAATCCGGAAGGCAACTGCTCCCCTGGTTCCGTCTTCGACTACATCATCAACACCGTCGGCAAGATCGAGCGGGACGTTCGTATCAATGGCAATCAGCATTCGCCGATAGAAGCTCTTCCAGAACTTCTCAATCGCGTGATATTGATAGTTCACGCGCCGGGCGGAATATCGTTGAGCGCGGTTTCCATCGACACAAAGCGTCCCTGCTTAAAGTCATCAAGAGCCTCGACGAAATCTTGGGGAATATCATCGGTTTCAAGTTTCAAAACAGACTGGAGTAGCCTTTGGCGTTCCAGCTGGGGCAATGCCTTGATTTCGTTGAGGATTTGATCCGCTGTCATCGCCCGAAAGACTAGCCGAGGGGTAACGACATTGCAAGTGGTCCGGCTGGCGGCGGAGCTTGCTTACGATTTGGGCTTGCACCAGTGCTTCAACCTTTTCCCCGCGAATGATTGCAGCTTGGCGTTGGGCGAGGCGCGGAGTGCCGCGAGCGGGATCAGGTCCAGCCAATTGATGCCGAGCTGAACACCTACTTTGGGGGCATCGGGGGAGGCGGACAGAGCCAGGCCCCGTTCAAGACCATCCAGGCAGGTCCTTGCGGCCTTGGGGTTTTGCTCCGCTGCTTCGATTCGCTTTGACAAGAACACGGGAACGCACAAGTAGAGAATCCTGATGTGCTGTATGTCATTCCGGTTCTTTTGATCGAAATGCGCCACGTTATAGATTTTGCCGGCCAATAGCGTGATTGGGTCGACGACCCGGATCGAGTAGCCGGACACGTCCACACCAATGGCCTCTTTCCGCACTTCATTTGTGTTCAGTCCAGGGATTTGATAGAGCACTTGTACGAGCCGGACGGCACCGCCAGCCTTCAAATGAATGTTTGCCAGGACAGGGGTGGCACCCCGGGGCGGAGCATGCTGGATTACTGATTCTGTTGCCCTGGCGATTCGTTCCGCGGCGGCCAAATCGCCCAGGAGGTCCAAATCCTTACTCATGAACGGGCGGAGTGAGTCCAGGCGCGGCTCATCGGTTTGGAATCTATTGGCCCAGAAGTTTACGGCCTGTCCGCAGGCGACGATTGGCCCGTCGGGACCACCCAAGAACGACAGGAGCCCGTCATAGGCGCTGAACGGCACGGCATTGGAATTGGCCATTACATCTCTCCCCGATGCCTAGAGGAGGGCGTTTGCCGGATTCGGGTCGACGATTTTGCAGTCCCGAGGATGCCGGATAAAAGCGTTCTCGCGCTGGAGTTCCTCCGCGGTGACCTTGCCTGTGGCCAACCGAATGCGATCCCGTTGGCGCGCCCGACGCTTTTCGGCAAAGGGGTCCCAATCTTTTGGCATAACCGTTATTTTCGGTTTTTTCATCGTTTGGCCTGAAAACAGGGTGCACCAGGAATGTAAAGGCGTCAATGCTGGCACCGCGAACGGGCAACAACGCTAATGCGGATACGGAAGATTTTTGGCCCCTAAATTGCCGGCTATAATATGGACCGCAGGACACCGCCTTCGGCGCGGACGGCGGCGCCGTTGGTGGCTGCGGCGAGGGGGCTGCAGAGGTAGGTGACCATGTAGGCCACTTCCAAGGGGGTGGCGAAACGCTGGATGAGCGAGCTGGGGCGGACGGTCTTGAAGAATTCCTCCTCGACTTGCGCGGGCGAGAGGTTTTTGGCCTGGGCCATGCCTTTGACGAAATCCTCCACGCCTTCGGACTTGGTGGGGCCGGCGAGGACGGAGTTGACGGTGACGCCGGTGCCGGCGGTGGTCTCGGCGAGGCCGCGGGCGAGGGCGACCTGCATGGTCTTGGTGACGCCGTAGTGGGTCATCTCGACGGGGATGTTCACCGCGGATTCGCTGGAGATGAATATGACGCGGCCCCAATCATTGAATAGCATGCGGGGCAGGTAATGGCGGCAGAGGCGGACGCCGCTCATGAAATTGGTCTCGATGATGGAATGCCAATCGTCGTCGGTGATTTCCTCGAAGGGTTTCGGGCTGTAAATGCCGAGGTTGTTGACGAGGATGTCGACTTCGGGGAAGCGATGGGTGACCTCTACGGCGCCCTTGGGGGTGGAAAGGTCGAGGGCGAGGGGAACGATGCGCGCCTGTGCGTGGGCGGCCATGATTTTTTCGGCGGCTTCGTTGACGCGGGCTTCGGTGCGGCCATTGACGATGACGCGAGCGCCTTCGCCGGCCAGGGATTCGGCGATGGCGAAGCCAATGCCGGCGGTCGAGCCGGTGACGAGGGCGAGTTTACCAGAGATTTGCAGGTCCATGTGTGGGAAGATCGTATTGCGAGGCGGGTTCGACCGGAAAAGTTTAAATTCGAAATTCGAAAATCGAAATTCGAATGAAGTGAGTCGGATTGCTTATATATAAGCGGCGAGGGCGGAGGTGATGGGTTGTGGAGAGGTATCGCCGAGAGCGGCGCTGGCGGCTTCAAGGCGGCGGATGAGGTCGAGGACTTCGCGGCGGGCGTAGGGGCCGCCGGCGGCGGCGCAGAAATGGGTGCGGCAGGCGAAGGGGCGGTCGGCGTAGATGAGGCAGCGTCCGGACCCGGGCTCGAGCATGGGGCATGAGCCGTCGGCCGGCTCGGGGAGCCGGGTGCGGCCTGTGGCGCGAAAGGCTTTTACGGCCAGGAGGGCCTCGGCGCCGGTGAGCCACGGGGTAATGCCGGTGAAGCGGAACTGGCAGCACTCCGTGCGGCGGATGCAATTGCGCTGGACGGGACGGGCGTCGAGATCGGCATAGACCTGGCGGACGGCGGCGATTGCCTGGGCGGCGCGTTCATCGCGCGGAGTGTTGGATGCGGGCATTTGGCTGGTGGCGTGCGTTTGAAGGATATATGGATTGTGCGGTGGAAACCGAGGCGAAACAACCGGTGATCGTCAATGGCGCGGGGCCGGTGGGCCTGACGATGGCTTGCGAGCTGGCGCGGCACGGCGTGCGGTTCCGGATTTTTGACAAAGCCGCGGAGGCGGCGACGCAATCGCGCGCGCTGGCGATATTCCCGCGGACACTGGAGGTGTTTTCCACGATGGGCCTGGTGGACGAAGTGCTGAAGGAAGGGCAGCAACTGGGCGCGGTCTCGCTTTACAACGATGCGCGGCTGCTGGCGCACGTGAAGTTCGACAAGCTGGAAAGCCCGTATCCCTACGCGATCTCGCTGCCGCAGAGCCGCACGGAGCGCATCCTGCGCGTGCGGCTGGAGGCGCTGGGCGGGCGGGTGGAGCAGGAGATGGAATTGACCGGCCTGGAGCAGGACGGCAGCGGGGTGCGGGCGCATTACCGGCACACCGACGGGACGGAAGAAACGGTCGCCGGCTCGTGGCTCATTGGCTGCGACGGAGCGCACAGCGGCGCGCGGCATGCGATCAGGATGACTTTCCAGGGGGAGCAATACGAGGAGGAATTCCTGCTGGCCGATGTGAAGGTCGAGAGCGACCTGCCGATGGACACGGCGCATCTGTTTCTCTCGAAGGAAGGGATTTTTGCTTATTTCCCATTCAAGGGCGGGCGGGGCCGCATCATTGCGACTTCGGCGCCGGGAGTGACGCATGGGGCGGCGGAGCCATCGCTGGAGGAGGTTGCGGAGATGGCCCGGCGCCGGTGCTTTCATAAAATGGAATTGAGCGACGCGGTGTGGACGGCGTGGTTCCGAATCTCGCACCGGATGGTGGAGCGATACAGCAGCGGGCGGGTCTTCCTCGCGGGCGACGCGGCGCATATCCACAGCCCGGCAGGCGGGCAGGGGATGAACACGGGAATTCAGGACGCGTTTAACCTGGGATGGAAGCTTGCGCTGGTGGCGCGCGGCCTGGCGGCTCCCGGGCTGCTGGCCAGTTACGAGGAGGAGCGGATGCCGGTGGCGCGCTCGGTGGTGAACCTGACGGACCGGCTCACGCGCGCGGCCACGGTGCAGCATGCGGCCACGCAGCAATTGCGCGACCTTGCGGTGCCGCTGCTGACGGGGATTCCCTTCCTGAAGGATGTGATGGCGGAACGGATGGCGGAGTTGTCGATCGATTACCGCGCAAGTGCGTGGGTGGAAAACCATGGCCTGGCCTCCGTGCGCGCGGGAGACAGGGCGCCGGACGCGGTGCTGTTTGACCGGCGGGCGAGGGAGGAGCGGCGGATCTTTGGGCTGCTGAAGACGCCCGGATTTCTGCTGCTGGCATTCGAGGGATATGAAGCGCAGGAGAGCGGCGAGGCGCTCTTGCGCGGGTTGCCCGGCCATGCCTACCGCGTGACGCGGCCGGGGCAGGAGAAAGCGCCCGGCTCGCTCGAAGATCGCGATTGCCATGCGCGGAGGGTTTACGGCGCGGGTGAGGAAGGGCTGCTGGTATTGATCCGGCCCGATGGGTACGTGGGGTACCGGGGAGAGAATGCCGCGGCGCTGGGTGATTACCTCGATCGGCTGAAGGGCAGATGAGGGCCGCCAGCCTCTAGAGCAGCAGATCCTGGGCGGTGACGGTCTTTTGCTCGCGGGCGCCGAGCAGGCGGGCCTGGGAAGTCACGGCCTCGGTGCTATCGTCGAAGCGATAGCCGTAGCAATTCGGGCAGGTGGCAACGCGCTCGGCCACGATGGAATCGCAGCCCTCGCAGACTTTGTACTGGTGCGGGGTGGCGATGATCTCGGCTGCCTTTTTTGCGCGATCGTGGAGCGTTTGCATGGAATTGAGTGGAACGGTAAGGTTATGGCGCCGGGGCGCGAAATGCAAGGTCAAGGCGCGCACGGTCCGTCAAGGGGGGGCGCGGCCAAAATCCTTGCAACGCGGTCGCGGCCCGCCAGTATCAGACCGTTTTCGTCATGCGTATTCTCGACCGGTACATCGCCCGCCAGATCGTGACCACGGGCTTCTTCGCCGTCGGGGTGCTCTCGCTGGTGCTGGTGCTCGGCACCGTTTTCAAGCAGTTGCTCGAGCTGCTGGTCAATCACGACGTGCCGATCGAATTCGTCCTGACATTCATCGCGTACATCATCCCGTTTTCGCTGACATTCACGATTCCCTGGGGCTTTCTCACGGCGGTGCTGCTCATCTTCGGGCGGCTCTCGGCGGAGAACGAGCTGATCGCGTTACGATCCAATGGCATCAGCGTCCCGCGGGTTTGCGCGCCGGTATTCGTGCTCGCGGCGATCTGTGTGGGGATCTGCTTCTGGATCAACGTGGACGTGGCTCCCAAGGCGCAGGAGCAGATGAAGAGCGCGCTCTACCACATCGCGACGAGCAACCCGATTGCGATGTTCGGCAGCGACCAGATCATCGACGAATTTCCCGGCAAGCTGATCTACGTCGAGAAAAAGGAGGGGACGAAGCTGGAGAATATCCTGATGTACGAATTGAACGAGCGGGGCGAGCCGATGACGCTGGTGCATGCGAAGGATGGCGAATTGCTCACCGACCTGGAGGCCAAGCAGCAGATCATCCTGCGACTCATCGATGCGCAGTACGAGCAGCGGGACTCGCAGAAACCGGACGATCCGATGCTGACCCATCCGGGCATCATTATTCGCCAGAATGATTTTGCGATCTCACTGAAGGAACTGGACGAGCGCAACCAGAAGCGGCGCGGCCTCAGCCAGATGACGCTGACGGAATTGCAACAGGCGCAGCGCTCGGAAAGGGGAATGACGCCGAGCCAGGTCTCCGCGCTGAAGACGGAGACGAACAAACGGTTTTCGTTTTCCCTGGCGTCCTTCGCGTTTTGCCTGATCGCGGTGCCGCTGGCGATCACGGCGCACCGGAAGGAGACATCGGTGGGATTCCTGTTCAGCCTGATCGTGGCGTTCGTTTATTTCCTGCTCACGATTGTGGCGGATTGGTTTAGCGGGAATCCGAAGATGCATCCGGAAATGCTCATCTGGCTGCCGAACGTGGTCTTCATCACGCTGGGGGCGGTGCTGTTTTACAGGATGAGCAAGCGCTAGCGGACGCCTACTGCGACGTGGTCAGGACGCAACGGAAACCGTAGTTATCGTAGCAGCCGTTGGGTGCATCGTAATTGCGGTACGCCGAGAGCATGTAGTCTGACACGTATGCGCTCCATGAGGCGCCGCGCTGGACCTTGAACTTCTGGCCGCCGCCGTCATTGGCGAGGCCGGGATATTTCTTTAGCAAGTCGGCGCTGTTCATCGACTTGACATACCAATCCTGGCACCACTGCCATAAGTTGCCGCCCATATCATAGAGCCCGAATTGGTTTGGCGGATAGGTCCCCACCGGGGAAGTTCGCGAGTAGCCGTCGTTGCCGGGGACCTGCGGCCAGCCCGTGCCGGGAAGCATCGACGTGGCGGCGGTGTCAAAGTAATTGCCCGATCCGGCCGGCGGAGGCCAGGCGTTGCCCCAGGGATAAGTTGTATTGCCCGCGGCGGTGCTCCATTCCTGATCGGTCGGCATGCGGTATTGCTGATTGGCGCCGATGAGGCCGGCGTTCTGTTCCTTTGCGGTGAGCCAGGCGCAGAACGCGGTGGCGGCATTCCAGGTGATTGCGTCGGCGGGATAGGTCGGACCCTGCTCGAAACCGAGATGATTCCATGTGGCATTCGGGTCGAGCCCGAAGCTCCAAGAGTAACCGCCGCTGGCGCTCTGTGTCACACTCATGGTCCAGACGCCGCCGCCTTGCTTGTATTGGGTGGCATTCGCGAAGACCTTGAAATCCTGCAATCGCGTGTCCCAGATGCTGAAGAGGACATTGGTGCCCGGCACCGGCACGAATTTCATCCCCAGGCTGTTGACCCACGGGTTTGCTTGTGTCGCGGATTGCGGGCCCTGCTGGCTTGGCGTGGGCGCCGCCGCGGGCGCGCCGACAGGTTGCACCAAGGGTGTCGGGGCCGGGGCAGGGGCGTTGCCCGCCACGGCCGTATGCGCGGCCATTGCCGCCATTGCCGCCAGCGCGCATGCGGCGAGCGGCCGGGTGATTCGTTCGCGTCCTGGATGAAGGGATTGTCTGACCATAATAATGAAGTGTGGCAGAGGGGACGCGGCAGGGCGAGGGTATTCCGCGCTCCGGGGCAGTGATGGCCCTTGCCCAATTCATGCCGGCCCTTGCCGTGGCACGGGGGCTGCATCACATTGCGCGCCTGAATTGAATCAAGACATGCAAACCATCGTGATCGGGCACCGCAACCCGGACATGGACTCCATCTGCTCGGCCATCGGCTATGCGCGGCTCAAGCAACTGATGGGCAATCCGAACGTCATTGCGGCACGGGCGGGAGATACCAACGAGCGGATTGATTATGTGCTGGCGAAATTTGGGGTGGAGGCGCCGGTGTTCATTCCGGACCTGTCGCCGCGGGTTTGCGATGTGATGGAGCGGAACGTCGTGTCCGTCCGGCGGGACAGCTCCGCCTATGATGCGATTCACCTGATCGAGAAGGAGCGTCTGCGCGGGCTGCCGGTCATCGACGAGCAGAACCGCTGCATGGGACTGCTCTCGGCGTACCGGGTCTGCCAGCGGCTGTTCCCGGCGCGCGAGGATGCGTCCAATGCGCGGCTGATCGAGGCTCCGCTGCCGAGCATGGTGGAGACATTCGGCGGGCGGGTGGTGGCGGGAGAACTGGATTACTCCGGGCAGCGCCATCTGCTGGTGGTGGCGGCGATGCGGGCGGATTCGCTATCCGTGCGGCTCGGCAATTACGCGCCGGGCGAGGTGATTCTCTTCGTCGGCGATCGGGAGGATGCGCAGCGGCTGGCGATTGAGGCGCGGGTCAAGGCGATTGTCGTCACCGGCGGGCTCGAAGTATCGAAGGAAATCCTGGCCGAGGCGGAAGAGGCCGGCGTGACCGTCATCTCGTCGGATTACGACACGGCGACGACCGTGCTGCTGGCGCGTGGTGCGGTGAGGGTCGATACGCTGATCAGCTCGGAGTTGTTCACCTTCACGCCGGATACGCTGCTGGAGGAGGCGCGCAAAAAGGCGACCTCGTCGCGCCATTTCGTATTTCCCATTGTCGATGAGAACGGCGCGCTGGTGGGCATTCTCTCGAAGAGCGATTTTCTCAAACCGATCCCGCGCGAGCTGATTCTCGTGGATCACAACGAGCTGTCGCAGGCGGTGCATGGCGCGGAGAAAGTGCGGATCGTCGAAATCCTGGACCATCACCGCATCGGCGGGCTGACGAGCGACAGCCCGATCCTGTTCTGGAACAACCCGGTGGGATCGACCAGCACGCTGGTGGCGCTCTCCTATCGTCAGGCGGCAATCCCTGTTCCCAAGCCGATTGCCGGGCTGCTGCTGGCCGGCGTCATATCGGACACGCTCAACCTGACCTCGCCGACGGCGACCGTCACGGACCGCGAGATCGTGGAGCACTTGTGCAAGGTGGCGGGAGTGGATGCGAAGGAGCTGGCGGCGGAGATATTCGCGGTCGGTTCACCGCTGCTGACGATGACGCCGGAGCAGACGATCCAGGCTGATTCGAAGGAATACCAGCACGAGCGGGGCCGTTTCGTCGTGGCCCAGATCGAGGAATTGAGCTTCAGCCATCTTGCCGAGAAGCAGGCGGGACTGCTCCAGGCGCTGGCCAGCCGTGTGAGTGGGCAGGGGCTGCTGTTCATGGCGCTGCTGGTCACGGACATCAATACCCAGAACTCGCGGCTGCTGGCGTGCGGGGCGGAGGGCTTCCTCACGGAGATCGATTTCCCGCAGCGGGCGCCGAATGTGTGGGAACTCCAGGGAGTCGTCTCCCGCAAGAAACAATTGCTGCCCTACCTGCTGCGGTGCGTGGACCGGATGCGGTAAAACGCCGCTCCAATAGCTCCAATACGCGGCGCGCGATGCGCCAAAGGCTAACGCTCCGCGCAGAGGCGCTGGAGAGTGGCGATCATCTCCGGCGAGAGCCGGCTCAATTCATCCCGGTGGGGCGGGGCGAGGCGTTGCACCAGTTCTTCGCCCTTTTCCGTGAGGGAGAGGAGGATTTTCCGGCGGTCATCCGGGGAGACCTCGCGGACCACGGCCTTGCGCAGGACCAATTGGTCGACGATGCCGACAGTGCTGTGATGCCGGACCTGCAACTGCTCGGCCAGGTCGCGGATCGAGAGCTTCCCATGGAAGGAGGAAGCGCGAATGGCGAGCAGGGCCTGGTATTGGTCCGGAGTGAGGTTTTCGGAGCAAAGGAGGTCTTTGCTGAAGCGGAGGAATTTCCGTATCTGGTGACGGAAGGCGGCGAGAGTTTGGAAGTCCACAGGATTTAAGGTACGTAAATGTACTTATCTCTCAAGATTGGATCGGTTTGCAAGCATTTTCGCGAAAAATTTAGCTGCTTCCGATACTTTTTATACGTAATGGCGCGGATGCAAGGTCAATTTTTGGGTCCTGCAAGCATTTGGGCTATACGTGTAATATCGTAGCCCAACACGACTGGCACATCCTTTGCTGTAATCTCCATAATCCGCGTTCGAACCGTGGAAGAAATCCAATACCAACAAACAGAAATACCAAAACAATGATTCAGAAAATTCAAAGCAAGCGCGGAGGCTTCACGCTCGTGGAAATCATGATCGTGGTCGCCATCATCGCTCTGCTCGCCGCTATCGCGGTCCCGAACTTCCTGCGCGCCCGCAAGCGCTCGCAGGCCACCCGCATCCTGGAAGACCTCATGCAGCTCGACCATGCGAATGACCAGTATGCCATCGACAATGGCAAGACCTCCGGAGCCGCGGCAAACTTCAGCGACCTGGCCGCCTATATCAAGACCGGCACCATTCTCTACGAGACCGGTGCGGATATCTTCGGTGACACCTACGGGCCGTTCGCCGTCGACTCCACGGTGACTGTGCCCACGAACGCGTACAACACGCTTTCGGACGTGGCGCCTTACACCTTCTGGTCGCCGTACATCAACTAAGCTGCCAGACAGCGTTTCCAAAAAACCGGGGCGGGATTTTTTCCTCCCCCGGTTTTTTTTGTCCCTGCGTCAGTGGAAGTTCTTACGGGGAATTGCGGAGATTATGGCACACCGGTTGCTAAAGGAGGAGCGTCCGCGTTCAAACCGCGGCAGAAATAAAAAAACAACCAAATAGAACTCAACCCAATGATTCAGAAACTTCAAAGCAAGCGCGGAGGCTTTACGCTCGTGGAAATCATGATCGTCGTCGCCATCATCGCTCTGCTGGCCGCCATCGCGGTCCCGAACTTCCTGCGCGCCCGCAAGCGCTCGCAGGCCACCCGCACGTTGGAAGACCTGCGTGACCTCGATCACGCGCTCGATCAGTACGCCATCGACAATGGCAAGACCGGCGGCGCCGGTGCGTCATTCGCCGATCTGTCCAATTACATCAAGTCCGGCACGATTCTCTACGAGACCGGCGCCGATATCTTCGGTGACACCTACGGGCCGTTCACCGTCGACGGCGAGTTGAGCGTGCCGACCAATGCGTACAATTCGCTTTCGGACGTGGCGCCCTACACCTTCTGGTCGCCGTACATTACGCCGTAAGCACGGATCCCTGTCTTTTCAGGCAGTTTTGAAGAACCGGAACGGGAGATTTTCCGTTCCGGTTTTTCTTTTGGCGCGAAGCCGAAAAAAAAGCCCCCGGTGCGGACCGAATGTCTACACCGGGGGAACCCTAACCCAGTGTCAAGTACGGCGCGCCGGGGGCGGGTGGATGTATCAATTCCCTCAATAATTGCCCGGCCCCAATTCATGCGGGTCGATGGCAGTGGGGTCGGTGAAGGAGGGAGGCGGGGTTGGCTCCTCGTCGAGTTCGGAGGGATTAAGCCAGCCGCGGCCGTAAAAGGCCTTGTCTTCGGGCGTCATGCAGCCGGTGAGCAAAAAGACCGGGGTAAGAACGAGAGCGGCGAGCGCGCTCAGTGCGAGGCAGGTGCGCACGGCGTGGCGTGAGGGGGTGTCGGTCGATTCCATGGATGGCTATTGTTCACTGAAAATTCCCGCCGCGCCATCCGATCTTTTTCGAATAACGGTCAGGCGGGTCGCGTCCATTCTTCGCGAAGCCATGAAGTCAGAACGCAACTCGGAATTCGGCGGATCATTCAACAAACAACGCGACGGCGCGGAACGACGGGACGCCACGGATGAACGCAAGGAGGCGCTGGTGCTCCTGGCCATCGCGGTCCTCTTCCTCGCGAATGTAGTGCTCTACCTCTGCCATCATTTTGGGCTCGCGTCGTAGGTTCATCCGCGGATTTACGCACTCCGGGGATCATTCCCGCGAATCGTCCGCGGCAGCCGCGGCAGCCTGAGGCAATGGCAATGCGCGGACGAGCCCGCGCGAGTCCATCGCGGCGACGATGGGGAAGACAGAGGGGCGGGCGCACCAATCGACTTCGGCCGCGCGGTCTTTCGCGAGGAGGGCGCGGCCGTTTCTTGAGGCATGAAGTACGGCGGGCAGATCGTCGCGGTTTTGGCGGTAGAGCGCGAGGGCGAGCCGGGCGGAATCCGTCAGGGCAGGGGTGGGCAGAAGCGAGATGAGCATGCCGGCGGCGAGGATGTCCTCGAGCGCGGCTTCCCGGAATGTGCCGGCGCAGACGAGGAGGATTTCGCGCGACGGATTTGCCGCAAGGTGGGCGGCGACGGCGCCGATATTGAGCAGGGAAGCGGCCAGCACGGAGGCGGCGTGCGACGCGGCGCGCAGGGCGATGGTGCCATTGGTGGTGGTGCTGATGATTTCGCGTCCGCGGACATTCGCGCCATACTCGAGCGGGGAATTGCCGAGGTCGAATCCCTCGATGCGCTCGCCGTGGCGCTCGCCGCCCAGCAGCGCGGCCGGAAGTTTCGCCTTCAAGGTCCGCGCCTCTTCGATGGTGCGCACCGGCCGGATGCCGGCGGCGCCATTGGCCAGCGCGGTGATCATCGTGGATGTGGCGCGGAGAACGTCGAAGACCACCGCGGCAGTGGCGGAGAGATCACGGTGAGGGAGGAGATCGATCTCCGGCGGAGAAAGGACGACGTCGATATTGAGCCGATTCATGATTTCCGGCGGCGGGTTGAGCGGGCGTGGTGAAAGAGGTATTGCTGGGCGTAGCCGCCGAATTCACCGAAATATTTTCCGCTGAAATCGCGGAGCCTGCCGGCGGTGACCTTTCGCTTTCCGCCGAAGTAATTCTCGCGCAGGACGCGCTCGATCCAGACATCGATGGGGAAGGCGCGCACGCGCTCGTAGGCGAAAAGGAGGACGCAATTTGCCACCTTCTCGCCGACTCCCGCCAGGCGGCGGAGTTCCTCGCGCGCCTGTTCGTCGGGCATGGAGCGGATGGCGTCGAGGTCCACCTCGCCGGAAGCGACCATGCGCGCTGTCTTGAGAAGATTTCGCGCGCGGTAGCCGAGCGCGCAGGCGCGCAAATCCTCCTCCCGCAGGGAGGCGAGGCGCTCCGGCGCGGGATAGGCAAAAGGCCCGCCCGGCGCGAGGCGGCGCCCATGGCGGGTGCGCAGGGTGTGGGAGATTTGGGAGATATGGGCGACCTGCTTCATGGATGAGGTGATGAACGTGGCGAGGCACTCCCAGGCGGGCTGCCGGATGATGCGTATGCCGCGGCAGAATGCGAGCGCCGCGTCCATGGCCGGATCGGTGGGGAAAGTGCGATAGACCTCCGAGAGTGGATGATCGAGGGCAAAGTAGCGTGCAACCAGCTCAGGATCTCCGGTGGTGAACAGGCGGTCCCCCCGCTGCTCGACATGGACCGGCGTCTCGCCCATGACCCCGGCGTATCCCGCGCCCCGCGACGTCCAGTGGAACACCTGGCCCGAGGCGAGCGTAAGGGCGAGATTGAACTCCGGCGCGGCCACTGAACGCAGCGGCGCGGCTGCGGTCGTCATCGGATAAAGTAGCTCAGGTTCTCGAGCTCCAGCGCGAGATCGACATTATTCACCACCACGCCCTCGGGTACCTGGAGCAGGGTGGGGGAGAAATTGAGGATGCCCATGATGCCCGCGTGAACCAGTTCATTGGCGACCTCCTGGGCCGC
>JBEKOV010000060.1:0-20368 GCA_049521415.1 Chthoniobacteraceae bacterium
TCAATTTCGATCTTCATCTCAAGGAATGCGAGTGGCGCTACAGCCAATCCCCTTCCAAACTCCGCTCAAATCTGCTATCTCTCATCAAGACTTCTTCAAATCTTCTGGTCTAGAGCCAGGATATTTTGTATAATTGCTCGCGAGACACCAGCCGCGATGCCGGCATGAATCTGGCGAGCTCACTCAAGGCGGGCGGTCCTGGCAATCCGCGCGCTAAATGCCCAGGCAACGGGGATGAACCCCACCCGATTCCATTGGACTCACGCGGTTGAAGAGGAATGCCCGCATCTTTTGGAGCCACGGAGGGTTTTTATTGGGGGTGGCCGTGATGTTTTTGACGCTCGTCGCGGGGGCATCCGCCGCTCCAAGCGTCGTCCTGTCGTGGAACGCAAGCACCGATCCGATGATCGCCGGCTATGAAATCCTCACTGGGACTGCCAGCGGAAACTACACTCAGGAGATCGACGTTGGCGATGTCACCTCCGGCACCGTCTCGGACCTCTGCTGCGGAACCACCTACTATTTTTCCGTCGCCGCTTACGACTCCTATGGGAATGAGAGCGTGCCGTCGAATGAAGTCTCCGCCCAGACACCATGCGTGGGCTTTGCCGGCATAACTACGGGGGCCAATTTCAACAACAATGCGCCGATCACGCTCACCGTCACGGCATCCGCGGCGGGCAGCGGAATCGAGCGGGTCGATTTTTACTATGGCTCGACTTATCTCGGCACCAGCGGCTCGTCGCCGTACACATTCGTGTGGAATGGAGCGCCGCTGGGTGCGGATGAGATCACGGCGGTGGCCTGGGGCATGAATGGGGTTGGCAGCTCGGCGCAAATCTGGGTAATTACATACCTGACGCATTAATCTATGAAAAACAACCCAGATAGCACTCTCGAAAGGGAGAAAACCACACAAGACAGACTGACCAAACTTGAGCGCACCGTCCGCGTGTTGCTGCTCCGGCAACGATTCACCTTCGCATGGATTGAAGCCCATCCCGAATACTCGGATTTAGCCGACAAACTAGGCCAGGATTTCGAGTCTATCGCGGAGGAGGATTTATTGGATATTTCGCTTCAAACCTGAGGATGGACTGCCTGACATGCTCGTACAGTTTTTGAGCCATCTGATCTTTTGGAACCACGTGTGAAAAGAGCCCGTACATTTGGCTTAGGACCGTGGAAACCTCGCGCAGATCGAAATGCATCCCTTCGATTGCTTCCCGTGCCAGCATGGATTCCCGTATGAGTTTTTGGACCAAATCCGAGAGCACCTTGGACTCACCTTCAAGGGCTTCAATCTTCTCATCAATGCCGGAAAATCGTTCTTCATCAGCCATGCCCGCCATGCTATTGACCGCGTGCCGGGCAGTCAATAGGTTTAGCCATGCCAAAAGCACCCAAAAACAAGGGCGGTCGCCCCAAAAAGCCAGAGCCCGAAATGCACGGCGGGGAGACGGCTGCCAAGCGTTTCGAAGCGGGAATGCGATTCGCCATCGCTGGCGGTCCCGAGTCCCCCAAGAAGGGCCGTTAGGCCGTCTTCTTGGGTTCCTTGCCGGTCAGCCCACCCCAAGTAAGGCGACGGCCAGCCGTGGTCTTCACGGCGTCCATGAAGCGGCCTTGGTCGCCGGTCTTGTGCTTCCGCTCATTGAAGCGGTAGGTCTGCTCGTCAAGGTAACGATACAGGTGGAACGGGGCGCAATGGACGTAGGTGCCTTTCAGCGTCCGCTTGAGGAGACTCCAAAAGTTCTCAAGGCCGTTGGTATGCACGCCGTCTTGAACATAAGCCTCGGCATGATCCACGACCTTGTGCTCCCAGCCCCCTGCAAGGCACGCGTAGCTGCGGAGAGTGTCAGTGTGAACCTCAGAGCCGAAAGGGATGTTCTCGAAAACGTGCGTCACCAGATCGTGAGCCTTGGAGGTTTTCACCACGCGGGCGACAACCTTGGAATGCGGCATGTTCTCGCCGTGACGCGCCAGAAGGCCCATGACGATGCTCTTGCCAGCGGGGCCGTTGCTCGTGATCTTCTGTGCCCGCTTGTCCGCGTGCATGTTGCGGGATTTACCGCCGATGTAGCTTTCGTCGCACTCGAAAACACCGTTCGAGTGGACGATCCCGCCCCCACGCTGGATCGAAGCGCGAATACGATGGCCCATGAACCACGCGCTCTTCTGCGTGATCTTCAACGCGCGGGCCAGTTCGCACGAGGAAATGCCGTTCTTCGCGTTCACAACGAGCCAGAGAGCCGGGAGCCATTTGGAAAGCGGGAGTGGCGATTTGTTGAACACCGTGCCAATCTTGGCCGTGAACTGTTTCTTGCACGCCTTGCAATTCCAGAGGCGACGATTGCCGGACCTCACCATCTTGCCCACGTTCTCAGAGCCGCAATGGGCGCAACGCACGCCCTCCGGCCAGCGCATTTTCACGAAGAAATCATGGGCTCGGTCCTCGTCGGCAAAATACGCCACCGCTTCCAGCAGGGATTCGGGCATTTCGTTGTTCATGCGTCAAATATGCACAAACTCTGTCTATGCGTCAAGTAATTAAATACCCAAATCTGGGTTAACGTGGTTCCATTCGCGGTGGTGGGGCTGCGGTTTCCCGGCGATGGGAGTTGCCAACTCACGGTGACCGGTGCCATCGGGCACACGAATTCCCTGTATTATTCGCCTGATTTGATCAATTGGACATTGCTTTCCACGGGGACGAACACGACGGGAACCTTGCAGTTTATCGACGAGGGAGCATCGGGCGCTTCGCAGAGGTATTACGAGGTCGAATCAAACTAAGAGAGGGGAGAGAGGGGTGGGCCGGTCTGTGGGCCGGGAAGCGGCGACGATGTAGGATGATGTACCACACGGGAATTGGGCGAATTCATTACATGGATTTTCCACTTTGACCGATTGGAAGTGCAACCCGGATGCTATAGAACCTTCTCTTGGTTCGACAGGCCGTGAGAGTTGGACCACCGGGTTTGATTTTAGAGAATCCGGGCACAAATCGAGGCCGTGTTAAAAAAATGGTGAATATAGGGTTCACCAGGCAAGGGCGGCAGCATGTCTTCAGTAAGTCAAAATTGCGGGCTAATTTAAATGGAAAACCATATTTACAAGAAAAAGATACAGCAGCCATAATCACAGTTGCACCTGATGCCCAGCGCACGTGAGTCGTACTGTGAGTAGGTTCCCCTATACATGGGACCGACGCGGATTTCCGGCTAAACTTGGCGGGGTGAGCGCAAGCGTTGGGTCAAATCTCGTGCAATCTCCCGCGGCCAACCTGCTGGCTTCGTCACCCGGGTGCTCGCTTATACCATGATCCACGCCACTGACACTGCAAATTATAACGAGCCATTGTCCGATCTGTCCGCTCCGCCCACGGCCATCGGAGCCGATGTAGCGATGAGCAGATGGTACTGCATCCAGGCCCGTCCGAAGCGGGAACACATCGCGGCCGCGAGTCTGGGAGTAGAGCGGGGCGTGGAGGTCTTTTGCCCGCGGATTCGCTATCGGAAGCAGACCAGGCGCGGTCCCGCATGGTGCCTGGAGGCGTTATTCCCGATGTATCTTTTCGCGCGGTTTGACTTTGCCCGGTACCATCGGTTCGTTCGGCACACGCTCGGGGTCAATACCATTGTGCACTTCGGCAGCGAGGTGGGGACCATTGCGGACGAAGTGGTGCGGGAGCTGCAGTCGCGATGTGCCGCCGATTCCCCGATCCCGATCATCCAGATTGATCCGCCGGTCATCGAGGGGGACTCGGTGGTCGTGGATTCAGGTCCCTTCCACGGTGTGCAAGCGCTGGTCACGAAGGTGCTTCCCGCCAAGGAGCGGGTGAGGATTTTGATTGAAATGCTGGGGCGACAGGTGGAAGTCGAGATGGGAGCAGGCTCGATCTTGGTGAAGGCGCCGCCGCGGGCATATCTATGAGTCACAGGAACGTTGCCGAGGGTTGCAAGATGGATTCCGGCGTTCCGTGTGAGTTCGACCACATTCCAAGGGATTTGGCTGCGGCAGGTGAGGGAATGACCCAACCCGTCAGGCGCGTGTCGAGTGCCGCGAACGCGATGTCCGTGAAACCGGCCCCGGCATTGCGCCGGCCGTCCTAAACAGAACAACCATATCATGCCACAAAATCCACCAGGGTCCCAGCCCCAGGGCCTGGATCTGAACGCGATCCTGTTCATCGTTTTCCGCCACAAGTGGAAGATACTCCTCTGTGCGCTTACGGGCTTCGCCCTGGCGGCATTCGTCTATTTCCGGGCCTCGCAGATATATGAGTCCGACGCGAAGCTGATGGTCCGGTACGTGGTCGAGAGGAGTGGTGTGGATGCGACGGACACGCAGCAGACAACGACGGCCGGCCGGGCTAACGATACGATCATCGGCGCGGAGATCGAGATCCTGACCAGTTGGGATGTGGCCACGCAGGTTGCCGAGAAGCTCGGGCCGGAAAGAATTCTCGAGAGATCGGGTGGCCCGAAGACGGTGGAGGCGGCCGCGCAAGCCGTCGCCGCGGGCCTCGTGGTGACTGGCTCCACTGGAAGCAATGTGATCCAGGTCGCCTACCGGAGCCGCGACCCTGCGCTTGCGGTGCAGGTGCTGGATGCGGTGGTGGACAGCTACTTTGTGAAGCACCTGGAGGCGCACCGCTCGGCGGGCGGTCTTGATTTTGTCAGCCAGGAGGCGGACCAGGTTCACCGGCAATTGCTGAGCACGGACGATCAGTTAAAGCAGTTGCGGATGAAAGCGGGCATTATTTCCCTGCCGGACGCGGTCGATGACATCAACACCCGAGCCACAAAGACCCAGCAGGATCTCGCGGACGCCCAGGCCGATCTCAGCGAGCAGCGCGCCCTAGTCGCCACGATGGATCAATCCGCGCCTATCCCCTCGTTGGCGGGAGCGCCTGCTGGCGCCACCTCCGCGGCAGGTGGCCCGGCCCCGGCTGCCAGCACGGAGGTGATGCAGCAATATGAAGCGATCGCCACCCAACTGGCGAGCCTGCGGCAAACCGAGCTGGGGCTGCTGGCGAAGTATACGCCTGAGAATGAAATGGTGCAGTTGAACCGCACCCAGATTGACAACCTCGAGAGAGAGGTCGCTGCCCTGGAGGCGGAATATCCCGGCCTGGCCGCCATGGCGCCCAAGGGGGATGGCGTCGAGGCCAACGCCGACGAGCTGGACCCGGCGGCGGAGCGGGCGAAGCTCGCGGGAGCCGAGGCGAGGGTGGCTTCCCTCAGGGGTCAACTGATCGATCTCGAGGAAGCCGCCAACAAGATTGCCGATGCCGCCCCTCAGATATCCGATCTCGAGCGGCGCAAGGACGTCGAGGAGACCAACTACAAGTATTACGAATCCAGCCTCGACCAAGCGCAGGTGGATGAAGCGCTCGATCCTTCCAAGATGCCAAATATCAGCATCATCCAGAAGCCGTCGCCGGCGCGACACTCCCTGGGGAAGGTGCTGAAGATTGTCGTGGTCATTGCGATGGGCGGCGTGGCCGCCGGGTTCGGCCTCGCGTTCTTCATCGATCTTGTGCTCGATCAATCGGTCAAGCGGCGGACGGACATCGAGAGCCGCCTGCGGATCCCGGTAATGCTGACGATCCCTTATCTTGGGCCCCAAAGGCGCAGTCCGCGGCTCTTCTTCATGAATGGCATCGCGCGCAATGGGGCCTCGCACAATGGCTCGAACGGGCACGTCTCGACCAACGGACACGAGCCTTCCGTCCCGGATCCGGGCCGGGACCGATCGATGCCCGCGGGGCTGGCCTCCTCCCTCGCACGATACTGCGATTCCATTCGCGATCTCCTGATCCTCTCCTTTGAACTGAATCTCCTCACGCACAAGCCGAAGCTCGTTGCGGTCACCGGCCTTTCAGGGGGCGAGGGTGTGTCCACCATCGTTGCCGGGCTGGCCGCATCGCTCTCGGAGACGGGCGATGACAAGGTGCTCCTGGTCGCGATGCATGGCGGCGTGGCAAAGATGCATCACTTTTCACGGGGAAAATCCGTGGGTGAATTGTCCGACGTGCTGCAAAATGGGGAAGACATCGCCTCCAGTACGGACAGCCTATTTCTTGGGACCGCCGGCCAGGGGAAGGACCGGACCGCTGTCCTGAGCGCGAAGGGTTTCTATCGGTTGGCCTCCAATCTGCGCGACAGCGCGTTCGATTACATCGTGTTCGATATGCCGCCGTTGACCCAAAGCGCCGCCACGCTCGCCGTCTCAAAGTCGATGGACAAGGTGCTGGTGGTCGTCGAGGCGGGCATAAGCAACCCGGAGGCGCTCAAGCGCGCCTTCCTGGATCTGGCCGCCGCGGGGGCGAATGCTTCCGCCATCCTGAACATGGTACCGCAGGATTTTCCCAAGATATTGAACGTCTGCTGAGGTCCGCATCGCCGCCGCGGCCTCATGCCGGGATCGCAAATGAGAATCGCCTTTTGAATATACCCGTGGATGCAGCCCGGGCTTTGCGCCAGATCTGTGACCGGTGGCTCGAATTGATTGCAAAATCATTTCACGCCGGTCGGAGCATTCCGAGGCGGAACATCCGGGTGCTGGCCGTGGCCTCGGGTGGAGGCCATTGGGTGCAATTGCAGCGATTGCGGCCCGCCTTCGACGGCTGCGACGTTGCCTTTGCCAGCGTGAAGGATGGGTACCGCACGGATGTCTCGGGCAAGCGGTTTTACGTGATTCCGGATTCCAATATGCAGCAGAAGATCGCCCTGGTGCGCACTGCGATCATGGTCTTGCTGGTGCTCCTGAGGGAACGGCCGCAAGTCATCATCTCAACGGGGGCCGCCCCCGGTTACTTCGCGGTATTTTTTGGTAAATGGATGGGGGCGCGCACCATCTGGCTGGATAGCGTGGCGAATGCGGAGAAGCTCTCGCTCTCCGGAGAGAAGGCCGGGCGGTATGCGGATCTTTGGCTGACCCAGTGGGCGCATCTGGCCCGGGAAAGCGGACCCCGCTTCTATGGCAGCGTGCTATGATTTTTGTCACGGTCGGAACGGAATTGCCCTTTGACCGCCTGGTCCGCGCGGTGGATGATTGGGCGCGCGAAAACAATCGCACGGATTTCTTTGCGCAAATCGGCGAGGGGGGATGGGAGCCGCGGTTCATCCGGTTCCAGCATTTCATTGAGCCGCCAGAGTTTGCCCGGGTATTGGCCTCGGCTTCAGTGGTGGTCTCGCATGCCGGTGCCGGCATCATCCTTACCGCCCTGCGATGGGAAAAGCCACTCCTCGTCATGCCCCGGAGGGCCTCGCTGGGTGAGCAACGGAATGAACATCAACTGGCCACCGCCAGGTACCTGGCGGAGATGGGCAAGGTCGGCGTTGCATTGGATGAAAATGAGCTTCGGAATAAACTGATGCATCTCGAGGAGATAACCGCCAGGCCAAAGATCGGGCCCTACGCCAGCGAAGAACTCCGCACCGCGATCCGCAGGTTCATTCTGCTTTGATTGAATGAGCCGAATCGAAGAGAATCCAGCGAGCACCACCATTCCAACGCCGCTCCGGCAGTTCGGAACCGATGCTACAAAGGCGGATGGTCCCCCGCGGACGGATGCTCACGCCGAAGCGCCCGCAAAATTCGACGTCGCGATCCTGATCGTGACCTATAATTCAGAGGCGGAGATTTGCCGCTGCCTGCAAAGCGTCTTCGCGGGGAGCAGCAGCGTCAGCCGGCAGGTCATCGTCGTGGACAATGCCTCCAGCGATGGCACGGTGAAGGCGGTGAGGGAGCAATTCCCCGCTGTCAGGCTGATTGAACCCGGGAAGAATCTTGGATTCGCGGCAGGGGTAAACCTGGCCGCGAGCTACGCGGCGGCGGCCCATCTGCTGCTGTTGAATCCCGATACCGTTTTGCTGGACAATGCGGTGGAGGTCATCGTGGAGTTTGCGTTGGACTGGCCCAGGCATGGGCTCTACGGCGGTCGCATTGTTAACGAGCAGGGGGAGACGGATCCGATGTCGTGCTGGGGGCAGCCGACCCTCTGGAGCATGGCGTGCTTCGCCCTGGGGCTCAGCACGCTGTTCAGCCGGAATGCTTTCTTTGACCCGGAGTCGCTTGGTCCCTGGCAGCGCAATACCGTGTGCACGGTGGGAGTGATCTCCGGCTGCTTCCTGCTGGCGGAGACAGAGCTGTGGCGGAAGCTAGGCGGATTCGACGAACGCTACTTCATGTACGGGGAGGACGCGGACCTGGCTCGCCGAGCGATCGCCATGGGTCATTACCCGCTCCTTTGTCCCAATGCCTGCCTGTTGCACGAGTGGGGCCGTTCATCCGGCACGCCGGTGCACAAAGCGCTGCTGCTCTTTCGGGGCAAGGCAAGCCTTGTGCGTGCCCACTGGCAGGGAGCGGCGCGTCATATTGCGCTGCTCTTCCTGGTCACAGGAGTGGGGCTGCGCTATCTGCTGACAATGCCATTCTCCGCCGGTCGCAGCGGGGCGCACGAGCGATGGAGCGCATTGTGGCGGGCGCGGTGGGAATGGATCCGGGGGTACGATGTATAAGTGCCGGCATTGCATTACAGGAACATGATCAGCGTCGTCATCCCCACTTACAACCGCAGGGATTGCCTCATGCGGCTGCTCGCCAGCCTCGAGCGTCAAAGCGCCCAAGCGGAAGAAGTCATTGTCGTCGATGATTGTTCCACCGACGATACGGCTGCGGTCGTGGCCGGGCATTTCCCGCGAGTGACTTACCTGCGCAATGAGGAGAACCGCGGGCCGGCCGTCAGTCGCAATCGCGGCATCCGCGAGGCCAGGGGCAAATTCATTGTCGGTCTCGACAGCGATACCACCGTCGAGGATGTGCGCCTACTGGAGAAGGTGTCCGAATACTTTGGCGCGCATCCCTGCGCGACTGCGCTTGCATTCCGCCTCTACCAGCCGGACGGGAAAACCGACGATCACGCCCGGTGGTGGCATCCGCTGCCCGTCAAGGAATATGCCGTCAGCGCATTCGCGACTGATTACTTCAGCGGGACGGGCTATGCCTTCCGGAAAGCGGAGGTGGTGGCGGCCGGATTGTTCCCGGAAATCCTCTACATGCACTATGAGGAGGTGGTGCTGGCGCTACGCTTGATCGACCGGGGGGGCGCCATCTGGTATTGCCCGGAGTTTACCGTGTCCCACCATGCAAATGCCGTGTCGCGCCGGGGCCAGATTCGTGTATTTTACAAGCCCCGCAATCAAGTTCTCGTGACGCTGCTGTGCCTCCCATTCCCGGCCGCGATTGGCTACCTTGTGCCGCGGATGGTTTGTAACTTCTGGCGGGCGCTCTGGGGCGGTTATATCCCGGATTTTTTCCGGGCTCTCGTCTCAGCCTGCCACCTCGCGGCAGCCTGCCTGGAGGAGCGCACCCCGCTGAGCCGGGAAACCTTGCTGCGTGTCCAGCGGATGCATCGCCAGCACCGCGCGGCGTAGGCGTCATCCATTCATTGATCGAGAGATGTCAAACTCCATATTCGCGATGCCGGTCGCGCCAACTCCGGACACGCTGGCGAGCCTTGCTGGGGATGCGGCGTTGCTGCACGTGATCCTCACGCGCTTCAATGTTCCGATTGGCGGCAGGGAGAAGGCGATCCGCATGCAGGGAGCGTGGCTCAGCGAGCGATTCGCGCTCTTCTCCGATTTCTGCCTTCCCAGCGTCCTTGACCAGACATGCAAAAAGTTCAAGTGGATCATCTTCTTCGATCGGGAGACACCCGGTGAATTCAAGGAGCGCATCCGGGAATTCTCGGCCGGTAACGATCAGATCGTGCCCTATTTTGTGGAGAGTTGGTCTGCTGAAATCGTCCGGGCTGCCATCGATTCCGTGCGCGCCACCTCTCACCGTTGGTTATTGAGCAGCCGGCTTGATAATGACGACGCCATTCATGAAAGGTTCATCGAAAGCTTGCAGACTAACCTTCAGCCAGAAAGTTTCGAATACTATAACTTTCCGGACGGGCTGATTTACGCCAATGAACGGCTTTACTCCTGGGAAGATCGCAGCAACGCGTTCCTGTCGCGGCTGGAGCCGATCGAGGGTTTTAAAACTGCGTGGGAATTGCAGCACCCGGATGTCATCCGGTTGCATCGCGTCAAACAACTGGGCCTCCGGAACGCCTGGGTCCAGAACGTGCACGGGACCAATGTCTCCAATAAGATCAGGGGAAGACTCGTCCGGCGGGGCACATGGCCTGACGGATACTCCGGCGCGCCGAAGGCGCCCCTGCGCGACCCGGGCAACGTGGCTTTTTTGCAGGACCGGATGGTCCTGCATCCGTGGCGCGAGTTCCGCGATAGCGCGATTACCGTGATAAAGGCGATGAAACGCCGTTGCCAGATGCCGGGCGGCAGCCGCACAGGCGGGAGGTAGAGAGAACGCAACATGGATACGATGTCTCCCTTTGCCGTGGTCCTCCTGGCTTGCAACGGCATCTTCCTGCTCTGCTGCAGCAGGCGACAGGCGGTGATCCCGCTGATGCTGGGGTGCTGCTATATCACGGACGGCCAGCGCTTTTATGTGGGGACATTGATGTTTGATACGGTGAGGACGCTGATTACGCTAGGTTACCTGAGATTGATGATCAAGGGGGAGCGGCCCAGCGGCGGCCTGAACAAGCTGGACATGATCTTTCTCCTTGGCTCCCTTTGGCTCTTGTTCGCCAGCCTGTTTCATCAGGACGTGGAGGGTTCGGGTCCCAAGTATGCATCGTCCGTCATCCTCTGCACGACCGGTTCCTACTTCCTGTTCCGCAGCTTCATCCAGAGCAAAGAGGATATCGAGTTCGCGATCAAGGCTGTCGCGGTGATCCTGCTGCCTGTGGCGCTGGAGATGCTCTTTGAGAAAGCGACGGGGACCAATCTCTTTTCCATTTTCGGGGCCGTGCCGCAGGTTGTCGCCGCGCGCGGCGTCCGCTTGAGAGCTCAGGGGCCGTTCTCGCACCCCATCCTGGCGGGGACGATCGGCGCAATCGCGGTGCCGGCTTTCTTTGGGATATGGCGGAGTTCGCGCAAGTTCGCCCTGTGCGGGATTTTTGCCGGAGTCTCGATGGTGGTGGCAAGCGCATCGAGCGGACCGATCCTTACCCTTGCCGCCGGAGTGTTCGCGCTGGCGTGGTGGCGGTTTCGCGCGTTGACGGGGGCGCTTCGCTGGTCGGCTCTCCTAGGCTATCTGTTGCTTGCCATGCTGATGAACAAGGCGCCTTATTTCCTGATTGCGCGGATCGACGTGGCCGGGGGGAGTACGGGGCATTATCGCGCCCAATTAATCTATTCCGCCATCCAACATATCAAAGAATGGTGGCTCATTGGCACCGATTACACGCGCAACTGGATGCCGGACAATCCGGGAATTACGGATAATATGGCGGATATTACGAATGCCTATATCATGGCCGGAATTATGGGAGGATTGGCCTCCTTGTTCTTTTTCCTCGCGGCCTTCAAGGCGGCCTTCAGCTTCGTGGGCGCGGCGGTCAGGCAATCGGCGGAAATCTTTGACGAAGAGGACCGCACAGACTGGCTGGCGTGGTGCCTTGGGGCGGGGCTCTGCGCCAATGTGGTCACGGGATTTGCGGTGACCTACTTTGGGCAATCTTATCTGTTTCTCTACTTGAATTTCGCCCTCATCTCCGTACTCTACGACTATTGTCGGGGGTTAAAATGGCAGATGTCCCCTGAGGATAATTCCGAGATATTATCCCACGTACCTACAGGTATCTCCGGCTTCCGACCAATAAAGGACGTAAATCCCCCATGATGACAGCGAAAGCGCCCTCTCCCCGGGCCTCGCGAATGGTCTATGTGTTGCTTTTGGTTTTTGCCGGGGCTGTTTTGGGAACGGCGAATCTTTATGCCTCCACATGGACGGTGGATGCGGTCAACGGCACCGACAGTCCAACCTCGGGCTCGACAGCTCAGCCGTTCCAGACGCTCGGCTATGCGTGGCCGTACATCCAGAGCGGAGACACCGTTCTCCTGAAGGGCGGGACAAACGGCACGCCGAATTTCTATATCATCCCGAATCCACCGTGCGGGTATTTCTGTCAGACCGGGACGAACGGCATCCCGCAGAACGTTTTCAACTCCTGGACCTATTTCGTGGGCGACAGCAGCAGCAACACTATTGTCGAGACCGGCAGTTCCACGGTGTCCGAGCCGCGATCTGGGCCGGGTACATTGATCCTGGGAGTTCACCAGACGCCCAACCCACTCTTTCACGCATACATGAACTGGAGCAACGTCACGTTCAACGACGGCATCCTGAACAATGGCGCTTCGGATTTTACCCTGACCGGTTGCCGGATCATCCGGCAGGGGCCGCTTCGGGGAGATGTAAACAATTTGCCCGGGACGGGCCTTATCAACAATGACAAGGCCGGCATCTTCATTTATGGTGGGCAAAATTGGACCGTGAACGGCTGCGAGATCACACAGACCGGATTTGGGATCGAGGTGGCCGGGTCCAATGATATCATCGAGAACAACGTGATCCACGACGTCACGCAGGATGGGTGCGATCCCTTCGGGGTGACCAACCTGCTTATTCAGGGGAACACCATTTATAATTGCGATGACGGCATGAACAACGGTAATCCCGGCACGGTGAATCCATTGACGGGCGATACCAACGGCTTTGACTGGGATCGGCATTGCGACGGCATCCAATACTTCATGACCGATGATAATCCACTCAATGAAAACAGCTTCATCACCATTCGCGGAAACAACATCTCGGCTGTCGAGCGCGCCTGCATCCAGGGAAACAATTTCATTCCGAGCAGCCCCAACCACAATCATGACATCACGATAGAGAACAATATTTTCGGACCCAATTGCGGTGTGACGCCGATCATTGACAGCAATCCGGTCAATAATTTCGTGATTAGGTTCAATACCAATGTTTATGTCCCGCAAGGGGTGCTTTACACCACCCAATTTCGCAGTATTGGGATGAGTTCCACGGATTCCTATCTGCACGGCAACAGTTACAGTATCGAGATCAGTGGATCGAATGTCCAAGTGTATGATAACCTGCTTGGTCCTGGCGCCAATAGCGCTCTTCCCACCACCTGCGCGCGGTACGACCATAATGTCTTCCAATATTCGCCAGCCGGCACCCTTAGGTGTGCAAACGATCATTCGCCTCTGCCGCGGGGCAGCCTGAAGACCGGCGTGGAGCAACTACTCAATCCGGTTGTGACCTCGACGGGAATTGACGCGGTCACGGGAACCAATGTGATGCAGTTTAACGGAATCCTTACCGGCACCAGCGTCGCGATCAATGCGGGCACGCGGCTGACCTCCACCCAGGATCAATTCGTAAGTAATATCTATCCGACCGATTACTATGGGATGGTCCGCCACAACACGCCCACCGTCGGCGCGGTGGAGATCAGCGGTTCGGATCCAACCTCGATCGAGATGCCTGTCCCGCTGGTGAGCTCGACCAACCCCACTTCGTGGACCTGCGATTTCGCCAACGGTCTGCTGTCGGCAGACCCGGTCCTCAATACGGGAACCTCCGCGGCAATCGGGTGGACGAATGCCGGCACAAATGGCTCCAACATTTACTATCTCCAGAACTATGCCACTGGCCTTTTGAGTGATGGCACGATCAATCAAATCACCGAGCCGTCCAACCTCGGCACGGCCATGATTTTCATGAATGACGTGCCGAGCCTGCTCAGTTTTAAGTTGAGTTTCAACGCGGGCGCCACCGCGTCCGCCAATGGCGGCGGCCCGATATTCCTTTATAGCGATGCGAGCGACTTCTGCTGGCTTTGCATCACCAACAACAGCTCCTCACTTCACCAGACCGTGGGGGGCGTGGATGGTACGGTCCTGAAGCTTCCCTGGACCTTGAATAACGTGTTCCATCACTGGACCGTTACGGCCAGTCAGGGCGCGGCTGCGGGGATGGAGAACATATCGGTTGCATGCGACAGCGCGCCGCCGCAAACAGCCACGGTCAATATCCTGTCCGGTCCGTATCAAATGGGATTGTATCGCGACAGCACGATCCAGTTTCACCGTTTGCTCTACAACAGCTTTCAAGTGATGAGCATGGGGCCGGTTTTGACAGCTCCGACTAATCTCAGGCTCGTGCCGCAATAAATCAGGCCCCGTCGAGGGCAAGCAGGTTACTGGAATCATGGATCTGGTTAGTGTCATCATGCCGTGTTACAATCACGCGGCCTTTATACAGGCTGCGATTGATTCCATCCTCCGGCAGACCCATTCTGAGTTGGAATTGATCGTTGTCGACGATTGTTCCACGGACGAATCGGCGGACCTAATCCGGACGGCGGCCTCTGTGGACGCGCGGGTGCGCTTCCATCTGCGCTCCACGAACGGTGGTGTCTCGGGCGCCCGGAACGACGGAATCGAGATGGCGCAAGGAACGTTGATTGCATTTTGTGACGCGGACGACATTTGGCTGCCGCACAAGCTCGAGTTTCAGGTGGAGCTATTGCGCCGTTCACCGGCGTATGGATTGACTTACTGCGACTCGGAGATCATCGACGAGCATGGAAAGTCCACGGGGCGCAAGTTCGGCGAGCAATATAAAATGCCGGCTTGCGGTACCGGGAATTTATTCCCGGCGTTGTGTGAGACGAATTTCATCAACATCCAGACCGTGCTGGTGAGGCGATCGGCGTTGCCCGCGAAGCGACCATTCGACGAAGGCCTCCTCTGCCTGGAGGATTGGTGGCTCTGGATCTGCGTGGCCGCCCGGACGCAGTTTGTCTATGACGAGCGAATGCTGGCGAAGTACAGGGTTCACGCGATGAGCACCAATCGGATGAAGCAAAGGCAGTACCAGCGGGACCGATGGAGGGTCTGCAGGCGGAATCTGCTGGGGCATCCCGATATGCCGTCAGGCCTGCAAGGGCTGATGTGGTATTCGATGGGCCTGGCATCGAATGGCTTCGGGAGGCGGAAGGCAGCGCGGGCGTTCATGTTGCGTGGGTTTCGTATCGCCGTCCTCGGGGGTGGTCCGCTAAAGCGAACTTTGCGGATGGCCGCTCGAATCGCGGTCTCTTGCAGCGGCCCCGCCAGGAAACAAAAGAAAGAAACACTTGGAAACTACATTACAGGCGCCAGCGGAGAAGAAGTCGGTCCTGTTCGATAATTCCGCGATTCTGCGCGACCTGAAGAAGCGTACCATTGGCGGAGCTTCGATTACGTTTATATCCCAAGCCGTAAAATTCACAGTGCGCACCGGCACCACGGCCGTGATGGCCCGCATCCTGGTACCGGCGGATTTCGGCTTGATCGGCATGGTCACGGTCGTGACCGGGATCGCGGACTTGTTCAAGGATGGCGGATTGTCCCTTGCGACCGTCCAGCGGAAGGACATCGAGCATGAGCAAATCAGCAATCTATTCTGGATCAACATCAGCATCAGTGCGGTGCTGATGCTGATCCTCCTTGTGGTTGCGCCGGGAGTGTCGTGGTTTTACCGGGAGCCGCGCCTGACCTGGATCGTGGTCGCGTTCGCATTCAATATGTTTCTCAGCGGTTTTGGAGCGCAGCACCAGGCGTTGCTGAGGCGAAACATGAAATTTGGGCGGCTCGCGTTTATCGATATCAGCAGTCTTTTGTGCGGCAGCGCCACGGGATTATGGATGGCGCGGCACGGGTATCATTATTGGGCCCTGGTGGGAATGATCATTGTGACCAGCTTTGTCGTGATCGTGAGCAGTTATACCGTCAGTGGCTGGATGCCGGGCCTGCCCTCCCGCAGGAGTTCCGTGCGGTCGATGGTGAATTATGGCGCATTCGTTACGGGGTCTGCATTCGTAAGTCATTTTAGCAGGAATGGCGATAACATGCTTATCGGCTGGCGATGGGGATCCGCCGCGCTTGGCCAGTATTCGCGGGCCTATGCGCTTCTCCTGCAGCCATGGCAGCAGATCCTCTCTCCGATGGCATCGATCATCGAACCGGGCCTCTGCCGGCTGAGCGATCAACCGGAGCGTTTTCGCCGATACTACCAGCGATCGCTGCAGGCGGCGGGTCTGGTTTCCTTCCCGCTGACGGTGATCGCTTTTCTCAATGCGAAATTGCTTGTAGGGCTGTTGCTCGGCAGTCAATGGGGCGAAGCGGTCAATATATTCCAGTGCCTGGCTCCTGCGGCGCTCATCGGCGGAGTCCGCACCGCGAATGGCTGGCTGTTGTTTCCCAGCGGCAGGGCCAATTTGATGCTGAAGTGGACTTACTTCACGACGGCTGTCGCGGTGGGGGGATTCGTCATCGGATTGCCTTTTGGGGCGCTGGGAGTCGCGACTTCCCTGAGCATCACCGATACGCTGATGTTCGTGATCGGGATATATTATGCCACGCACAAGTTTTACATCTCCGCGGCGGACGTCTTTAAGGCGATTATGACTCCGATATTCGGCACACTGGCCGGGCTTTTGGCGGCCGGGGTAGCGGGAGCGTATCCCCTGTGGGTCCAGACCGTGAGTTTCGTCATCGTCTATGCAGTTACCTCGGGCATCCTCAGCCGGGTAAACCGGTTATAGCGGCATGAGGGGTATCGTCACCATTGCATGCGGGCCGGAAAAGTACTTGCGGTGGGCCGCCGGACTGGCGCGGTCGCTGGAGATTCATTATCCGGACTGTCCAAGGCATCTAATTACCGACCGGCCCGACCATCCGACGGCGCGCCTGTTCGGGACCTGCTCATCGCTGCGCCCGGAGGAGAATGGAATGGTGGCGAAGTTGAGGCTGGATGATTTGTCGCCGTACAGCGAGACCCTGTTTGTGGATGCGGACTCAGTGGTTTTCAGAGGGCTCGATCCCGTTTTTGATCGCCTGGGTGTCCAGCCTTTCAGCGTGACAGGATACTCGATTACCGAAGGTCATTGGTATGCGGACGTCAAGGAGCTGCTGAGGCGCATCGATCGGTGCGCGCTGCCAAAGTTCAACAGTGGCCTGCTCTACTTTCGCAAAGAAAAGAAGGCCCAGGAGGTCTTCCGGCTCGCGCGCGAAATCTTTGTGCATTACGGGGAGTACCGGATCGCGGATCCTCAAGGACGCCCGGCGGACGAGCCATGCTTCGCCATCGCCATGGCGCTGGCTGGCATCGAGGCCATCCCGGATGACGGCACATTGATGAGGACGCCCATTGGCATGAAAGGGAGGCTCCTGGCGGATCCGGTCTGCGGGATTTGCAGGTTAAACTCGGATGGACAGATCATCGAGCCGGCCATCTTGCACTATGTTTCGCTGACCAAGCACCGCAGCTATGCGAGCTGCCGGTTCAAATTGCACCTCAAGGGCCTTCCACTTCTGCACCCGGCGGTGCGCAATGTGTGTGCCGAAGTCCTCGCTTATCTCTGGAGCGGCGCCGGGAAAGCCGGCTTTTTTGAAAGATGAGTCATGCGGCGCATTGGTTGGCAGGCGGTGGAGGGCCTGGCCGGCTCCAACGGAACGGAGAAGATTTTTCCCTTCGCGGATGCTCCTCTTTTTGCTTCCATGCAGGCGCCCGGCAGGTGAAACGGCGACCCCGCCAGCCTGTAGGACTGAGAAAGCTCTGCCTCGTCATCGAGAAGCGTGGCGGAAATTTGCCGACCGTCACGCAACTCAACCGTTGAATCGTACGAACTCCATGAAACCAATTCCGAACGATACCGTGCGCCCCGAAAGAAAGCTCATCGGGTGCGCGGCGGGGCTCGCCTGGCTCGGAGCCATCTTGATCGTTTTTTGCACGGCGGCCTGTCAAACACCGGACGGCCCGGGCACGGCCGCATTGGATCCATCGGCGCCGGAAGAGCTGACCTTGAATGCGGGCGACGTGCTGCAGGTTACGTTCATCGGTTCGCCGGAAATGTCGCAAAGCCAGAAGATCAGTCCCGATGGCAAAATCAACCTTCCGATCATTGGGGAGGTGCCGGTGGCCGGCCGGACTCTCGCAAATCTTCAGGGCCAGCTATCCGAACTTTACAGGACGCAATTACAGAATACACAGGTGGTGGTCAGCCTCGCCAGTGGCGGAATCCCGGTGATTGTCTCCGGAGCGGTCAAGCAACCGGGCCAGGAGCTGTTCGAGCGTCCGACCACGGTATTTCAGGTCATTATGCAGGCGGGGGGAATCACCCAGTACGGCGACCTGAAGAAGGTGCATCTCGTCCGCACCGAGGGCAGCAGCGAGCAGACCTACATCCTTGATTTGAGCCAGACGATCAACGGCCGGACGACCAGCCCAATTTATGTGAGGGGAGGGGATGTCGTCTACGTCCCGGAAAGGTTCTTCACCTTTTAAGCTGAGGGTCGCCGGCCAATTTGCGGAATGGGCTGGCGGACTGCGTTTCGATATGGTCCCATCTTACCCTGACGGGCAAATGATGTCATGGTTTCGAAGAGATGCCGTTCGGTTCCGCCGCGCCTGGCCGGTCGTGGCCATTCTCCTGTCCAGTGGCTTGCATGGAGCGCGCGGGCAGGATTTGACTCCGGGTACATTTGTCCAGCAGGCCGCGGTTGAAGCCGCCGCGCCGACCGTGGCCCTGAACGCGCCGACACCTCCCGCCGCAATGGACGTATCTGCGCGCATTGAATTCAACAGTAACCCCACACTCAAGGAGGGTGGCGATAACAACGATGTTATTTTCGAGGAGCGTTTCGGGTTTTCAAGGGCGTGGCGGCTGTCGGATTCGAGCTTTCTGACGCTCGACGCCCAGGTTGGCTATCAGACTTACATCAATCATACCTATCTCGATGGGCTGACCTTGAACCTCGGGGGCGACCAGGGATTGAATCTCAGTTTTACGACGGGCCCGGTTTACTGGAATGCATACGACAGGCCATCCTATACCGAGGACCCCTCCCAGAGCCCGGAGCTGAGCAATGTCGGCAAGTATGAAGCATTCACGAACGCGGCGGGCGTCGATGCCTTTTTGCCGGTCAGTACCGCCGTTGGGATATTGATGGGATACCAAAGGCTTGACTATTTCACGATCGAGACCTCCGCTTCCTCCCTGTCGCAAAATCGCACGAGCGACATGGTGAGTCTCGCGACGCCGGTCAAAATCAATGCGGCGACGACGGTCGGGCTTGCTGGATCGGTGACGGTGACGCAGTACCATGAGGGCAACGGTTTCAGTTCCGTTGCTTATTCGGCAGGTCCCTTTGTGCGCGCGCAACTTACGTCCGTGACGACCGCGTATGTCATCGGCGGCCTCGAAACGATCGACAGCGACGATGGAGGCGGCACCGGCGGGGAGTTCTTTGCCGAAGCGCGCCTCACCAATCAATGCAATTCCCGTTGCAGCGAGGAGTTCGACGCCGGCAGGATCGCGCAGTTGGGCGTTCTTTCGGATTTTCTGACTCTCGACTATGTGCGCTATTCCGAGGAGTTGAACCTCGGAACTTATCTGAAGCTCACTGGAAATCTCTTTCTCAATCACGGACGGGAAATGGGAGGAGTCGTGGGCGAGACCTTCTGGCAGTATGGCGGCGGGCTGGGCCTGGAGATGCCGCTGGCGAACGACATCGATCTTTCGCTCGGCTGCCAATGGGTTGACAAGAATTCGAACGAGTCCGGCAGAAGCTATCGCCAATCCTTGGCGACCTCGGCCATCGATTGGACTTTCTAACCGCCTCGTTCCGGTAACTTTCCTGTGAAGCTCCTTATACAGTCTTTGGCGAATCAATCTCCCGCCGACTTTGAATCGGGCAAAGTAGGTACCCGACGGCCGATACCGAATGAGGTTTTGAACCGTGGTGGCTTCCCATTGAGAGTCGGTTTTCTGACACATGGTTGGCGCCAGCAATGATTTCAGAAAAGAGTGGGGCACCCGCTCCACGGCGGGATCAAACGAAGCCGCTCATTTAACACACGGTTCGTCTTCCCCGAAAACGGAACACACCCTTGCCAAAGGGAGACGGCCCAGCCAGATTTTGAAACTGCCACCGTTCAGCCCATTCCGCTATTATCCTTTTCCGCCGGGGATACAAAGAGGGGATACAATGGCTGCGATGCCGCTCTTTTTCGATGTGTAAGTCCTTGATGTAGAGAGAGCCAACGACGGGATTCGAACCCGTGACCTGCTGATTACGAATCAGCTGCTCTACCAGCTGAGCTACATTGGCGTTCACTCTGGAAAACGGGCGATTTTGGCTCGGCCAAAACCCCCGTTCCATACCGCCTTTCTATACCTCATCGTTCCGCACGTCCAGAGGCAAGGATTTTTGGGTTCGCGGCCGATCCTGGTGGAGATTTCGCACGGTTTTGCGCCTAGAGCATTTTCTATTTAATCTGAGGCAAAGAGTGGTATGGTAGGTGGATGCGAACCTACAGTCTTGATCTGCGGGAGCGGATCATAGCGGCGAGAGAAAAGGGGCACACGACTGCG
>JBEKOV010000061.1:0-20246 GCA_049521415.1 Chthoniobacteraceae bacterium
GCCGTGGAGGATGCCTTTGGCTCGGAAATCGACTACGCCATGCTGGTGAAGATTTATGGGCATACCCCGGAAGGGCCAGAGGTTCGCTACAGCCCCGCTGTTTGCATGGGAGCCCGGAAAGCGGCCATCAGCGGCAAGCCGGACTTCAAACACATTTCCACGTCATTTGTGGAGCGCCAGAACCTCACCATGCGGATGAGCATGCGCCGGTTCACCCGGCTCTCAAACGGATTCAGCAAAAAGGTGGAGAACCACGAGCACATGCTGGCCCTGCACTACATGTACTACAATTTCGGGCGCATCCATCAGTCCCTCCGCGTCACCCCAGCGATGGAAGCCGGAATCGCTGATCACGTTTGGAGCTTGGATGAGATCATCGCACTGCTAGACTGAGGGCATGCCAGTCCACGCCGATTACCACTACAGCGTCACGATTCATACCGATGATTTGGCGCTGCTCGGATGCTTGAGGGCGATCAGTCAATTTGCACAAGCAACGGGAAACGTGCGAATCCCCTGGGGAGGGACGAAGGAGCCGGATTGGATTCGCATGCAACACAAGGTCACGTTTCATTTTACGGCGGGGTTCAAGCGCGAGAAATTCCTACAAGAAGCCCGACGACTTCTACCAAGCACTCTCTGGAGCGTCAAAGGACAGCGCGACGACGATCCCGCAACCCCGCAGTCCGATTAAATTCAAATTGAGCCACTACCGGAAGTTGGCGTTGCTTGCCCTTTTCGAAGGTTTTGGTAGTTTGCGAGCCCTCGGGCGATTAGCTCAGTGGTAGAGCAGGGCTTTTACACGGCCAAGGTCGGGGGTTCGAAACCCTCATCGCCCATTCTTGAGTTTGGCGGGTTTCTCTGGGACAATGCCCGTATTCCATGGGTCTCGCATCTACAAAACTGCTGCTCGATAATCCGCGGGTGGGCTCGCTCAAGGCGATCGAGGTGGAGGCTCTGGCGGATACGGGGGCTCTATTCCTGTGTATTCCGGAGCATGTGGCCAATCAGCTTCAACTCAAGGAGACATCCAAGAAGGAGATAACCACCGCCGATGGCAAACGTCAGCTATGCCCTTACGTGGGGCCAATTCACGTTCGCTTCGGGAACCGGGAGTGTTACGTCGGGGCGGTGATTTTGGGAGATGAAGTCCTTTTGGGAGCGGTGCCGATGGAAGACATGGACCTTGTTGTTGTACCCTCGGAGCGCCGCGTGATTGCAAACCCGCTGAATCCGAACTTTGCGGCGGGCTTGGCCAAGTGAGGTGGGCGGGGCAGGTTGACGGGCTGTCCTTTATGGCCTAGCGATACGGCGTGGACTATTTGAATGCCGCCCCATGAGCGGCGGGTCTTTTTACAAGAGCGTTTTGCGGCCCGCGCTTTTCCGGTTCGATGCGGAGCGGGTTCATCATTTTGCCATGGGGGCGCTTGGAGTTTTCGAGCGGTTGCCGTGGCATGCGCGGGCCGATCCGGGGCTGGCGCGGGAGGTGTTTGGGGTGCGGTTTCCGAATCCGATCGGGCTGGCTGCGGGGTTCGATAAGAATGCGCTGGTGCTGCCGGCTTGGGAGAAGATTGGGTTTGGTTTTGTCGAGGCGGGGACGGTGACGGCGGCGGCGCAGCCGGGAAATCCGAAGCCGCGCGTCTTCCGGCTGCCGGGGCAGGAGGCGATTATCAATCGGCTCGGATTTAACAATGACGGGGCGGAGGCGGTTGCGGCGCGATTGGCACGGCTGAAGGGGGCGGGACGCTGGCCGTGTATTCCGATCGGGATCAATATTGGGAAGACGAAGGTGACGCCGATTGAGGAGGCGGCGGCGGATTACCTTTTTTCTTTCGAGAAGCTGTTTCCGTTCGCAGATTACTTTGTGCTGAATGTTTCGTCACCGAATACGCCGGGATTACGCGCATTGCAGGGAAAGGATGCGCTGGATCAATTGCTCGGGGCGGTGCAGGGGCGGAATCGCGAATTGAGCCCGACGCCGCGGCTGCGGCCGGTGTTGCTGAAGATCGCGCCCGATCTCGAATTGGGGCAAATCGATGAGATTGTGGGGCTGGTCGAACAGCATGGGCTGGCGGGGATCGTGGCGACGAATACGACGCTGGATCACTCGGGGATTCCTGAGGGGCTGCGAAAGGAGGGGGGGCTGAGCGGTGTGCCTTTGCGGGCGCGTTCGACGGAGATCGTCCGGTTCATCGCTTCGCGCACGGGGCTGCCGATTATTGCGGTGGGCGGGATTCATGATGCGGCGTCGGCGATGGAGAAGTTCGATGCGGGGGCGGCGCTGGTTCAGCTTTATACGGGGTTCATTTATGAAGGGCCGCGGCTCATCAGGCAGATTGCCGCGGCGATGACGGGACGGGAGGGGTCGGACAGGTCGATTGGAACCGCTGGCGGTTGAGACACTTCGGAAAGGGCGGCCACTTTCCTCTTGTTGAGCCGGAGAGAGTTTGGTTTAATTTTTGGACATGGGGGACGTGCATTTCAGGTGCCTTGGCTGTCAGCAGTCGTTGGTGGCTGACGAAACGGGAGCCGGGGTGTCGTTCGAGTGTCCCCATTGCAAGACCACCCAAACCATCCCCTCCGTGTCCCTACAATCCCCTCAGGACGTCGAATTGACCGACGGCCCCACGCATGCCGGCGCCGATAGCGGCCTGTGGGTCGCCCAAGAGCGCCTCTGGCAGAACCAGCATCAATCATCCGAGCAGGCCATCGCGCTTGTGGAGCGGGACCAGAGGATCAGCGCGCTGCGTGCGGAATGCGACTGGCTGACCGCGCAAGTGGAGGAGGAACGCCGGCGGCGCCAGGACCTGGAGCCGGAGCTGGACCTTGCCAGAAGCGGATGGGCTGGCGCGGAGAAGCGGGCGAGCGAATTTGAGGCAGGATATAATCATGCGGCGGCGCGGCTTCAGCGGACGGAGGCGGCGCTGGGAGAACTGACGCATCAACTGGAGCTTGTGAAGACGGAGCGGAGCGACGCGGTGCTGGACCTGGCGCGGCAGCATGAAACGCTGGCGGAGCTAAATCTTGCATTGGACAAGGCGCGCGCGGAGCGGAAGGAGATGGAGCAAATTCTTGGACGGGCGCGGGCGGAGCTGGAGCGGATGGCGGGCGAATTGACGGCGACGGAATCGACGGCGGAGCAATCGGCGGCGGAAGCGGGGCAATTGAAGGCGAGCATTGCGCATTTGCGCGCGGAACTGGGGCTGGTGACGACGGAGCGGGATAAATTGCAGAATGTGGTGAGGGAGGATCACGACCTTGCGGAGTATGTGGAGGCGAAGGCGGACCGGGAGCGATTTGAAGCGGAGTTGAAGGAGACGCAGGCGCGGTTGCACGATTTGCTGGAGAAGGTGGAGGGATTGACCACTGAGCGCGACGGGCTGAGGCGTGAGCGGACGGAGTTGCAACTGAAGGTGGCGGCGTTGCGCGACGCGCACGACGATACGCAGCTTCAGCAGGATAATGAGGTGCTGCGCCGGATGGTGGAGCGGCTGAATGAGGAACTGAAGCAGGCGCAGCCGGAGATCGCGCGGAGAAAGCGGAAGGAGGCGTCGGGGGGAATGGTTGCCGGATTGGCGAAGGCGGCGATTGCGCGGTGTTTGGTGACGGACGGGGATGTGGCGGAGGGAAGGTAGGGGGAATTGCTGATTGCTGATTGGCAGAATCGGTTTGCGCGCCAGCGGACCGCGAGGTGAATTTATGCCCGGGACATTTCGTGGGGGTCGGATTCTTCTTGCTCGGCTTGGAGTTTTGCGAGGAGGGGGGCGGCTTTGCGGTAGCGGATGGCGGCGAGGGCGACGTAGGCGAGATCGATGCAGACGAATGCGGCGACGTATTTTTCACCGCCGATGCCGAAGCCGTAGGAGTGGAGGCCTTTGCCCAGGATGAAGTTTACGCCGTACCAGGTCATGACGACGGCGCAGAAGCAGACGACGCTCGCGAGGGCTAGGCCGAATTGGTCCCACCAGCCGACGACGCGTCCGTGGAGGACGAAGATGTAGCAGAGCAAGGCGATGAGAGCCCAGGTTTCCTTCGGGTCCCAGCCCCAGAAACGGCCCCAACTGTAGTTTGCCCAGACGCCGCCGAGGATGGTGCCCGTGGCGAGGAGCAGGACGCCAAGCTGGAGGATGCGGTAGAGCCAAAAGTGGAGGGTGAGGTCGCCGGTGGCGTTGAGGGGATCGCGGATGAAACGGAAGAGGACGATGTGGCCGAAGCCCATGGCGAGGGCAAAGGCGGCGTAGCTGAGGGTGATGGTGAGGACGTGGATGGTGAGCCAGTAATTGCTGCGGAGGACGGGGACGAGGGGATCGATGCTGGCGGGCATCGCGACGGGCAATTGCTGGACGAGGAGCAGGCAGGTGAGGCTGACGGGCAGTGCGGCGAGGAGATAGGTGAGGGCGCGATAGCGAATGAGGAAGATCAATGCGAAGGCCATGATGCCGAAGGAAACCCAGACGACCGATTCGTACATATTGGTCACGGGCGGACGTCCGGCGATAATGCAGCGGAGGATGATGCCGGTGGCGTGGATCAATACGCCCGCGATGGCGAGCGTGAGGCCGGTGACGGTGAGGAATTTGCTCTTGGTGGAGTTCGCGATCAGGAGGAGGATGAAGGCGACCGAATAAATAATCACCGCCCACATGAAAGCGCCGAGGTGATTGTAGGTGTACTCAAGCTCGAGCATCGAGTCGGTGGGATAGAGGGCGGGGTTCAAGGCACGGAGCGCCTGGCGCAAGCGGGCGGAGTGGAGGCTGAAGTCGAAGCTGTTATTGGCGGTGTAGGCCTGGGCCATGGCGCTCAATTCATCCATCGCGGACTTGTAGGCGTCCGGGTCGTAGGAATCGTTCCCGGGTGTGGGGACCATCCATCGGTCGCTGGTCGAGCCGGGCGGGGGCGGGACGATGGTGAAGGCGGAATTGTCCATCAAATGGCCGAGGGCCTCCATGCGGGTGGCGAGGGATTCGGCTTCCTTCAATTCGCGCGGGACTTCCTTTTCCTCGCGGCTGAGTTGTTGCGCCTGCTGGATGAGGGCGGGCAATGCGGCGGCGGTCCCCAATTCATCGAGCGAAAAAAGTTTGCGCTGGGGATCGAGGCCGAGGGTGGCGGTAAGGGGATGATAGGGGATGAGGATGAGGGGTTCTTTTTTCCAATCGTGAGTCTCGAAGAGGATGGAGAGGAGAAAATCGGGCGCGGTCCAGACCTTGCCGGTGGAATCGGTGTAGGTCGATCTGCCGGAGATGCGGAGCAGGTTCTCGTGGGCGAAGGTATCGACGGGCTTGCGGCGACCGGCATCCTGGATGCCGAGGAGGCCGAACGCATGATAATCGAGCGTGTCGCTACGGGCGGGATTCGCGCAGGAGGCGAGAACGAGCAGCAGGAGGATGAAATGTTTTAAGTTCATGATTCGACCGTAATAGGTTCAACCCTTCTGGCGTCGGCCGGTTTCCCCGGATGGGCTGTCTTGCGGGAGCCGTTCTTCTTTTCGTCCATGGGATAGGGGCGCAGATAGAAGAGGCTGAAGATGCCGAGGACGATGACAAGGGAGCCGGTCCACTTGAGGGACCAGCCGGGGTCGCGAAGGATCTGGATGCTGCTCTGGGAGAGGTTTTGCGGGTTCCACGACGCCTGGGAGAGTTTGTAGGTGAGGCCGGAAAAGGTGTTCCACCACGAATCGGGGACGCTCATGGGGTGATTCATCCAGCATTGGCCGGTGACGACGTTGCCGGTCTCGCGGTCGACGACATCGAGTGTGCTCTTGAAGCCGGCGGGGGAGTCGGTGCCTTCGTTCCAATCGACCTGGAAGTCGCGAAGCTGGAGGCCGATGGGGAGGGGAATTTGTTTGTTGCCGTAGCCGATGAGAAGGGGCTCGGGTTTTGTGGGGACGGTGATCTGCCAGCCGAGGGGGATCCATTGCTCGACGCTCTGGGCGCCGCGGGTAGCGCGGATGCGGATGCCTTCGGCGTGCATGGCGCTGGAGGATGGATCGGCGGGCTGGGCTTCGTAGCGGGCTTGGGCGATGGGGAGGAATTGGTTGGCGACGAGGGTCCAATCGGCCCAGCCGGTGGCGAGGGGTTTGTTGAGCGCGAGCTTGCCGCTGGATTCGCCGAGCTTGCGGGAGACGAGATCGTAGGAAAGGGAGCCGTCGGAAGCGACGTAGAGGGTGAGATGATTTTTGCCGACGACGTCGGCCATATCGGGGGCGGGGCCGTTATCGGGGGTGTCCGAGCCGTGGGTTTCGTCGGGAGTCTGGGGCGCGGGGACGGCGTGGCCGGTGATGGTGACGAGGACGCAGGGGTTGTTTGGGTCCTGGCTGGCGTTTTCGGGTTTGCCGTCCTTGATGCGGAAGTCTGGCCAATAGGCCTCGATGCGGGCGGAGAAGGGAGTGCCGGGGAGGGGAACTGTTTTGTTTATATTGGGTGGAATTTCGATGGTCTGCCGGACGGAGCCGGTTTCGATGAGAACCTTTGGGACCTTGCCTTTCTCTGTGTCCACGGGCTGCAATTTGACGCCGGTGCCGCCGCCGCGGACGACCTTTGAGACCTGGCCGGCGGAGGCATTGGCGAATGCGAAAATGGTTTCCTCGAGATCGAGGGCTTGAGAAGAAGGCGGAGCGGCTATGGCGGCAATGGGAGGGGCGGCGTCTTTCTTGAACTCGATGTTCGCGAGGCCCATGTCGAATGCGCCGTGGTCGGGATCGTCGGCAAGAACCCAGGAGTCGAGCGACTGGCCCATGCGGGCGGTCTTGATGGTGAAATGAAGTGCGGGGGCGCCATCGTCGGGGACGGCCCTTGCGACCATGTTGACGTCGAGGGCTGGAGAGTAATCGACGGCGGTGACGACCCAGCCGGAGGGGGTGGTGGTGAGGGGCCAGGGCTTGTCCGGGGAGGGATGGTGATTGATCATCTCGAGCGGAACGGTCTCGGAAGTGTTGTCGCTATCGATGACCTGGAGGACGTGCTGATCGACGGTGAGGAGATTGCTGGGCGGGTCGCCTTTGAAAAGGGTCATGCTGCCCTCGATGCCGTAGAGGCGTCCGATGAGTGCGCCGGCGAGGAGGACGATGATGCCGAGGTGGGTGAGGAGAAAGCCTGTGTGATGGCGCTCCCATGGCATGCGGGAGAAGGCCGAGCAGATCAGGTTCGCGGCGAGGATGAGGAGCCAGATATTGAACCACCAAGCCTGGTAGATGTATGCGCGGGCGACTTGGGCATCGAAGGTCGATTCATAGAGAGTGCCGGCGATGATGGCGACGATGAGGACGGCAAGGAGGAGCATCGCCAGCCTGACCGATGCGAAGAAACGGAAAAGCGGATTCCGCTGCCATGCGGGTTGATCGATGTTCATCCGCGGGACGTGAGGCCGGACGGCGCTGGTAATTGGCGGCACATGGATATCGTCTGGCGGGGGTTGAGATAAGTACCCGCCCCGGCGCGCCGCCGCAAACGAAAAACGCCGTGCGGCCCAGGAGGGTCGCACGGCGTCATGTGTGGGGGTTCAACGAAAAGGGAAGCGCTATTGGGCAGGTTTCTCGCCAATGGCAGGGAGTTGGGGGCTGCCGTTGGAGGTTGCCTTGGTAGTGGTCTTTTGGACTACGGAGATGGCGCCGGCGCGGACTTGCCGCTGTCTGGCTTGAGCGATGAAATTGCCTGGGCCGTAGGCGCTGAAGGGATTGCCGTTGGCGACGGCATAATCGTTAAGGTTGGCCGAATCGCCGGCGATGGGATTCAGGTGGCTGAAGTATTGGGTGGGATGGCCGAAGGCGTAGAGAAAATTGGCATTAAAGGTGTGCACGGGTACGGCTTGATAGCCGTAATAGATGATGTAGCCGTTGCCGTAATAGGCCTGGGTGGGCTTGGGGGCGGCGATAATGGCGGGCTCGATGGGGCGGATGACGTAACCTTCGCGGACCAATTCCCGATAATCGGGAATGTAGGCGCCGTCGCCGCCTTCATCATTGGCAAAGAGGGGAGCGGCGGCAGCGAGCAGAAACAATACGAGGAGAGACTGCTTCATGGGATTGAATTATGGAAAATATAAGCACATTTACGGTGGTTTGGGAAGAGAATTCTTGAGGGATTGCTGATTGGGATAGCCGGTGAGGTCGTACGCCCGGCCCATCCCGCAGGGGCGGGAAGCGCTTACGGGCAGGCAGCGTTCTGGTCGATTGTCGAGAGGGATCGGACTTGCAGGGGGGAATTCGCGCGGCTTAGGCTGCGGCTTTCATGCAAGAATCCACGTTTGCAGCCGCAGGGCTGTTTGATCTCACGGGGGAAGTGGCTGTCGTGATCGGCGGGACGGGGGTGCTGGGCGGGGCGCTGGCGGAAGGTTTGGCGGGAGCGGGTGCACGCGTCGCTGTGCTGGGGCGGGCGGCGGATCGCGGGGAGGCGTGCGCGGCGCGGATTCGCGATGCGGGAGGAATAGGGGCTTTTTTCCAGGCGGATGCGCTGGATGCGGCGGGCCTGGGGCGGGCGCACAAAGGGGTGGTCGAGGCGCTGGGCGCGCCTACGGTGCTGGTGAATGCGGCCGGGGGGAACGATGCCTCTGTGACGGTGACGGGGGAGAGGCCGTTTGAGAAAATCGCGCTTGCGGATTGGCGGGCGAATTTTGACTTAAACCTGGCGGGTGGGGCGTTGCTGCCGGCGCAGGAATTTGGTCCGGGGATGTGTGAGCGGGGGCGGGGGAGCATCATCAATATCGCGAGCGTCTCGGCGCATCTGCCGCTGAGCCGGGTGGTGGCTTACTCGGCGGCGAAGGCCGCGGTGCTGAATCTGAGCCTGTTCCTGGCGCGGGAATGGGCGCCGCGGGGCGTGCGGGTCAATACGCTGACGCCGGGTTTCTTCCCGGCGGAGCAGAATCGGCGGCTGCTGTTCGATGAAAGCGGGCAGCCGACGGCGCGGGCGAAATCGATTCTGGGGCATACGCCGATGGGGCGGTTTGGGGAGCCCTCGGAATTGGTTGGGGCGGCCATATTCCTGGCGAGCAGCAAAGCGAGCGGATTTGTGACGGGGGCGGATTTGCGGGTGGATGGGGGGTTCCTCTCGCAGACGATATGAGGTTACGGAATATGAGTATCGGAAGAGGTTAAGGTAGAATATTACTTGTGATGCGTGAAAATTATTGCGGTGTGGATCTGGTGAAAATTGCGTAAGTTCGTGCTAGTGTGCGAATGACTCCGATGTCGCAGGTTCAATCCATTCTCGCCCCGGCGGGCGGAGCTGTTTCCGATGCGCAAATCCGGGAGTTGGTGGCGCATGCGTGCCCGGCGAAGGATTATGTTGGGAGGAAGGTGCTGGTGATCATACCGGATGCGACGCGGACGGCGCCGATCGGGGCGTTTTTCCGGGCGTTGCACCGGCAGATCGGGGCGTCGGCGGGGGTGTTTGACGTGATGGTGGCGCTGGGGACGCACCCGCCGATGAGCGAGGAGGCGATCTGCAAACGGCTGGAGATTACGGCGGCGGAACGACAGGGAGAATACGGGAGTGTGCGGCTGCTAAATCATGAATGGGATAATCCGGCGGCGTTGCGCGATCTGGGGCGGATACCGGCGGAGGAAATTGCGAATTTGTCCGGCGGGCTGTTTGCGATGGACGTGGAGGTGAAGATCAACGCGCGGCTGTTTGATTATGACCAGGTGATCATCGTGGGACCGGTGTTTCCGCATGAGGTGGTGGGGTTTTCCGGGGGGAACAAATATCTGTTTCCCGGCGTGGCCGGACCGGAAATCCTGAATTTTTTCCATTGGCTGGGAGCGGTGATCACGAATCCGATGATCATCGGCAATAAATGGACGCCGGTGCGAAAGGTGGTGGATCGGGCGGCGAAGATGGTGACGGTGGAGAAGCTGTGTTTTTGCCTGGTGGTCCATGGGAGCGAGCTGGCGGGAGCATTTGCCGGCGCGCCGGAGGGGGCATGGGAGGAGGCGTCCGAGCTATCGCGGCGGCTGGACATTGTTTACAAGGAGCATCCGTATCACACGATCCTCTCCTGCGCGCCGGCGATGTACGACGACCTGTGGACGGGCGGGAAGTGCATGTACAAGCTGGAGCCGGTGCTGGCGGACGGGGGCGAATTGATTATTTACGCGCCGCACATTACGGCGGTGTCGGTGATGCACGGACGGATCATCGAGCAGATCGGCTATCACTGCCGGGATTATTTTCTCAAGCAATGGGACCGGTTTAAGGATCTGCCGTGGGGTGTGCTGGCGCACTCGACGCATGTGCGGGGAATCGGCACGTATGAGAACGGGGTGGAGCATTGCCGGGCGCGCGTGACGCTGGCGACGCGCATCCCGCGCGAGGTGTGCGAGCGCATCAACCTAGGCTATCGCGATCCGGAGACGATCCGGTCGGAGGAGTTCGCGAACCGGGAGGATGAAGGCGTGCTGCTGGTGCCGAAAGCCGGGGAGATGCTGCACCAGCTTCGGGAGCCGGCGCGGTGGGCGAAGGGTGTGGACTGAGATCGCACGGGCGGGACAGATTCACTTCGCGAAAGAATACAACGGCGAGACCTTTTGCGGTATTCGGAGTTCAACGTAGCAGTTGTCGAACCATGAAAAACCGGAAACGTGGATTTACGCTCATCGAGTTGCTGGTCGTGATTGCCATTATCGCCCTGCTCGTGGGGCTGATTTACCCGGGGATCAAGACGGCGCTTGCGTCGCGGGATGAATCTGTGTCGCTGAACAATATGCGGCAGATCGGAGCGGCGTTTATTCTATACGCGAACGATCATAGCTACGTGCTGCCGGGGAGGGTATACACCCAGAATGGCGCCCAGCCGAACAAATGGCCGTACCTGCTCTCGCAGTATCTGGGCGATGTGCGGGTGTACGCGTCGAGCTTCGATACGTCGAACTGGATTATCCGCGGGCTGACGGCGCAGCAGGCGGTGAGCAATTCGCAAAACAATACGAGTTTCATCATGAACGGGTATAACGACCTGAATACGTTTGAGGATTCGAGTGTGACGATTCGGCTGAACGCATTTCCGGAAACGTCCGACATCATCCTGCTGGGGATGCTGAAGATCGGGGTCCGCGACCAGTTTTACATGGATTTTGAGGAAGAGCCGAACGGGAATGAGAATGATTACCTGGAGACGGCGGCGTACAAGGGCGGGTCGAATTATTTGTTCGCGGATGGGTCGGCGCGGTTCATCAGCCAGGCGGAATACAATGCGCCGGAGCCGAATCCGCCAGCTGGGGGGACGAGCTTGCAGAGTTATGGGAACTCGCTGTGGTGCGTGGATAAGACGTACATCATTCCGACGGTGGGGAATGGGGGGAAGTGAGGGGGCGGACGGAAAATTCGATCCCGCCGTCGCGGGACGAAATTCGAAAGAATTGAAGGGGCGCGGCTAGAGCAGGCCCGGGGGGAGGCCCATGCCGGCGGTGATTTTTCCCATTTCCTTTTGAGCGAGGTCGCGGCCCTGGGCGATGGCTTGCTGGACGCCACCGAGGATGAGGTCCTCGAGCATCTCGACGTCGTCAGGATCGACAATGTCCTTGTTGATCTTGATGGAGACGACGTCGCCGGCGCCGTTTGCAACGACGGTGAGCTTGCCTCCGCCCGCAGTGACCTCGACAGTCTTTTCCGCGAGTTCGGCCTGGGCCTCGGCGAGCTTTTGCTGCATCTGCTGCGCCTGCTTCATCATTTTTTTGATATCCATAAAGCTACGGTGGGAATGATTTTTGTAGCGTGGGACGGGACGGCAGGCGAGGAGGAACTTTTGGTCTTTTTTCCGGGGAGACGTTGATCCGGATTTGCGGCGGCCAGCGCACGCGCTATAATTGGAGCGAGATGATCCGTGACGATTTCCTTCCGGGCGATGAGAGCCTCTCGGCCCTGGAGTCGCTGGACCGGACCATCTCTTCGCTGGGGCCGGAGGATCCGATCCGGAAGGAGTTGCTGGATCTGCGGGGCCAATTCGCCTCGCAAGAGGAGACGATGGGGGAGGCGCGGGAGGCGATCGAGAAGCTGGAGCAGATCGTCAAGAAGGTGACATCGCCGGCGAACCGGATCGGGACGTTCCTGGGCGCGCCGAACAGGGAGACGGCGCAGATCGTGGTGGGCGGGGCGGATTACTATTGCAACATCGACCCGCGCATCCCGGTGAACAAGCTGCGGAAGGGGACGCGAGTGCTGGTGAATGAGGCATTTGTGATCGTGGGAGATATGGGGTTCGACACTTCCGGGCCGGTTACGAAGGTGACCGAGGTGCTGGGGGAGGATCGGCTGCGGGTGGGGACTGAACATGGGATGCAATCGATCGTGCTGCAGCGCGGGGGGGAATTGGCGCGGCAACAGGTGAAGGCGGGGGACGAGGTGCGGGTGGATTCCAATTACCGCATCGCGGTGGAGTTGCTGGCGCATCCGCATTCGCAGGATTACTACCTGGACAATGTGCCGGAACTGCCGTGGGAGAAAGTGGGCGGGCAGGAGGAGGCGATCCATGCGATCCAGGATGCGATCGAACTGCCGCTGCTGCATGCGGGATTGTTCGAGCGGTTCCAGCATTCGACGCCGAAGGGGTTTTTGCTCTACGGGCCGCCGGGGTGCGGCAAGACGCTGATCGGGAAGGCGACGGCGTATAATCTGACGCAAAAGCTGAAGGAGCAGACGGGCGAGGAGATGAGCGAGTACTTCATGCACATCAAGGGGCCGGAAATCCTGAATATGTGGGTGGGCGAAAGCGAGCGGATGGTGCGGGAGATTTTCCAGACGGCGCGGGAGAAGCGGCGGGAGGGATTTTTGCCGTTCCTGTTTATCGACGAGGCGGAGAGCATTCTGGGGACGCGGCGGGCGTCGCGGTACTCGAATATTCTGTCGACGCTGGTGCCGATGTTCTGCACGGAGATGGACGGGATCGACTCGCTGAACGAGGTGGTGATTATCCTGGCGTCGAATCGGGCGGATTTGATCGACCCGGCGATCCTGCGGCCGGGGCGGATCGACCGGAAGATCAAGGTGAACCGTCCGACGCGGGACGGGGCGAGCGATATTTACAAGATCTACCTGACGCCGGGGCTGCCATACGATCCGGCGCTGGTGGAATCGAGCGGCGGGGTACATGAGGCGATCGAGGCGCTGGTGGGGTCGATCGTTGAGTTGCAATTCGCGCGGCGGGAGGAAAATAAATTTCTGGAAGTGACGCTGCGGAGCGGGAAGCGGGAGGTGCTGTACCGGGGCGACCTGGTGAGCGGGGCGATCATCGCATCGGTGGTGGAGCGGGCGAAGGGGTTTGCGATCAAGCGGGCGATCGCGAGCCAGCAGGAGGAGGGCATCTCCGAGACGGATCTGCGGCTCTCGCTGGAGGCGGAGTACGCGGAGAACGATATCTTCCCGCCGACCGACATCACCGAGGATTGGCTGAAGCTGATCGACTACGATTCCGAGAACGTCGTGAAGGTGTCGCCGATCCGGGCCGGCGCGGCGGCCAAGGCAGCGCCTCACTCGATCATCTAGCCAAATGATTTTTCCCCAGCTGGACGGAAGAATTAAACAGAAGGAAGCAAAGGGAGCAAAGGGGTGCCGGGTTGTGGCGCTATCGTCGTATTGACACGATGAATCGCATTTTCGGGATTGAGACGGAGTACGGCATCACCGTGGAGGGGCAGGAGAATGTGGATGTGGTGCATGAGTCGATCGAGATCGTGCGGCGATACACCGAGTATGGGTCGCTGATGAAATGGGATTACAACCTGGAGGACCCGCACCAGGACGCGCGGGGATTCCGCGCGGCGGAACTGATGCAGGATGCGGACGAGTCGGCGTATTACGAGATCGACAAGAATCGGTCGCTGTCATTCGAGGAGATCAAGAGCGACCTGGTGCTCTCGAACGGGGCGCGCTTTTACAACGACCACGCGCATCCGGAGTATTCGACGCCGGAGTGCTCGACGCTGCGGGAGTTGGTGGCGCAGGACAAGGCGGGGGAGCGAATCCTGGCGGAATGCGCGCGGCGGAGGAACAAGCAATTGGTCGAGAGCGGGCAGGAAGTGAGGCTGTATAAGAACAACACGGATTTCGTGGGGCATTCTTACGGGTGCCATGACAATTATCTGATGCGGCGGGATGTGCCGTGGGACCGGATTGTGGCTGGGACGGTGCCATTCCTGGTGACGCGGCAGATTTACGCGGGGGCGGGGAAGATGGGGGTGGAATCCGAGGGGAGCGCGGGGCAGCCGGGGCTGTACCAGATTTCGCAGCGGTCGGATTTTTTCAGCGTGCTGGTGTCGATCGATACGATGAATCGGCGGCCGATCGTGAACACACGGGACGAGCCGCACGCGGACGTGGGACGGTACCGGCGGTTTCACGTCATCATTGGGGATTCGAACATGAGCGAGATCGCGACGGCGCTGAAGATGGGGGCGACGGCGCTGGTGCTGGAGCTGATCGAGAAAGACCAGGCGCCGAAGCTGGAGCTTGCGAACGCGGTGGAGGCGGGGAAATCAATTTCGCGGGATCAGAATTATGACTGGATCATCGAGTTGCGCGACGGGCGGAAGATTTCGGCAATCGATGTTCAAAGGCTGTACCTGGAGGCGGCGCGGCAGCATTGCGAAGCGAGCCCGGAATCGAAATGGATCATCGAGGCGTGGAACGAAATCCTGAATGATTTGCAACGCGACGTGATGAGTTGCGTGGACCGGCTGGATTGGGTCGCGAAGAAGTTTATGCTAACGACGTTCCGGGAGAGCGAGGGGATCGCGTGGACGGACCCGTGGCTGCAATCGATCGATCTGGAGTACCATAACATCTCGCTGGACCATGGGTTGTATTACGAGTTGATCCGGACGGGGCAGATGCGGCGGTTCATCACGGAGCAGGATATCAAGGCGGCGATTTTTCAGCCGCCTGAGACGACGCGGGCTTTTTTCCGCGGGCGGAGCGTGGCGCGTTTCCACGAGCAGATCGCATCGATCCAATGGGATGAGGTTGTGTTCAAGACGCCGAGTGGCCCAAGGACGGTGAGCTTGAACCGGGTGTTTGAAGATGGGGCGCTGGACAGGATTAATAATTCGATCCGGGAGGCGGGGAGTTTTGAGGAATTTTGTGAGAGGCTGGAGAGTTAAACAGAAGGAAGCGAAGGACAGAGAGGGGTTACGGCCAGGGGGCTTGACTGGGCCGAAACTGAGCGGGCACAATTTGCCATGCGCACTGTTCTACTTCTCTGCTGCTCGAATATATTTATGACGTTTGCCTGGTATGGGCATCTGAAGTACGGGCACAACTGGCCGTTGGGGAAGGCGATTGTGATCTCCTGGCTGATTGCGTTTTGTGAGTATTGCTTTGCGGTTCCGGCGAACCGGATCGGGTTCCGGGAGTTCACGGGATTTCAACTGAAGGTGATCCAGGAATGCGTGACGCTGGCGGTTTTTATGGTGTTTGCGGTTATGTTTTTGAAGGAGAAAATGGCTTGGAATTATGTGGTGTCTTTCGTGCTCATTGTCCTGGCGGCTGTGTTTGCGTTTTCTTTCAGGACGGGAGGGAATGTGGGGGGATGAATTGGTGAAGGATTTGAACAGAAGGACGGAAGAGATCGCGATTAATGGCCCGCGGCGACAGTGCGCTCAGGCGGCGCGGTCCCAGGTCTGGAGTTTTGCGGCCATGGCGTAGTAGCCTTCGCGGCGGAGGAGGTCTTCGTGGGTTCCCATTTGGATGAGGCGTCCGCGGTCGAGGACGACGACGAGATCGGCGGTGCGCAATGTGCTAAGACGGTGGGCGACGATGAAAGTGGTGCGGCCGAGCATGGCGGATTGCATGGCCTGGACGATCTCGTGCTCGGTCTCGGCGTCGATGGCGGCGGTGGGATCGTCGAGGAGGAGGATGGCGGGATCGAGAAGGACGGCGCGGGCGATGGCGAGGCGCTGGCGCTGGCCGCCGGAGAGACCGCTGCCGCCTTCGCCAAGGATGGTATCGTATCCTTTCGGGAGATTGACGATGAAATCGTGCGCGGAGGCGATGCGGGCGGCTTTCTCGATTTGCCCGCGAGTGGCCTCGGGGACACCGAAAGCGATGTTGGCGGCGACGGTGGTGCTGAATAGGAAGCTCTCCTGGAAGACGAGGCCGACGTTGCGGCGGGCGGCGCTGAGCTCGAGCTTGCGGATATCGACGCCATCGATGAGGAGGCGGCCTTTGGAGGGATCGTAAAAGCGCGGGATGAGGGAAAGGAGGGCGGATTTGCCGGAGCCGGTCGGGCCGACGACGGCGACGCACTGGCCGGGCTGGACCTCGAAGCTGATGTCCTTGAGGATGGGCTCGGCGCCGGGATCGAACCAGATGTGCTCGAAGGTGACGCGGCCCCAGACGCGGGGGAGCCACATAGGGTCGGGAGCGTTGACGATCTCGAGGGGGGCGTCGAGGACCTCGAAGACGCGGCGGGCGCCGGCGAGGCTTTCCTGCATCGAATTGGCGACGGCGGCGATGTTTGCGATCTGGGCGGAGAAAAGCTGAAGGAGGCCGCTAAAGGTAAGGAGGCCCAGACCGAGCGGGATGCGCCCCTGGATGACGAGGTAGCCGCCGTAGGTGAGGAGCACGACGAGATTGATCTGGCTGAGGATGCCGGTCACCGGCATGAAAATGCTCACCGCGCGAAAGAGCTTCTGTTTCTGCGTGCGCAGGACGTCATTGGTGGCGCGGAATTTGCGAATCTCATCGTCTTCGCGGGCGAACGCCTTGATGACGGCGATGCCGCGGATGTTCTCGGCGAGGCGCTGGATCATGTCATCGGTGAGGTCGCGGTTCTTGCGATAGCCGGGCTGGACGGTCTTTGAAAAGCGCGTGGAGGCAAACCAGAGCAGAGGGGTGGTGGCCAGACAGGCAATGGTGAGAGGCACATGGATACAGAGCATGTAGGCGCCGGAACCGGCCAGCGTGGCGGCCATGGTGATGCTCTGGATGAGGACCTGATCGACGAACATGCGGACGCTTTGCACGTCGCTTGTGACGCGGCCGATGATGGAGCTGCTCGCGTTCGCATCGTAAAAGCGGAAGGAGAGTTGCTGGAGCTTCGCGTAGACGTCGGCGCGCATCTGGACGACGATCCGGCCCTGGACGAGGTGATTGGTCTCGTGGCGGGACCAACTGTCGATGACGCCGCGAATGGCGGCGAACCCGACAATCAACCCGGCGACGGAGGCGATGCGCTGCCACGGCGTCCAGCCGGCCGGGGCGACTAGGCCGAAGGGCCAATGCGGGGCGGGGGATGCTCCGATGGCGTGGCTGATCTCATCGACGCCCAGGCCGGTGAATCCCATCGCCGAGATGATGAGGGCGACCATGAAAAGCTGAAGCGCAAGGATGCGCAAACAGCCCCAGCGGTACCGCCAACTGAGGGCGAGCAGACGCCGGATGAGCACCCAGTCCGAGGCGTCGGAGGGGTTGGCGGTGAGGGATTGCACGGGGGGAGGATGGAGGGGGAGATTGCTAATTGCTAATCTGAAATTGCTTGGGATCACGGGTGGGGCGGATACGCAGAGGTCGGGTCGATCGGCGGGAATATTGATGATTGCTGAAGTGAGATTGCTGATTGATTTGCCGCCCCGCCTTGGCGGGGCGGGGTTTTGCGGGGATGGGGATGGACTGGCGTTTTAGCGGAAGGGTGCGTTAGTATTGGCTTCCCTTATGTCGTCATCGATCTGGAATTTAGCCAATCCGCAGCTTCGCGACCTTGTCTGTTATGAGCCCGGGAAACCGGTCGAGGACGTGGCGCGGGAGCTTGGGCTCGAGCCGTCACAGATTATCAAGCTGGCCTCGAACGAGAATCCGCTGGGGCCGTCGCCGAAGGCGCTCGCGGCGATGCGCGATGCGCTGGAACGGGCGCACTTTTATCCGGACGGGGGCGGGTTTTACCTGCGGGAGGCGATTGCGGCGCAATTCGGATTTCAGCGGGAGAATGTGATCCTGGGGAATGGGTCGAACGAGGTGATCGAGTTTATCGGGCACGCGTTCCTGCGGCCGGGGGACGAGGTGATTACGGCGCGGCACGCCTTTGCGGTGTATGCGTTAATGGCGCAGCTTTTTGGCGCGCGGGTGATCGAGGTGCCGGACCCGGATTTTCGGCACGACCTGGATGCGATGGCGGCGGCCATCACGCCGCGGACCCGGGAGATTTTTGTCACGAATCCGAATAATCCGACGGGAGCGATGGTATCGCAGGAGGAGATCGACCGGTTCATGGAGCGCGTGCCGGATGACGTCGTGGTGATTTTCGACGAGGCTTATTATGAGTTCCTCGACGATGCGCCGGATACGCTGAAGTATATCCGGCAGGGGGGGGAGAATGTGGTGGTGCTGCGGACGTTTTCGAAAATCCAGGGGCTGGCGGGCTTGCGGATCGGGTATGGGCTGGCGGCGAAGAATACGATTGCGGTGCTGCAGAGGACGCGGCAGCCGTTCAATGCGAATGCGATCGCGCAGGCGGGGGCGCTGGCGGGGCTGCTGGACCTGGAGCACCAGCGGAAGACGCGGGAGCTGACGCGAGAGGGGCGGGATTACCTGGAGAAGCAGTTCGGGCTGATGGGGCTGGAATACGTTCCGAGTTACGCGAATTTCGTGCTGGTGAAGGTGGGGGACGGGAATGAGGTCTTCAAGGCGCTGCTGGCGAAGGGGGTAATCGTGCGCGCGATGGCGTCGTATCAATTGCCGGAGTGGATTCGCGTGTCCGTGGGGACCGGGACGCAGAACCGGCGGTTTATCGCGGAGCTTGAGAAGGCGCTGGCGCCGGTGGCGGCGTGACGGACTGGGTCCCCGGGTCTGACGCGATGAGAATTGCCGAGGATACCATCGCGGCGGTGTCGACGCCATTTGGCGAGGGAGCGATCGCGGTGCTGAGGATGGACGGGCCGCGCGCTGTTGAGATTGCGGGGGAGATATTCCGGTCGCGCGTGGCGGCGGGGGAGTTGCAGGCGCGGGTGCAGCAATTCGGGCGCATTATGGATGGGACGCAGGTGATCGATGAAGTGCTGCTCTCGGTGCATCGCGAGCCGGCCAGTTATACGGGCAATGATGTGGTCGAGATTCAATGCCATGGGGGGATTCTCGTGACGCGGCGGATTCTGGATCTGCTGATTGCGCGGGGGGCGCGGATCGCGGAGCCGGGGGAATTTACGCGGCGGGCATTTCTTAATGGGAAGATGGACCTGACGCAGGCGGAGGCTGTGATGGACCTGATCCGGGCGCAGACGGACCTGGCGCTGCGCGCGGCGGCTGAGCAAATGGAAGGGAGGCTGGGGCGGCACATTGCGGAATTGCGCGCGGCGTTGATCTCGATCCTGGCGCATGTGGAGGCGCACATTGATTTTCCGGACGAGGATATCGACTCGGCGACTGGGGCGGCGTTGATGGAACGGATCGATTCGGCGCGGGCGGAAGTGGGGCGTCTGCTGCGGACGGCGGATGAAGGGCGGGTGCTGCGGGAGGGATTGCGCACGGTGATTTTCGGGGAGCCGAACGCGGGGAAATCGAGCCTGCTGAACCGGCTGCTGGGTTATGAACGCGCGATTGTGAGCCATCTGCCGGGGACGACGCGGGATACGCTGGAGGAGGTGGTGAATCTGCGGGGCATCCCGGTGCGGCTGATCGACACGGCCGGGTTGCGTCCGTCGGAGGACGTGCTGGAAAACGCGGGGATCGAGCGGACGCGGCAGGTGCTCGAGCGCGCGGGGCTGGCGCTGCAGGTCATCGACGGTAGTGTGGGGCCGTCAACGACTTTGGCGGAAGCGCCGGCGGCACCGACGATTCTCGTGCTGAATAAATGCGACCTGGGCGTGCATGCAGCGTGGCAGGATCGCGCCGGCGCGGTGCGACTTTCATGCAAGACGGGGGAGGGGTTCGATGCGCTGACGCAGGCGATTTTTGATACGGCGATGCGTGGCGGGGCGAATGCGGACGATTATATGATCGCGATCAACGCCCGGCATCAGGCATGCCTGAAATTAGCCGCCGATTATTTGGGAGCGGCGGGTCGGGCTATTGGCGAGGGGGCGTCGCCGGAGTTTATCGCGATTGAACTGCGGGCGGCGCTGAATGCGGTGGGCGACGTCGCAGGCCGGCTGGATGCGGAGGAATTGCTGGGGGAGATTTTCTCGACGTTTTGTATCGGGAAGTGAGCGCTAGAGCATTTTCTATTTAATCTGAAGCATATTGGGCATGATGAAGGAAGTGGAGGCATTCGGAGGCTGAGAAGCAGTTGAGGGCGTGGGCGATTGCCTTGACGAGGTCATCGAAGGTTCT
>JBEKOV010000062.1:0-19777 GCA_049521415.1 Chthoniobacteraceae bacterium
AGAACCTTCGATGACCTCGTCAAGGCAATCGCCCACGCCCTCAACTGCTTCTCAGCCTCCGAATGCCTCCACTTCCTTCATCATGCCCAATATGCTTCAGATTAAATAGAAAATGCTCTAAGCGCCGCGAAATACAATGCTTGGCGGTCTTTCTTCTCACTGAACGGAACGTTCGGCTCAATGATTGCCGTGAAATACTTGACGCAAACGACTTCTTCGCGAGCCCGCAAATTCTCGTAGAACGACTGAATGTTGAGCCATTTCCATTCGGGTCGGTGCCGAAAAATTCGGAAGTAGCAATTGAAGCCGTCAATGTAGATGCAACACTTGGGTCTTTGTTTGGGTGCGGGGTTGGGGAGTTCCATGAATTCTTGTTGCCAAAGCCTGATTTATGCTTAACTTAAGTCAACTTCCCGCATTTGCGGCTTGGGGGCCATCCGAAAGGGTCGCCCCTCTTTTTTTGCCCTTTTTCGTGCGTTCGTCGCAATCGTGACGTTGTATCGGAATTCTGCACAGCGGAAATCCCAGTGTGGGGTGGCGCCGGCAGTTCACCGGTCACTCTCTGAGTGAATCACCTGCGCATCCGCCCCCCGGTCCCACTCCGCCACGCGATCCGCCGCCGGCACATTCGAAGGATCCAGCAGCGGCACATTAAGGATCACCCACGTATCCCCAATTTTCTTCGCATCGATGTGCAAGTTCCCATCGTCGAGAAAGTAGACCATCCCCATCTGCCCGACCGGCATCGAGCTGCGATATCTTACCTCATAACCATCGAGCCCCAGTTGCGTCTGGACCAGGTCCAGCGTATCTCCCGGCGAGAATTGCGTGTACGCGCGCACGACCGGCGCGGGCGCGGACGGCGCGGCGCTCGGTGCGGGCCGGCACGCCGCAAGCGCCAGTGCGAGCAACATCGGGATGGCCGCGCGCTTCAACATTTTTCCCGAAACCGAAGCGCCACACAGGTCGCGGCATACGCGCCCCCGGTCCACAGCAGCAGCGAGAGCAGCGCATACACCCCCGGCATCGCGTCCGTAAACACCTGCCCATTCTCCACCTTCGCGCTCTCCGGCAAATCCCGGTACGCGATCTCATGCCCGGCCACCGCGTCCGCATCGATGCGCCGATGCCAGAAGAAACTCAGGTCCATGCAACGTTGCGCGGCAAACGAAGGCATCGCGCCCGCCACGACCGACACCAGCGGGCGCGAATGCAACTCCGCCGCCGACGGCGTCTCACCCGAAAGCAAAATAAACGGAATCAAAATCAGCGGCACCGCAACCACCGCCTGCATCGGATTGCGTGCCAGCGCGGATATCAGCGACCCGATCGCAACCGCCGCCGAAGCCGTGAGCAACAGCGCCCCCACCTGCCACAATACAGACCCGCCAATCCCCCCAAAACACTCCAGCGCCCCATAAAACAAGCCCGCCTGCACCGCCGTCAGCGCCCCGAGAAAGATCAATTTCGCAAACACATAAATCCCCGGCGTCACTCCCGCGATCCGCTCCCGCCGGTAAATCGGCCATTCCCTCACGATCTCCTGCGATGCATTGCCGCACCCGAACCACAGCGTCGCGATGTACGCGAAGAAAAGCCGCAGCGAAGCATCCCCGCTCACCCACGCCACGAGCGCCGCCAGCACGATCGGCTGCGCCGCCAGCAATGCCGCGTTGCGCCAATCCGACCGCAGGATCGCCCACTGACGCTCCAGCAGAACCGCCAGCCGCGTAAGCGTCGACGGTTGCCGTTGCAGCGTCGGCGCCCCGGAGGATTCCGCCGCGGGCGGCGGCAGCGGAGCCGGCGATGCCGCCTGTATCCAATCGTCCGGCGCCTTTTCCGCAAGCCGGTCATAAAGCGTCGCCAGCCGCTGGATGCCGAAAAAATCCCGAATCTCCCGCGGCGTCCCGGTAAAGATCGCGCGCCCCGCCATTACGACTGTGATCTGGTCCATCAGGTACACGTTCTCCATCACGTGCGTCGTACACAGCACCGTGCAGCCCCCGTCCGCCACGTCCCGCAGCAATTCCATCAGTTTGAATTCCGTTGCCGGATCCAGCCCGGACGTCGGCTCGTCCAGAAACAGCACCGGCGGACGCGCCAGCAATTCCACCGCCACGCTCGCCCGCTTCCGCTCCCCGCCCGAGAGATCCGCGATGCGGCTGTCCACACGATCCCGCAGGCCCAGTTGGACCATCGTGCGGATAATCAGCTTCCGCAGTTCCATGGGTGGCGTATCCCCCGGGAATCGCAGCCGCGCCGCGTAATCCAGCGCCTGAAACAGTGTCAACTCCGGATGCACGATATCCGATTGCGGCACGAACCCCCAATGATTCGCGCTCGCGCTCGCCGATGCCGGCACCCCGTCCACCGTCACCGTTCCGCTCGCCGGCACACTCAATCCCGCCAGGATCGCCAGCAGCGACGACTTCCCCGCCCCACTCGGCCCGATCACTCCCACGAATCCCGACGGCGCCACATCCAGCGAAATATCTTCCAGCACCGCCCGCCCATGCACCACCCGCCCGATATTGCGCGCATGAATGCTCCCGCCCGACACCGTCCCCGTGGGGTGCAGCGCCGCCCCGTCGAATGCGAAATGGAACGGCCCAAGCTGCAGCCGGTCCCCGATCACCAGACAATGCTCATCGAACCGGCGCCCGTTCGCGAACGACCCCGCACTGCTCTCCAAATCGACCACATGAAACCCGTCCGGGTGCCGCATCACCAGCGCATGATGCCGCGACACCGCCGGCGAATGCAGCACCAGGTCCGAGCCTGGATCGCGCCCGATCGTCGTACTCTCCCCCAGCGGCACGGACACAACCGGCTTCCCATGGAACAGCATCGCGGTCGACACTGCCGGGCTTGGAATCATCGCCGCGCGCCGCTCCAGCTCCGCGGGCGCCGGCGCCCGCCCCGCATCGAAGAGCACCCGCACCACCCCCAGCGTCAGCAGATCGCCCGGGATCAGCGCCGTCCGTTCCGTGATCGCGATCGGCCCCACCCGCGTTCCCCATTGGCTCCCCAGGTCCGTCACCCAGTACCCGCTTTCGTCGCCATCGATCTGGCAATGCCGCCGCGATACCTCGCAATGGTCCAGCCGGAAATCCGCTTCCAGCGACCGCCCCAGCAGGAATTGTCCCGGCGCCAGCGGGAAGGCCCGCGGCGGCAGCCCCGCCAGCACGGCAAGGAAATGCTCGCCGCCGTTTTCACCGGTGGAAGGCTCGGGGCTCATGGCTCTGTGGGGGAAATCGATCAGGGCAGGACGGCCCAGACTTCGACCACGCGGTTGCGATCTGCGTCCCGCGCATTGCCGAACAGGGTGGAACCGCCCATGCCCACGGCGTGCATTACATTGAGGACCCCGCATCGATCCTGCAAGGCGTTTAGCACACTTTGCGCACGCTGCAGCGAGATGCGCAGATTCGCCTGCTCGTCCCCCTTCAGGTCCGCAAACCCCAGCACCACCAGCACGCACGTCGGGTCCTTGATGAATGGCTGCAACTCCGCCGACTCCAGCGCGGCCTTCAGTTGATCCACGTCGTCGGGGCTCACCGCCACATGCCCGGAAGGGAAGGGGATCGTAAGAATCCGTCCCATCTGCCGCGCCCGCTCGACCGACATATAGAGCTTGTCCTTATCCTCCGCCGAGATATTCGGCATCAGGTCGATCCGCCGCAGCACCTCATCCTTAACCCGCTGGTTCTGAGCATCCTGCAAATTCGGCGTCTGTGCCTGCACCGCGTCGGGCGGCGGGCTGGCCGGAGCCGCCTCTTCCGCGGCGCCCGGCATTGCCAAAGGCGCCGCGCTGGCCGCCGGCGCAGGTGTATCCGCCACCGCCATATGCCGCGACGGCATATACTCCCCATGCTCCGCCGCCACCGCCGCCTGCTCGAATGACGTCCCAATCTGTCCCGCGGGCTGCTGCCGCTTGAGACTGCGCGCCCGTATATACACGGCCCCAGCCCCCATGATGACCAGCAGCGAAATCCCCCCCAGAATGATCGCCTGGATTGCAATCGGCTTGTTCACCCCGGGATCGGGCCGTTCGATCAGCAGCCTTTTGCATTCCGGGCAGACGAAAGGCGCATCATCCGGAATCGTGATGCTTTCATTCCGATAGGCCAGCAGGCACCCGGCGTAGTTAAGGCATTTGCCAGTGCGAAGCATGCCCTGAATTCAATCAAGCCCAGCCCGCAAGAGCAACCCGCTTGAATCTTCGCTTCCGGTGCTCAGCCGGCTTAGCTCGGCCCGAGCCAAAAAACGCCCCGCTATCGACACGTTGAGCGCTTCCTGACGGAATCCGCTGCCGAATTTACGACCTGCGAAATATCCGGGTTAAGCCTTCCGACGCCCCTTTGAGGCGACCACCCTGGCCGGAGCCAGCCGCGCCGCCGTGAGCCTCGAGTAAGCCGCCAGCAGAGCCGCGGTCATGGAGAGCAAAATATATTGCATAATTGCCTCAGGTAGCATTCAGGGTGCCAAGCCTCGGGGAATGAGCGGGGGCCGGTTAATCCCGATTGCGAACCCTCGCATAAAATCAGAATATCAGATTTTGGAGGATTGCGAATTGGCAATCTGAGATTGCCAATTGGGATAGCGGGTGGCGGTGATGCGCCCGGCCGCATCCCACAAGGGTGGGAAGTGTGGCGGGCAGGGAAGGGGCATAAAGGACATAAGGGACGAAAAGGAGGACATGGAACCTATGTCACTTAGCGGGTGACTAATTCGAAGGAGCGCTGGCCGCCGCGGCAGATCAATAGGAGGACGCGGTTGCCTGTGAGGGAGGAGACGGCTTGCCGGTACTCGGGGACGGAGTAGATGGGGATGAGGTCAACTTGCTCTATGACATCGCTCTGCTGGAGGGTGCCGGCGGCGGGGCTATTGCCATCGACGGCGGAGACCATGACGCCGTGGGCATTGGGAGGAAGGTCCTGCCGGTGATCGGGGGGGATCTCGGTGACCTGGACGCCGGCGAGGAGATCGACGGCTGAGTTGGACTGGTTTGGCGCGGGCTGGGCGGGCTGGGCGCCGGCGGTTTGATTGGCGGTTTGCTCCTGGATGCCGGCGGTGACGGTCATGGGCCGGCCGTTGCGCAATAGCTGAATGGGGACCTGGGAGCCGGTGGGGACGGCGGCGATCTGGTTGCGAAGTTCGTTTAAATTGTGGACGGGGTGGCCGGCGATGGAGGTGATGATGTCTTGTTTGAGGATGCCGGCTTTGTCAGCAGGGGAGCCAGGGGTGACGCCGAGGACGCAGGCGCCGTCAACGTCGGCGATGCCGGAGCGGACGGCGAGGTCGGGGTTGAGGATCTCGACGCCTAAGTAGCCGTGGGGGACGCGGCCAGTGCGGATGATAGCATCGAGGGCGCGGCGGACGGTATTGGAGGGAATGGCAAAGCCGATACCCTCCCAGCCGCCATTGCCCTGGCCTGAGTAGATGGAGGAGTTGATGGCGATGATCTGGCCGCGCAAGTCGATGAGCGGGCCGCCGGAATTGCCGGGGTTGATGGCGGCGTCGGTCTGGAAGAAGTCGTTGGCGCTGTCTTCCATGGAGCGGCCTTTTGCGCTGATAATGCCCTGGGTGACGGTCTCGTCCCAGCCGAAGGGATTGCCGACGGCGATGACGCGCTGGCCGACTTTGACCTGATCTGAATCGCCGAAGGGGAGCGGGGTGAGGTTGAGGCCGGAGACCTTGAGGACGGCGATGTCGGTGACGGGGTCTGAGCCGATGATCTGGGCGGGGGCGGTCTGGCCATTGGAGAGGCGGATGCTGACTTCATCGACATCCGCGACGACATGCTGATTGGTGATGATGTGGCCTTCTTTTGAGACGATGACGCCGGAGCCAAGGGAGTGCGTGGTCCCGGTGCGAGGGGCGATGCCGAAGTGGCGATCGAGGAAGAGTTGGAGGGGGTCCTCGTCTTCCTGCTCGACGCGCCTGGTGGCGACGATGCTGACGACGGAGGGGACGACGGACTGGACGAGGCGGGTGTATTCCTGGTCCATCTCCTGGAGGAGGTGGACGTCACTGGAGCTGATGACGGGGCCGGGGGCGGGAGTGAATGGCGGGGGGACGGTGAGGGGGGCGCGGGTCTCTGTATAGCGGTAGAGGCCGTAGACGCACAAGGCGACCAGGAGGACGAAGAGGATGAAGCGGCGCATGTGGAGTTTTGGTCGCGGGGCGAGGTGCGGCGGTTAACAGAAATAAGCCATAGAATGGGGGAAATGGGAGAAATTGCTGATGGGAGAGAGTGCGGGTGGAGTCGATACGCAGCGATCGGGTAGAGCGCGGGGATATTGCTAATCTGTAATTGCTAATTGCAATTTCCTTCCCTCCCTTCCGTTCACATACTCCTCGTCGGCGTTTCCATCAGCAGCCTCAAAAACTCCGCATCCGAAAAACTCGAATCCCCCGACAGCCTCACCACCACCAGGTCCAGAGACGGCACCACATACAGCCGCTGCCCCATCGATCCCAGCGACACGAACAAATCCCGCGGCGCCTCCCGGCACAAACACGCCGAGTCCCAATCCTCCTCGTTCCACTTCGGCTCCAGCCCCTCCTCCACATTCACGATCCGCCCGCTCGGTGCCTCCCGGTTCAGCCAGAACCCCATCCCAAACGCCGGATTCTCCCCCGACCCGCGCAGGCAATCGTCGATCTCCCCGTCCTTCCCCGCCGCCAGCAGATACATCCCGAATCTCCCCCATTCCCGCGCCGTCATCAGCACACCCGCTGCCATCAGCGGATTTCCCAGCGCATCCACCTTGTGCGGCACATCCCCGATCCCCAGCGGTCGCAGCACCCGCCTCTCCAGGTAATGCCACGGCGTCTCCCCGCTCCGCTCCGCCAGCTTCCGCCGCAGCACCTCGCAAAAAACCTGGATCTGACTCGGCCCATAAATAAACGAATCCCCCGGTCGCGCCACCAGCGGCAGCTCCAGCGCGTAATTGTCCCGGTCCGTCACTTCGTCCGAGTGCAGGTGAAACCCCGGATCGATTCCCGCCGTGAAATTCAGCAGCTCTCGGATCGTAATCCGCCCGCGCCCCGGCTCCTCGCGCCATTCCGTGATCGTCCTCGACACCGGCTCATCCAGGTCCAGCAGCCCGTCGTCCTGCGCCGCCACAGCCGCCACGCACCACAGCCCCTTCGTCCCGCTGTAAATCTTGTGCCGTACCCGCGACCCATCCCCATCCGCGTATCGCTCGAACTCGATGTGCCGATGCTGAATCACAATCAGCGAATATCCGTTGTGCTCCGCCGAGTAATCCCACGCGGCGTCCAGCGCCAGTGGGGATGGACTCCAACCGGCCGCCCATACCGAAATCGGCATCCAGGCGGTCGCCGTCGCAAGAAACAGCAAGGCGCGCATGCCCGCCAGATTAACATCAATTCCCCCGCCTCGCCCACAGGAGATTCACCCTTCCGCTCTGCCCGAACGCGCAAATACCGCCGCCAAAAATCCTCCCAACGCAGCCCTTGCCTACCAATCAGACAACCTCTAGCTTCGCCGGATGGCCGTGCCACAGAGCGAACCCACCAGCCACACCATCAAGAGCATCCTCCTCCTCGACGACGACATCGAGCTGGCCGACACCCTCAAACAATTGCTTGAGTCCCACAACTACGTCGTCACCACCGTCGGCAACGGCGTCGAGGGCGTCCGCGAGATCATGCGTTTCGATTTCGATCTCATCATGTGCGACATGATGATGCCCCAGATGCCCGGCGATATGTTCTACTTCGCCGTCGAGCGCACCAAGCCCGAGCTCTGCCCCCGTTTCATCTTCATCACCGGCTACCCCGACAAACCTGAAGTCGTCCACTTCCTCTCCGGCCTCCCAGACGCCGTCGTCCTCCACAAACCCGTCAGCAACGAAGAACTCATCCGCACCATCGGCTTCGTCCTGAAGAGAAACGGATCGCTGTAACCCATTCAATCGCCGGCTCGACGGCCCCGCCTTCGTCCGCTATGCAACGGCTTCGATGCTCCGGGCTGTTGTCGATACCAACGTGATCTATGCGGCGCTCTATTCGAATGCGGGCGCCTCCAGTGAATTGCTTCGGCTATTGGCATCCGAACGATGGAAGCTGGTACTCAGCAATACGCTGTACACCGAATATGAGGAGATTCTCACCCGTGCCGCTGACAAGCTGGGCATTACGGCCCGCGAGGTCGACCGCTTCCTCGATGCCTTGTGCAGCATTGCCGAGCGGTATCATCCAAAGGGAACCTGGATCCCCGCCTTAAAAGACCCCGATGACGAAGCGCAGGTTCATCTCGCATATGAGGCCGGGGTCAGTTATATTGTCACCCACGATTTGAGGCATCTCGATCCCGCGCGCGAGCTCGGCATCGTTGTTCTCAGCCCAAAGGACTTCTTAACTATCGTCAGAAATCAGCCATGACAACGATCCATGCCAATGTGCCGGACTACCTCGCAAAACTGGCGCAGGAAGCCGCGCAAAAAGAGAACGTAACCGTTGACCAAATCGTTGCCTTGGCTCTCTCCGCCCAGATATCTGCATGGAACCTGCGTGAGGACATCGAAACACGCGCCAAACGCGGAAAAGCCGCCGACTTGGAGCGCATTCTCTCCAAGGCGCCGAACCGTGCCCCCCTCCCTGGAGACGAATTGTAGCTTCACGCGGCTGTGAAGAGCTTTCGCTCACGGTCGGCCGCAAACGCCAGACACGCTTTTCCTCCGATCAATTAGCAATCCCGCGCCTGCGGGATTAGCGATTAGCAATTTCTTCTGTCCCCTCCTTCGCATACAGCCTGCTGTTCTCCTCCAAATCCTTGATCACCGTACACAAATAAACCGGCTCAGGGTGAAACCTCCGGTACTTCGAAATCTCCGCCCGGTTCAGCACCTTGAACCCGTAGCGCTCGAACATCTTCGCCCCGCGCCGGCTCTCAAACGTCACCATCTGCCCGTACACCCGCTTCTCCCCGTGCTCCGCCAGGTACTTTAGATACGCGTCCATCAGCGCCCGCGTCGTCGGCACATTCCGCGCCTCCGCCAGCAGATTGATGTGAAAGTGCGCCGTCCGCCGCGGCGCCGCCGGCACCTCCCGCCATCCGTGCAGCAATATCCAGTGTACGAACCGCCGCGACGCCCGGTTATACCCCCAGTACCTCCACACCATTTTCAAAAACAAAACCACGTTCTGGTAAATGCTGTACATCTGCTGCCGCAACGGCTGCCGCGACCCCAGCAAATACCCCTTCACCTCCCCATCCACCTCGATCACGAACGCCGACTCCGGCTCCCAATCCGTATAGAACGCCGTCAGAAAATCCGCGAACAGTCGCCGGTCCTCGAACACCGGGTCGATCGGATTCCCAAGGAACCCCGTATCGCAGCACAGACGCCTTACCGCGTCCCGGTCCTTCGGTCGGAACTTGCGAATCGTGAAATTTTTCGGCCCGCTCATGGCTTCCGGTAGTCTTTAACGACCTGCCGGTAAATTGCAAACAGACGGTCAAACACACTCGTCCACGAGTAAAGCTCCCGCACCTTCCGGCTCGTCGCCTTCCCCGTCCCCGCAAGGTTCGCGTCCGCCGCCTCATGGATCGCCTGCGCCAGCGCCGCCCCCGAGTTCTCATGCGCCCAGTCCTGCTGCGAATTGAAAATGATCCGGTCCATGTAACTCCCGGCGATTCCCACCACCGGCGTCCCGCACGCCTGGCTCTCCAGCGCCACCAGCCCGAATGTCTCCTGCACCCCCGGATGCACGAATAAATCCGCCGCCCGGTAATATTCCGCCAGCTTCCCCATGTCCGCGCAATACGGCAGCCACGTCACCGCCCCCGTCGTCCTTTGCAATTCCTGCAAATACCGCCGCTGCCCCCCATCCCCGATCGCCAGCAAGTGAAACCTCCCCGGGCATTGCCCATTCAGCATCTCAAACGCTTCGAACAACACCCGCGTATTCTTCTCCGCCGCCAGCCGCCCCACATACAGCAGCAGCACCCGCCCATCCCGGATTCCCAGTTCCGCCCGCGTCGCCGCCGCGTCGTCCGGCTCCGGCTTGAACACCGCCGTATTCACCCCCAGGTCGATGTTCTCCACATTCCTCACCCCCCACCCCCGCAAGAGTTCCGCCAGCGCAGGCGATGGCACCAGCGTCCGCGCAAATCGATTATACAACGTGCTCACGTACCGCCGGCTCAGGTCCATCACAAATTCCGTCGCCGTCCGCCCAAAAAATTTCCCCACGCTTCGGAAATACGCCTCCGGAAAATGCGAATGGTAAAACCCAACGACCGGGATGTGCATCGCTTCCCCCGACGCCACCGCCTTCCACGCCACCTGGTACGGATCACCCGATTCAATCACATCCGGCCGCTCTCGCTCCAGGATCCTCTCCACCGCCTCCAGCCGCAGCAGCGCCCGGTACCGCGACGTCCGCGAGACCAGCGGCGACCGGATCGTGTACGTCCGCGCCCGCCCCTCGTCCGTCATGCTGTCGCTCGCTCCCGGCACGATCAGGATGTGCCGGTCCTCGCTCGTCCGCTCGTGCACATACGCCACTTTCTCGTGCAAATACCGTTTCACTCCCCCGCTCACCGGCGAATAAAACTGGGTCAGGTCGCAGATTTTCACGACCCGGCTCCTCCGCGCTCGAGGACAGCGCTCACCTATTCGAAGTTCGCCAGATAACGCTCCGCATCCAGCGCCGCCGCGCATCCCTGCCCCGCCGCCGTCACGGCCTGCCGGTATATCCGGTCCGCCACGTCACCCGCCGCGAACACGCCAGGCACATTCGTCAGCGTACCGAATTTTTGCAGCAGGTACCCATCCTCGTCCATGTCCAGCTTCCCGCGGAATGGCCCCGTATTCGGCATATGCCCGATCGCCACGAACACACACTTCACCTCCAGCTCCCGCTCCTCCCCATTTGCCGTATCCCGCAGTTTCACCGCGCGCATCTCATTCTGATCGTCCGTCAAATATTCCGCGATCTCCGCATTCCACACCGGCTCGACCTTCGGATTATCCAGCGCCCGGTCCGCCATGATCTTCGATGCCCGCAGCTTCTCCCGCCGGTGTACCAGGTAAACCTTCGACGCGAATCGCGTCAGAAAACTCGCCTCCTCGCACGCCGAGTCGCCCCCGCCCACCACCGCCACCGGCACATCCCGGTAAAACGCCCCGTCGCACGTCGCGCACGACGTCAGCCCATGCCCCACCAGTTCCCGCTCCCGGTCGATCCCCAGCCAGCGCGCCGACGCCCCGCTCGCGATGATCAGCGCCCGCGTCTCGATCCACTCCTCCCCATCCACCTGGACCCGCACGTGATCCCCATTCGGCTCAAATCCCGTCACCGTCGAATACTGGAACCGCGCCCCGAACCGCTGCGCCTGCGTCTTCATATTCATAATCAGCAGCGGCCCGTCGATCCCATCCACAAACCCCGGATAATTCTCCACCAGCGTCGTCGTCGAGAGTTGCCCGCCCGGCTCCCGCCCTTCCAGCACCAGCGGGTCAAAACTCGCCCGCGCCGCATAAATGGCCGCCGTCAGGCCCGCGCATCCAGTGCCGATAATGATCAATTTTTCCATGCTTGGCGCCCTTTGGCGTATTTGGTGGACCGAAATATTCACCCACTCATTTCCAATTTGCAATGCCTCTTGCGCCCCGCCGTTTTTTGAAGTGATTTCCCACGCCCCTTTAGTCGAGACTGCCCCCATGTTCACCGGATTGGTCGAAGCCACCGGCGCCGTCGTGGCACTCCATCCCCGCGAAGGCGCCTCCCGCCTCATCGTCCGCGCCCCCGCCATTTCCGCCGGGTCCAGCCAGGGCGATAGCATCGCCGTAAACGGCTGCTGTCTCACCGTCGCCGTCCCTCCCGCCGCCGGCCTCCTCGAATTCGATCTCCTCGATGAAACCCTCCGCCTCACAAATCTCGGCTCCTCTCAATCATTGGTAAATCTCGAGCGCGCCCTCCCCGCCACCGGCCGCCTCGGCGGCCACTTCGTCCAGGGCCACGTCGATTGCGCATCGCCCATCCTCGACTGGCGCCCCGTCGGGTCCGACTACCGCCTCGAAATCAAACTCCCTCCTGATTTCTCCCAATACATTGTCGCCAAAGGCTCCATCGCCGTCGACGGCATCTCCCTCACCGTCGCCGAAGTAACTCCCGAAAATTTCACCGTCTGGATCATCCCCCACACCCGCGGGCAAACCAACCTCTCCCAGGCCCGCCCCGGCCAATTGGTAAACCTCGAATTCGACCTCCTCGCCAAATACGTCGAAAAAATCTGCCTCATCCAAACCTCCAAAGCCGCCATCGAAAATCCTGCCAATTGAACGAAACAGCATCCCGCCTTCTGTCCTTTCCGTCCTTTCTGTCCCTGGCTTCCCGTTCTCGCTCAGAGCATATAAACCTCAAGCCCCTCGCTTGATTCCTCCTCCGCCCGCGCGCTCGCCCCTTGCGATCTCGCTGTCCGCACCGCTCGCTCCGGTCGCGATTTGTCATCCGCCCGTTTCCTCTTCCCCGCCGCCCCCATCGCTTTCTTATCGAGCCCAAATTCCTCCTCGCACGCCTCCAGGAACCGCGTGAGCCGGTAGCCGAAACTCGCCCCCTTCCCCCTCTTCCCCGCCGCAGCCCGGATTCCCTCGATCAAGCGCGCTGCCTCCGTCGTCAACTCAACTCCCGTCTTCAACATCGGCCCATCCTTAATCCCCGCCCGAAACATCCTGAACACCTGAAAATCATACGCCCCACCCCCATTGCTCACCACCCGTGCCTTGGTATCCCCGCCCAGCAACCAGGCCGCGCTCACCCCCGTACTCCTCTCCAGTTCCAATGCCGCCGCCTCGCTAAGCGCCTCCTGCCCCGCGCTCACCTTCTTCACCCACGACACACTTCTGCGCGCCAGCCGCGCAAATCTCCTCTCCCGCCCCTCCTCGGGCCCGAGAATCCCCCTTAAAACCGCCACCGTAGTCTTCCTGCGCGAAAATGCCATAATCTGAACTATTACACTGCACCATCCCCGTCAACCTGTCCTTATTTATACCATTTCATTGAACTTTCCATCTCCACCTTCCCTTAAGCCCGCCCCGCGCGTATTGCCTCTGGTCAATTAGCAATCACAGATTAGCAATTAGCAATCAATCCCCTGGAATTGAACCATAAACTTGAACCAACTCAAATCCTCTCTGCCCACCGCCCTTCCCCCCACCCCCTTTCCATGCTACTCATCCCCTCCAAATGCCAGTCCCTCCGGCCTCCGCACCTCCCCGCCCGCGTCTTCTCTGGCCTGCCCTTCTCTGCCTCTCCCTCCTCGCCGCTTACTCCAACCATTTCCACAACGCTTTCCACTTCGACGATTCCCACACCATCTCCGAGAACCTCGCCATCCGCGACCTCGCCAACATCCCCCGCTTCTTCACCGGCGCCGCCCCCTTCAGCGTCCTCCCCGGCAACCAATCCTACCGCCCCCTCGTCTCCACCCTCCTCGCCATCGATTACTCCCTCGCTCGCGGCCTGAACCCCCTCCCCTTCCATCTCTCCATCTTCATCCTCTTCGCCGCCCTCACCCTCCTCGTCGCCCTCTTCATCCAGTCCCTCCTCGACACCCCGTTGCCCTCACCATACCACGCGCCCATCGCCCTCGCCGCCGCCGCATGGTACGGCCTTCATCCCGCCAACGCCGATACCGTCAACTACGTCATCGCCTCCTCCGAAGTCATCTCCACCCTCGGCGTCCTCGCCTCCTTCGCCATCTACATCCTCTTCCCCCGCCTCCGTCCCTGCTATCTCTTCGCCCTCCCCGCCGCCATCGCCATTCTCGCCAAACCCCCCGCCGCCGTCTTCGTCCTTCTCTTCGCCCTCTACCGCTGGCTCTACCGCGACCCGGCCCCGCTCCTGCCCTCCCTCATCTCCTGGGCAAAAGACATCCTCCCCCCCTTCATCCTCTGCGCCGCCGCATCCCTCCTCGTCCAGCGCATGACCCCGCCCACCTGGGTCGCGGGCGCATCCAGCGCCCACGATTACCTCATCACCCAGCCCTATGTCGCCCTCCTCTACTTCAAGACCTTCCTCTGGCCCTCCGGCCTCTCCGCGGATTACGGCCTCGATCCCATCACCTCCACCCACGATCCCCGCTTCTGGTCCGGCTGCCTCTTCGTCCTTCTGTTCCTCGCCGCCACGATCTCCTTCTGCCTTCGTAAAAGCACCCGCGCCATCGGCTTCGGCTTCTCATGGTTCGTCATCGCCCTCCTCCCCACCTCCCTCTTCCCTCTGGCCGAGGCCATGAACGATCACCGCACCTTCTTCCCATACATCGGCCTCGTCATCGCAGCCGCCGGCGCCGCCGCGCTCCTCCTCGGTCACGCCCACGAATGGACACCCCGCGCGAAATCCATCGCTGCATTCGTCGCCTGCCTCTTCCTCGGCGCGAACGGCTACGCCACGTTCCAGCGCAACAAAGCCTGGCTCACCGAGGAAACCCTCTGGCGCGACGTCACCCTCAAGAACCCCTCCAATGCCCGCAGCCTCATGAATTACGGCAATACCCTCATGGCCAGGGGCGATTTCATCGGCGCCCTCTCTTACTTCAACCACGCCCTCCTCCTCGCCCCTCAATATCCCGTCCTCCTCATCAACCTCGCCATCGTCGAGGACGCCATCGGCCAGCCCTCCCTCGCCGAGCAGCATTTCCAGCGGGCGCTCCGGCTCGATCCCTCCAGCCCCACCAGTTTTACCTACTACGCCCGTTATCTTATCGCTCGCGGCCGTTCCGGGGAAGCCGGCGCCCTTCTCAATCAGGCCCTCCTCCTCAGTCCCGACGACACCATGGCCCGCGATCTCCTCTCGCGCCCCACCTCGGCCCCGCAATCCCCCGAAGCCTTCCTCACCCTCAGCCTCCAGCTCTACCGCGATGGCGATTACCCCGCCTCCATCGACGCCTGCCGCAAAGCCCTCGCCCTTCATCCCGATTACGCCGCCGCCTGGAACAACATCGGCGCGGCCTATAACCAACTCGGCCAGTACGACCAGGCCGCCGCCGCCTGCAAGCAAGCCCTCCGCATCGATCCCGCCTTCGACCTCGCCCGCAACAACCTCCTCTACGCCGAAAAAATGGCCGCCGCGCATTAGATGAAAATCGCGCGCACCTCCACTTATCAATTGATTCTCGCCCGACTTGCGCTTTCATGCCTACGCTAACCCATCCGTAAAATGCCCCCTTCGTTTTTTAAAGGCCTCTGCCTCCTCCTGATCGCAACGGCAGCTTCCCTCAGCAGCGCATTCGGTACCGTCCTCACCCTCAGCAGCACCGCCGATAGCGGCGCCGGCACATTGCGCGCCGCCATCACCACCGCCCAATCCGGCGATACCATCGACGCCACCCAGCTCACCGGCACCATCGCCCTCACCTCCGGCAGCCTGGCCATCCTCGATAGCATCGCCATCCAGGGCCCCGGCGCCGACCTCCTCTCCGTCAGCGGCGACGCCTCCACCATCTTCATCGTCAGCGGCTCCGCCTCCGTCTCCATCTCGGGCCTCGCCATCACCACCGGCTCCGCCGCCTTCGGCGGCGGCATCGTCACCGGCGGCACCCTCGCCCTCACCGATTGCGCCATCGTCGGCAACACCGCCGCCAACGCCGGCGGCGGCATCTACAATACCGGCGCCCTCACCATCACCGGCTGCACCATCGCCGGCAATTCCGCCCCCACCGGCGGCGGCATCTATTGCGACGCCAATAGCGCCGGCGCTCCCGTGACAGGCACCATCACCAATTCCACCTTCTCCGGCAATGACGGCGTCGGCCTCTATCTCGAGGGCTCAAGCGGCGGCAGCGCCAGTCTCACCATCATCAATTCCACTCTCAGCGAAGACACTGGCGGCGAAATCTGGCTCTACGCACCCGGCGGCAGCGCCACATTGGACATCGGCAACACCATCCTGGACAACGCCGGCTACGGTGGCTCCGATATCACCTATAACACCGGCACCGTTAACTCCCTCGGCCACAATATCAGCGACGACTCCACCGGCCCCGACAACGTCTCCCTCGGTGACCAAATAAACACCGGCGCCGACCTCGGCCCCTTGCAATTCAACGGCGGCGGCACCGAGACCATGGCCCTCCTCGCCGGTAGCCCCGCCATCGATTCCGGCAGCAACGCCCTCGCCATCAACGCCGGCCTCACCACAGACCAGCGCGGCTATCCCCGCATCTACAATTCCGTCGTCGACGTCGGCGCTTACGAGGCTTACGCGGAGAACCTCATCGGCCCCGCCGGTCCCACGGGCCCCACCGGCGCGACGGGTGCCACCGGCCCAACCGGCCCCAGAGGCCCAACTGGTGCCACGGGCTCTGCTGGCGCCACCGGTTCCACTGGCCCCGCCGGTCCCACCGGACCAACCGGCGCCACCGGCGCGACCGGTCCCACCGGCCTCACTGGCGCCCCCGGCACGACTGGCACTACTGGCCCGACCGGTCCCCCCGGCCCCATCGGTCCCACCGGCACCAATATCCCACTCGGCACCGGCGCCAAATGGGTCACCAATTCTCTCTCTGCAAAAACCCTCATCCCCTATGGCGGCGGCGTCTCTCTCGCCACCACCGGCGCCACCTCCGCCAGCCCCCAGAGCGACGCCTTCTACGTCTCCTACGCCACCGCCGCCAAGCTCAACGCCACCGCCGGCGTCCGGGGCCCCTATACCCAGACCGAGGGCCGCTACGGCCCCTCCCTCACCGCCCTCATCCGCACCGATGGCACCGCCTCAAACGAGCGCTACTGGATCGCCCTCACCCCCTCTGCCATCACTGCGGACGTCGCCACCAGCGGCACCACCCCCGTAGCCGTCTCCACGGCCACCCGCTTCGTCGGCGTCCGTTACTCCACCTCCGCCGGCGACACCGATTGGACCGTCGTCTCCGCTGACGGCACTGCCGCCTCCACCATGGACACCGGCGTCCCCGCCCTGCCTGATACCGCCTACACCATCCAGCTCGATTGGTCCGTCGCCGGCCAGATCACCTTCACCGTTAACGGCACCTCCGTCGTCAAGACCACCAATCTCGACTCCGTCGGCTCCAGCCCCCTCGGCATCCAGGCAAACGTCACCTCCCTGGCCGCCGCTCCTCACCGGATCTCGATCAGTTACCTCAGGGCGAGTTATTCCGGGAATGATTTTTAGCGCCCCAGTCATTCCCTCCGCCGGCGCTGCCAATTCATCCGTGCAATGTCCCCTTCGCGTCTCAAACTCCTCGCTTCGATCCTGATCGCAGCCGCCGCCCTCCCCGTCGCTGCGCGCGGCGAGGTCCTCACCATCACCACCACCGTCGATAGCGGCACGGTCGCCGGCGCCCTGCGTCGTGAAATTGCCGTCTCCCTGCCCGGCGATATCATCGACGCCGCCGCCATCAGCGGCACGATCACCCTCACTGGCAGCGCCATCGGCGTCGCCCACCCTCTTTCCATCGTCGGCCCCGGCGCGAACCTCCTCTCCATCAGCGGCGACAACGCCCTCGGCGTTTTCACCGTCTCCGGCACCGCCGCCGTCACCGTCTCCGACCTCACCGTCACCAGCGGTTCCTCCGCCGCAAACGGCGGCGGCATCGTCAATAGCGGCACCCTCAATCTCTTCAATTGCGCCGTCACCAATAACTATGCCCCCAATAGCGGCGGCGGCATCTACAACACTGGCGTCCTGAACCTCTTCGGCTGCACCGTCAGCGGCAACACCGCCGCAAACGGCGGTGGCCTCTGCTACTTCGCCAATGGCGCCGGCGCAAAGACATCCGGCACGATCGGCGACTCCACCTTCTACGACAACACAGGCTCCGGCGGCGCAGTCTACCTCCAGGGCTCGGTCGGCGCCAGCGGTACGCTAGATATCATCAACTCCACATTCAGCAGCGATCCCTTCGGAGAAATTTCCATCAACGGCTTCAATGGAACCGCCACGCTCAATATCGGCAATACCATCCTCGATAACGCCGGCCATTCTGGCTCCGACATCACCAACTCAAATGGCGCCGTCAATTCCCTTGGCCACAACCTCAGCGACGACTCCACCGGCCCCGACAACGCCTCCCTCGGCGACCAGATAAATACCAATCCCGACCTCGGCCCCTTGCAATACAACGGCGGCGGCACCCAGACCATGGCCCTCCTTCCCGGCAGCCCAGCTATCGATTCCGGCAGCAACGCCCTCGCCACCGCCGCCGGCCTCGTCACCGACCAGCGCGGTTACCCCCGCATCTACAATTTCATCGTCGATATCGGCGCCTACGAATCCCACTCCGAAGCCCTCGTCGGTCCCACCGGCCCAACCGGTCCCACAGGCGCAACCGGCCCCACCGGTGCCGGCGCCGTCGGTCCCTCCGGCCCCACCGGCGCCTCTGGCACCATCCCGGGCTCGATCGGCTCCACCGGCCCCACGGGCGCGACCGGCACCCCTGGCGTCACCGGCACCATGGGGCCCACAGGCCCCACCGGCCCGAGTCCCATCGGTCCCACAGGCACCACTGGAACCACAGGCCCCATCGGCCCAACCAACCCCATCGGCTCCGGCATGAAATGGGTCCCCAACTCGCTTTCCTCAAAAACCCTCATCGCTTACGGCGGCGGCCAGACCCTCCTCCGCGCCGGCACACCCTCCGCCGATCCCGAGCCCGACGCCTTCTACGTCGCCTACACCACCACCGCAAAAGCCGGCGGCGTCGCCGGCATCGTCGGCCCCTACGCGCAGACCCAGGCCCGCTTCAGCCCCTCACTCATCACCATGATCCGCACCGATGGCGCCACCGCCAATGAGCGCATCTGGATCGCCCTCACTCCCGCCTCCCTTTCAGGCAGCGACGGCATCGGCGTCAACCCCGCCCGCTACGTCGGCGTCCGCTTCTCCACCTCCGCCGGCGATACCGATTGGATGCTCGCCTCCGGCAACGGCGTCACCGGCTCCTCCTTCGATACCGGCGTCCCCGTCCTCCCCAACACCCCCTACGTCATCGAGATCGACTGGTTCAGCGGCTACGTCAGATGCACCATCAACGGCGTCACCACCGTCAAATCCTCCAACCTCGACCCAATCCGGACCACCCCTCTCGGCATCCAGGCCACCGTCACCACCCTCTCCGGCCTCGTCCACACGCTCCCCATCAGCTACCTCCGCCTCCTCACCTCCGGCAACAGTTTCTGAACCAAAGTGTTACCCATGTCCTGACTGTGCCGAGGATCGCTCATTTCGCGTTGCGACACTGGATGCTGTCGAAACGACATAAGGCACCAGCACCGTCAGGCACATCTGAAAGATTTTCATACGGGTCATGTGACCGGATAAAATGTCCGAGCCGTGGTTGATGACGTTCAGCGCGAAACCAACGATGATGGCGGTCACCAATGCGCGCCTCACGGTCGCCGGATGAGTTGCCGACTTCAGCCACGCAAGAATACCCCGACACCATTTCCTCATCTTTTCGCTTTGGCAGCAATCGCTGCCTTGACTGCGGTTTCGGCTGAATTCATCAGAAGAATCTCGCGCATTTGTCGGAATTCGTCACGATTTGAAAAATCGCCCATTGAGACACCACCGATATCCCAACGCGGTCCGGGGGCATGCCGAAATATATATCGAGGTGGATGACATCGCTTCGCTCTGTAATCATGTTCAAAGCTTCACTAGAGCATTTTAAGTAGAACTGTAGCCGCTCTTCCGGAGGGCCAAAGGCCCGTCCTCATAAAAGCCTGGGGCAACGCCCCAGGTAACTCCGCCCAGATCGGCCAAGCCCTGAAGGGGCGGT
>JBEKOV010000063.1:0-19718 GCA_049521415.1 Chthoniobacteraceae bacterium
GCTCCCATGCAAACAGCGGGGCTGTAGCGAACCTCTGGCCCTTCCGGGGTATGCCCATAAATCTTCACCAGCATGGCGTAGTCGATTTCCGAGCCAAAGGCATCCTCCACGGCGTTGAGATACGCCTTGTGGCCGTCCGTGGTCAACTGGACGCGGCTGGCGAGTCGCCCAGCAAGATCGTGCATGTCCTGCCAGCTTGAACGCCTCTACCATGCCCTCCCATGCGGTTTTCCCGCGAAACATTTCCACTACGGCCAAAGTCTCAACGTGTTCGGCCTTGCACTCCCCGGCCCTCTCTACGGCCCGCTGGATGTCCGCTAGAAGCCCGGATGTCATGCGACGGCGTCCACAAGGTCTGCGATGCTCCACACCGTCTGAGAAACGCCAGCCGCCATCGCCGGGGTCATTCTGAGGGATTTGTGGATTCGCACGAAATTGTAGTACGCGAAATGAAGGGCAACCGCAGCCTCAAAATTTTCCAGCTTTTTGGAAAAGGCATTTGTGAGTCGAGTCAGACGGCGCATGTGCATCCGCATGGTCAAATTCTGCCTCTCAACGTAGCTCGTGGAAATGCTCTTGAAATCTGGTTTCCCTGAAATCGGGGTCCGGGTGATGTGGATAATTTCCGGGGGGCTGTACCTACGCGCCCCCAATTCGCTGCTGGTGTAGGTTTTTACAATCTGGCCGTAATCGGCTTCCGTCCCAAATGCCCGCTCAATCGCATCGTCATAAGCGGCGAGGGCATCGGTTGAGATTTGAACCCGGCCATTGACGCGCGTGGCAAGGTCGCCCACAAAGCACTTGGCATTGTACGAATCGCGCTTGCCCACCCGATAGCAGGGAACCATCCCAAAGCCAAGCGGGCCTACGGGTGGGCATACCAGGACGGCGCGGAAACGCGCTTCGTGGCCGTCCTAGAGATTCCGCCTGTGGATTCGGCAAATGCCGCCGTGCGGGCCGCTATCGCGGCAGGCGCTCAAAAATGAAAGTCTTTCAAGCGGCGACAATGCGAGCAACGGAGACAGGAATCCTGCTTGAGCATTTCGACCTAATTTTCCAAAATGACAGACCGTTCCGGGTGGTTAAATGGGGCATTCGAGAGGATCAGGCAGAATCGCCACTTGTTCTCGAAGAGCTTGATCCCGCTCTCCTTGTTCGAGTAGCCGAATCATCTCCGCAATATGTGTATAAGAAGGGTTTCTCTCAATAAACGAGCGAAGGTTCGTAATTGTCTGACGATATTCCGCCGATCCGGGGGCAATCCCTCGACCGCCGATCCGGGTTGAATTACCATCGGTGTCCATAGCAGGAAAGAGGCTATCACAAAGCAGGGCTTTCGTAAACGGCTTTACTCGAACAAAATCCGGGCTGTAATGGGTGGGAATGGTCTTTATTGAAATCGTTCTAATTTGCCTCCCATTCGTCCTCTTGTCGTGGTGGACCGAGCAGGTTGCGGAGAAAAAACTTGGCCTCTACAAGCAACCCACCGTTGAGGGGTTTTATATGAAGTTGCTTCGGGCAATGATGTTGAGACTTGGGGTCATTACCGGGGCTGTGTTTCTAGTGGCAGCAGGCGCAATGCTGACAGGAGGGATCGCGAACCCATTTGGTGTGCTGATTGGATTTGTGGCGGGATTTGCCGTTGCGGCAATTACAGTGTTGAACAAGGTGGGCAAAATCATTCGGGAGCGCAGGGTTTTTCTTGAGACGCTGGAATCCCTCGTTCAAGAGCAGTTGCGTCAGATGGGGCATCCTCCGATTTCAAATTAGGGCACTACCGCCGGATCGACGTGCTTGACTTTCCCAACCTGACTGACGACGAAGAGCGGGCTATCCGCAGGTTCCTTAATGAGTTCGACGAAATTGCCGTAAGCGATGCCATCGTCGAACGCACCATTCAGATTCGCAAGTCCGCTCGCATCAAGATTCCCGATGCTTTGATCGCGGCGAGCGCTGACATCGTCCAGGGCGTCGTAGTCACCCGGAATACCAGCGACTTTCAGCGGGTGCCCGGCCTTACAGTAATGCACCCGGACGAGGTATAGCCCCCGCTCCTACCGCGTCGACAGCGCTCCGCCCCAGCTCTCAGGCGAACTCGAGCCGGTCATCGACCCCACTCCGGTGTTACCCGGATTGGCCGCATGCGGCGCCGCTGTCACCGGCCCTTCCGCCACCGGCGGCAGGGCATTCGGGTTGCTCATCGCCGTCAGCTTGGCCGGGTTCGTAAAACGAGACCCTTCATCGCCAGTGTAGGCAGTTTTTACCGTCGTGCACCCGGCGTTCACCAAAAGCGATACCCCAAGAGCGATTATGGAAATTCTCAATTTCATGAAAGCAATAATTGCAGATGCGTGCCACTTTTCAAGCTTTTTTTACCCTTTTTTACTTTACCACCCTCTTTTTTTCTTCCCCCACCCTCACCAGCAGCCCGGCCAACTGCTCAAATCCCACCAATCCCACCGCTTTCCCCCCTCCCACCACCGCCGCCAGCTTCGAACGCGCAGCCCGCATTTTCTTCATAATACTGTACGCCTCCTCGTCCGGCGTCGCCGTCACGATTCGCCGCTGGTACGCCGACGCCTCCGGCCTCCGCGCCCCCTCGATCAGCACCTCGAACACATTCACCAGCCCCACGAGGTTCCCCTCTCTATCCGCCAGCGGAAATCGCTCCAGCCCCGTCTCGCGCGCCAAGTCCAGCACCTGCTGCGCGGTAGCCGTCGCCGGCAGCGTGCGCACCCGCTCGATTGGCGTCATCACGTCCCGCGCCCGGGTCGAGCGTAAGTCCATCACGTTGTGGATCATCTCCCGCTCCACCGGCAGCAGCGCCCCCTGCCGCTCGCTCTCGATCGTCAGGTACTTGAAGTCCTCCCTCGCCGCAAACAGCTTCCGCTCCTCCGGCCTCCGCGGCGCCAGCCGCATCAGCAGCCCGCCCCCCAGCAGCACCGGCGAGAGCACCAGGTTCGCCAGCCGCAGCAACTCGGACAGCGCCGCCAGCGCCCGGTACGGAAACCGGCGAAACAGCGACTTCGGCAGCAATTCAAGGCAGAACTGCCACAGCGGCAGGCAGATAGCCGCGGAGACCAGGTATCCCATCGTCCCCCACTCCTCCACGCACGCCCGGGTAATCAGCAGGATGGAGCAGATATTCATCAGGTTCGTCACCAGCAGCACCGTCACCAGCATCCGCCCCGGGTTCGATACTAGCGGTTGCAACCGCCGCGCCGCCGGGTCCCCCATCTTCAGCCGGTGCCGCAGCCGCACCCGGTTGAGCGACAGGATCCCCGCCTCGATCCCGGAGAACAGAAACGACGTCACCAGGCACAGTAACAGCGCCACCCCCGTCATGCTTCCGCCTCCTCGCGATCCTTCGCCAGCATCACTTCCTCCACACCCCGCCTCGAGCTCCGCCGCACCTTGATCCACACGTTCTTGATCTGGATGCACGTCCCCACCCGCGGCACGCTCCCCGCGTGGTTGAAAATCAGCCCCCCGATCGTATCCACCCCATCCTCCTCCAGGTGAAAGCCCAATTCCGCCAGGTCATCCAGCCGCGTCCGCCCTCCCGCGATCACCCGCCCCTTGTCCAGCGGCTCGATATATAGCTCCTGCTCCCCGCTCGGCACCGCGTCAGAGATAATCTCCTCGATAATGTCATTCAGCGTCGCCACTCCCTCGAATCCGCCAAACTCATCCACCACCACCGCCATCCCCTGCGGGTGCTTGATGAAACTCTTCATCAGGTCCAGCGCCTTCATCGTCTCCGGCACGAATGACGGCGGGTTCAATTGCTCCGTATAATGCTCGCCCGGGTTCAGGAGAAACCGGATCACATCCAGCGTCCCTTCCACGTCGTCCGGCGTCTCGCCATACACCGGCGCCCGCCGGTGCCGCCCCGCGCGCAATTGCTCCGCCGCCTCCTCATTCGTCAGGTTGTCCGGAATCGCGAACAGGTCAACCCGCGGCGTCATGCAATCCCGCGCCACCTTCTCCCCAAGCTTCAGGATTTCCTGGATCATCTCACTCTCCGCCGCCTCCAGGATTCCCTCCTCCGCGGAAAGCTGCACCAGCGTCTCCAGCTCCTCCGCCGTCATCGGCGTCATCGTCTTCAGCCGCGTCGGCGTCACCGCGTCCGCGATTCGCTCGCTCCACCGCTGCAGCACCCGCGACACCGGCTCCAGCCATGGCAATAGCACCCCCATCACGCGCACCCCCAGCGTCGCCAGCCGGTATGGCTCGCCCAGCGCGATCAGCTTCGGCCCCAGGTCGCACACGATCGCAATCACCCCGAACAGCACCACCGCCGCCACCCAGAACGGCACCGGCAGCCCCACCACGTGCAGCGTATACAGGCTCAGCACGATCAGCGGCACATTCACCAGCGCGTCCGCCAGCAGCAGCGCGCTCAGCACACGGCGCGGATTCTCCAGCAGCCGGCTCAGCCGGTCCGCCAGCCCCGGATTCCGCGTTCGCAGATGCCTCAACTGCAACGGCTGTAGGGAAAAGAGTGCCGTCTCGACGGCGGAAAACAGGGCAGATGCCGCCGCGAGCAGGATCAGGATGACGGCGAACACCCAGAGGCGCATTGATTCGCCGCCCACTATGAGCGCCACCTTTCCCATTTGCAATTTTGCTTTCCGTGGCGAAATCTCGCCCCCGGGGATATGAAAAAGGCCGATAAAATCGAGGAAATGGTCCGCGGCCTCGCCGCCGTGCGCCAGTCCACCGGCCTCGACCCTCATTACGAGGGCTACTTCACCTGCTTCAATACCCAGCGCTACTACGAAGCCCACGACGTCCTCGAGCACCTCTGGCTTCAGACCAAAGGCGCCGACCACGCCTTCTTCAAGGGCCTCATCCAGCTCGCCGGCGCCTTCGTCCATCTGCAAAAGCAATTCCAGCGCCCCACCCATCCCAAGGACGGCCCCCGCGCCCGCCCCGCCGTCCGCCTTTTTCGGCTCGCCGCCGGCAATCTCGCCCCCTATCGTCCCCGCCATCTGCGCCTCGACGTCGAGCGCGTCTGGCTTCTCAGCACCTCGCTCGCCGACCGCATCGCGCGCGAAAAATACGCGAATCCATGGACGCCGGACAACGCCCCGACCCTCAATCTGGACCCCGAGTAAAAATGAGCGCGCCCCCGGCGCGCCAAGCTTTTCGAATTCCTGCCCGCAACGCTTCGTGCAGCGATGCGGGCGGGTCGATTTTCATCCCGCGACTGCGGGATCGAATTCTAAATCTTCTCTCTCTCCTCCTCCTCCTACTCCCCGCGCCCGCTTCCGCCCAAGCCATCAACTTCGGCCCGGAGATCATCATCTCCGTCCGCGACCAGCAACTCGCCATTCTCGAAAACGGCGCCGCCTCCGCCCAGTTCCACATCTCCACCTCCCGCTTCGGCGTCGGCGACGAGCCCAACAGCTACAAGACCCCCCTCGGCGTCCTCTGGGTCTTCGACAAGATCGGCGACAACCTCCCCGTCGGCGCCGTCATCAAAGACCGCTCCCCCACCGGCGAAATCGTCCGCGCAAACGCCCCCGGCCGCGATCCCATCGTCACCCGCGTCATCTGGCTCAAGGGCCTCTTCGGCACCACCGGCCACGCCTTCGAGCGCTGCATCTACATCCACGGCACCCCCATGGAATCCTCCCTCGGCCATCCCAGCAGTTACGGCTGCATCCGCATGCGCTCCGACGACATCCTCATCGTCTACAACAAAGTCCAAATCGGCACCCACGTCCTAATCTCCGAGCAACCCCTCAAAAAACTCATCCGCCAGGAAAGCCCCAACACCCTCGACATCCCCTCCTCCTAACCCCGATCGACAACGCTGCTGTGTGCGGACCGCCACCCGCGCTCCAAATCATCAATCTCAGATCAGCCGTCAGGCCCTGAGCCTGCCGAAGGGCAATCATCAATTTCCTCGCGTGACCGCCCCACCGCCGCGTCTCGACACAACCCGCGATTTCTTCAATTAGCAGCCGAGCGGAGCGAGACGACTGCATCGCGTCAGCGATGGCAGCCCGAAGGGCGAGGCCGGAGGGCCGAGTCAATTTCAGATTAGCAATTAGCAATCTCCGCCCCCCTCTCCTTCTACTGGACAATCCCCCCCATTTCCCTGATCATTCCCTCCGATGCGTCCCCTCGTCCTCCTCCTCCTGTTCGCCTCTTGCGGCGTCCTGCACGCCCAGGTTCAGGAAGGCGGCCTTTTGCAGCGCATCATGACCCCGGACCGCACCCTCGCCAATCCCCTCCAGGGCAAGAGCTACTATGGCGGCGCTGGCGACATTGACGTCTCAAAGCCCGCCCCCGTCAAAGACTTCTTCTTCATCCAAAAATTCTCTTCCAAATCTTTCGATACCAAAGACTACGACACCGGCGACTTTTGGATGGGCGAGTTCCAATTCAACACCAAGTCCGCCACCGTCAAAACCGACACCTCTGCCGACAAGTTCTTCGCCACCAAAACCATGTCCGTCAAAGAATCCGAGGAAGCCAACAAAGACTTCCTCGCCGGCAAAACAACATTCCCGACACACCAATCCGGCCTGAGCGGCAAGACCTCCCAGAACCACCTCGATGAAGTAAACAAGGGCAAAGAAGAGATGAACATCGACCAGGTCCGCGCCCTCCTGAACAAACCCCGCCTCACCGATTAGCCCGGCGTCGAAGGTCAGTCCATTTTTGTCCTTTCCGTCCCCTCTGTCCTTCTCCTCTTAAGAGGGAAGCCTGTAGCCGATTGGCAAAACCGCGCACTCCATCCTGTGATCGGGTTCCTTTCGATTTCGCGCGAGCTGCCTATGTTGCCGGAACCTTCTTGATGATTCCTCCAGTCGAGAATCTGTTTGCGAATATGGGCGGCTCGCCGGCTCGGGAGGAGTTTATTACATTGCTTCAGACAAACGGCGTTCGGGTGGAGCGGATCGTCTCCAATGGGCAGTGCAGTCCGGAGGGGTTTTGGTATGATCAGGAGGAGAATGAATGGGTGCTTCTGTTGCGAGGCACGGCGAGCCTTGAATTCGAGGATGGCGGCAGGGTCATTCTCAAGGCCGGTGATTATCTGGGCATTGCCCGGCATTTGAGACACCGAGTTGGGAAAGCCTCGGCTGATGCCGTATGGCTGGCGGTGCATCATGCGTGAATTGCGATCTTTGCCTAAAGAGCGAAGATCACAGCCGATCCACGGGACCATTGCATATCGGCGCCACCCGCGATCTCTTCAATTAGCAATTTCAGATTAGCAATTAGCAATCTCTCCCCCCCTCCCCACCTACCGGAATATCACCGCCGAAATCGCGCTCGTCTTATCGCTGAAAGTCGCCTGGTAAATTAAATTACCCGTCCCCTGCCCGAAGTTGCGCGTCTGGCCGCTCACGTGCGCAATGATGGGAAGGAACGAGAGGCTCGAGATCGTCTTGCCGTTCACGATATCTCCCTTTCTCACGATCAATCGCAGCACGCCCGTGCCATCCACCGCCCAGATACCCATGTTATTGGCGGAACTAACCCCGGCGGCCGCCTTCGTATTCAGCGTCGCAAGGAATATAACACCGCCTTGATCGGGAAGAGCAAAGGCATTGAATAGCTTGAAGCTGGCTCCCGTGGGACAACCCGGCGCCTGGCCTCCCTGCTGCGCGATGAGCGCCGGCGAACCGCCGCTATTCGACCAGATGCCCGCGCCGGATCCCGAAATGGCCGGTCCGCCCGCAACATCCGATAGCGTGCCGCGGAACGCGACCGCCTCGTTATCATTATAGACCGGATCGCCCAGCGACCGGAACACCGCGCTCGTGCCCGGCGCGGCGCTCCCCGTGCGCGCGACCAGTTGAAGCATCCCCGTATTGTCATCGGCCCAGATGCCGCCGCGGTCCGACGGAGCAACCCCGCCCGACCCCTCATCCATCAATCCGGCAAACGCAATATATCCGCTCGCATTCATCGCCACGCTGCTAAACGCCGAAAACACGCCCCCAGTCACACCGGGTGCCGGATTATCGCTCTGCTCGAGGAATTGCGCCGACGTGCTGGTCACCTCGACAATGCCCGAGGAATGGTCGGTGAAAGTCGCCTGATACACAAAATCACCCGTCGCCTGCTCAAAGCTCCTCGTCTGCCCGCTCACGTAAGGCCGCGTCGGCAGGATCGACAAATCCGATATCGTCTCTCCGCTGATGGAATCCCCCTCCTTCACCAGCAATTGCAAATTCGCCACCGAATCCCCTGCCCAGATTCCACGATGTCCATTGCTCACGGTCGCCAGCAGCAGCACACCGCCCTGATCGGGCAGCGCGAACGCGTTGAATCCCGTGAACGTGATCCCGCTCGGATACTCGGGCGCCTGCGCGCCGATGCGCGCGACTAACTCGACCGAGCCGCTGCTGCTCGACCAAAGCCCCGTCGTATTGGCCGGCGTGTTAATCGTTCCGAGAAACGCAACCGCCTGGTTGTCATTATAAACAACGTTGCTGAGTGTCACGAATTTGGCGCCGCTCACTCCCGGCGCGAAACCCCTGGTCTCCGCCACAAGATACCGCGATCCGCTCGCGTCATCCGCCCAGATGCCGCTGTTATCCGCCGCGTTGACACCACCTGCTCCGTTCACCAGCGTGGCATGGAACGCCACGTACCCTGGCGTATTGATCGCCGGATTCCCAAAGCTCGCGAACTCTCCGCCCGTCACCCCCGTCGCCGAATCTCCCGTCGCGGCCAGCGGCACGGTTGAAAACAGGGAAGTCTCAAATGTCTCGTCGTCCCCGTAGACCGTCCCGGCCGCATTCGATGCAACGGCCTGGAAATGATAGACGGTTCCGGGGAGCAACCCGCCGATATTCTCGGAGAAGGGCACAACCGACGTGCCGACGCCCGCGTTCGCGCTCGAGGAGACGCTGCCGTAAGTGCCCGTGAGTCCGTAATTTAAATAGACGTTGGTGCTGGCTCCTTCCGGATTCACGGATCCGTTCAGCGTTGCCGACGTGCTGTTGATATTTGTCGCCGCGGAAGTGGACACGCTCGGCTCGGTGGGAGTAACCACTCCCGAACCCGAAACGGCAATGCTGTCCGATCCGCTCGTGGCATCCGAGGCGACGACGATATTGCCTCCATATTCGATGGCCGAGATAGGCGCGAAAGTAACGGTGACATCCTGCGAGCCGCCCGGCGAAATTGTGCCGGAAGACCAGTTGCCACTGAATCCGCTCGGATAACTGATACCGGTGACGGTCAGCACGGAATCACCGGTATTGCTGATCGTCAGCGTATTGGTCGCGGTGAGGCTGATCTGGACATCGCCAAAATCCAGATCGCCGCTCAGCGAGATGGCCCGGTTGACCGGAATGGTCGAATTGCCGGTGCCCGTGCGGATCGTCTGATTGTAAGTATCGGCAAGATAGACCTGCCCCGAGGCCGCCACGGCGACCGCTTGCACACTGTAAAATTGCGCCGCCGCGCCGATGCCATCGTCCGTACCGGTGACATCGGCATCCCCGGCCAGGGTGCTGACCACACCCGTGGGCGACAGCTTCCTGACCAGATTATTTCCTGCCGCCGTCGAGTTGGTCGCCGGCACAAGCGCATCGGTAATATAAAGATTGTTCGCGGCATCCAGAGCGACGCCAGTCGGCGCGTTAAAGAGCGTATTCGGTCCGAGCCCGTCCAGGTAGCCGCTCACTCCCGCCTGCCCCGCCACTGTCGAGACCGTGCCGCCGGAGATCTTGCGCACAACGGAGTTGCCAAAATCCGCGACATAAACATTGCCGCTTCCATCGACCGCAACCTCGCTCGGATTATTAAAGAGCGCGGTGGACGTCGCGTTGCCGTTGGCGAATCCGGCATCGCCCACCTTCCCCGCTAGCGTACTGATCGTTCCCCCCGATGTGATCTTCCGAATCACGTCATTGCCCGAATCGGCGACATAGACATTACCGCTCCCATCCACTGCGATGCCTTCGGGCGAATTGAACTGCCCTCCCGTCCCCGCGAATGTCGACACGACGCCACCGGTGATTTTGCGAATGAGGTTGTTGCCCGTATCCGCGACGTAGATATTCCCCGTGCCGTCGATTGCGACCGCGTTCGGAGTATCGAACGTCGCACTATTGCCCGAGCCATTGCCGCTGCCCGAACCTCCATCCAGTGCGCCGTATGGCGTCGTGACGGTCCCACCGGGCGTAACCTCTCGGATTTGATTGTTGCTGAAATCCGCGACGTAAACATTCCCCGAACCATCGATCGCGACACCGCTGGGATAATCGAATCTCGCGCCGCTCCCCGTCCCATTCGTCAGCCCGGTGGCGCCTGGCCGCCCCGCCAGCGTCGAGATACTCAAAGGCGTATCGACAATCAGGACCGACGCGGGCGAAGTGGTGATCGAGTTTGTGCCGATGAGAACCAGGCATTGGAATTGATCGCCGCTCATCGCCGTGGTGGGGCTGGATATGGTGAGGGTCGCCGCGGTCGAGCCGGCGTAGGTGCCGTCGTCGGTCAGGTCGCTCCAGCTCGACGTACCGATCGGCATCCGCTGCCACTGATAAGTCGCCGTGGTCCCCGTGACCGTCACGGTGAACGATGCGGCCTGCCCGGGCACCACCTGTTCAACCGCAACCGGATTCTGCACGCCGATGAGCGCCGAGGAGCCGGTCACCCATGCCGCCAGCGATGCCGCCAGCGGCGCGCCCAACCCGGTGCAAAGGTCATAACCGGCCGTCGCCGAATAATCCCCCCCGCTGACCCGCGTCGCATTGTTGCCACTGGTGATATCACGGATATATCCGCGAAAAACACTTTGATAATTTTCGCTATCAATGAGCGGATAAAGGTACGGCCCGAGCAGTCCCAGCGAGGCCCACCCGGCATTGGCGCGAGCCTCGTTCAGGAGGGAGCAAAGGGCGGCCCAAGTCGGTGAACTCCAACTGGTTCCGCCAACAGTTTGCTCGACGCCGCCCAGGACGATAACGGCCCCATAATCCGGATCTGCCGCCGCCGCCACATCCGGCACTTCGCGCCCCGTCCCGCTCACCACTCCCTGCCCCGTCTGCCACGCCGGACGCGGAAAAAATACACTGTGGCCGCCCCCGCTCGCCCCGCCGTTTTCATTCCACACCACTTCGCTTGATTCGTTGTTGCTGCTGTCGAGGACGAGCGTGGTGCCGCCCACGCCAAAGACGTTCGGATCGCTCGCGGGATTGTCGACATTGAGCGGGCCGTTTTCATCGCCGGTGCCGCCTGAGCCGGGAGTGGAGCCGTCGTCGCCCGAAGAGGCGAAGACCGTGACGCCGGCGGTGGCGAGTTCGGCGAAGTATTGATCATCGGTCTGGACCTCGCTCAAGGTGGAAAAAGCTTCGCCCTGTCCATAGCTCATCGACATTTGGTGAATGCCGAGGCTCGGGTGAGCGGTCACGTCGTCGTAGACCTGTTGGTAAGCCTGATCGAGGTCGGAATCGTCCAGATCGACGGCGGCGTAGACGCGCACGTGGACGTCGGGCGCCATTGAACTGCTCCATTCCGTATCGAGAGTTTCCTCGCCGGAGGGCGACGCGAGCGTCCCGGGGACAGCCTGGATGAACTGGACGTTATTGATCGATTGGCTGATGCCGGCGTCTTTCCAGAACGCCTCGAGGTCGCCGGCGGCGGGGAAGGTATCGATGACGATGGCAATGGCCTGGCCGGCGCCTTGAATGCCCGCGGTGTAAAGACCGGTGGCATCGTAGGCCTGGGCGATTTGCTTGGGGAAATAAGAGGCGCTGCCGCTCAGGGCGTCGCGATGGAGGATATGCTTGTGCGCGTGGAGGTGCGGCTGCAGACCGTTGACGCCGACCAGCAGCGGCGTGAAAGCCGACGGGACATGCGGCGCGGTAATGGCGCTGCTGTATTCCTTCCCCTCGAACGCGACGCGGGCGAAAGTGACGCCGAGCGCCTGCTGAATCTGGCTGATGCTGCCGCGGGCGAAAACGGCGACGTGATGCGGATCGCGACGGGCGACGGTCAGGCCCTCATTGGCCAGCCATGCGGCGACGGCGTCGTAATTGGCAGCCAACGGCTCATAGCGCGTGGCCATTTCCTTTGCGGAAATGTGATCGCCGTGGGCGGCACGAGCCTCGAGCTCGGAGAAATTGCGCATCTTCAACGCGACCTCGATGGTCAGCGGCGCGGCGATTTCCGCGGGCTTGAGCGTCCTGCGGGTGATGAGGGGCTTGTGCGGGTCGGGCATCGCGCCAAGCGCGCTTTCCGCGACGGGCTGAATGCTGGTGGGCAGAGGCGTTGTGCCGGGAACGAACGCACGGGCAATCGACGGAGACACGGCGAGCAGCAGGGCCGCGATCAGCGGGCGAATGAAGGTGGCGCGCCGCCGGAGCGGGGCATCCGTAATTTTACGTTTGGGCTCCATCGGGGCGGCCATCCGGAAAGGGGTTCGTCGAATCTTCGGTCATATCCGCGCGAATTCAATGAATCGAAAAAAATTCGCCGGCGTTCCAGCGCAAGGTGACCAGCGGGTGAAAAAGCAGGATGAGGGCGACGGGCTGTGGCGTTCGATGGGTGGAGAGGTTGGGTTTCATAGGTGTGTTAATTGAGGAAATTTGGAGAGCCCATCATGACGCCGTTGACGCCGGGGGAATGGTGGGCGGCGATAAGGGTTGCGTGTCGGAACCAATCGCCGGTGCCACGGAGCAGACTTGCGTCATTGACCTCGATAGCCACGGGGGAGGCGGGCCACGGAGGGTGCCAGACGCGGAAGAGGCGGCGGAGACCGCGCCAATAGGTGAAGGCGGTGTAGCGCTCGAGGAGGAATTCATCGAGGGAACCGGCGGGGCACGGAGCGGGATCGTTTAAGTCGATGCGGGCCTCGAAGCTCAGGCGTTCGCGCCGGGCTGAGATTGTCGCGTTGAGGTGCGGGCTATCATTATGGAATTGGAATTTCGCGAAATGATACGGGAGGCCGAAGAGGGGGCGGCCAAGGGGAACGGGAAAGCGTGTGGAAAGCCACTCGGCGAGGAAATAGATGCCGGTTTCGCCGCCGGCGCGGACGTAGGTGCGGGCATTGAGGAAGCGATGATTTGAAACGGGGCGAAGGAGCCATTCGCCGATGCGCGCGGCTGGTCCGGTGAAGGGTGGGCGCATGCGGCGGAGAGTGAAGGAGACCAGGCTGAGGTATGCGGCGCCATCGCGGAGATGGAGTGGGAACGGGACGAGGGGCTGGAGCGCGGAGGGATCGACTTCGTAATAGAGGAAGAAGACATCGAGCCAATCGGCGCAGAAGAGCGGGCGTCCGATGCGCGCGCGGGCGAGCCGGCTGAGTTCGTCGGTCGATGCGTCGCGGGTTGTATTCATGTCCGAAACAGGCTCTCGATCGCGGGGCGCAGGCCGGGGAATTGGAACTGGAAGCCGAGTTCCGTGAAACGGCGGGGCACACCACGCCTGCCGGTGAGTGCGAGCGAGGCCTCGGTGCCCATGGCCCATGCGCCGATGCGGGCGAGCCACGCGGGCACGGGCGGGCTCCATGGACGGCCCAGGGCACGGCGCAATTCACGCATGAATTGGGTGTTGGTGACCGGATTGGGGCCGGTGGCATTGAAGGGGCCGGCGATGTCGTCGCGCTCGATGGCCCACTCAAACATGCGGACGAGGTCGGTATTGTGAATCCAACTGATGTATTGGCGCCCTGAGCCGACAGCGCCGCCGAGAAAGAGGCGCGTGATCGTGGCAAGTGTGCGAAGGGCGCCGCCATCCGGGCCCAAGGCGAAGCTGATGCGGATGACGACCTTGCGGGTGGCGGGGAGGGTGATGGAATCGAATGCTTGCTCCCAGAGGCGGCAGGTCTCGGAGGGGAAATCGTCGCCGGGCGGGGCGGTCTCATCGCACCAGCGGTCGCCGGCATTGCCGTAAATGGCGAGGGAGCTGGCCTGGACCCAGACTTTGGGCCGGGTCTTGCACTGGGCGATGGCGGCGGCCAGTGCGCGGATGGAATCGACACGGGACTCGACGATCTCGCGGCGATTGGCGGGGGTGTAGCGGCAATTGACGCTGCGACCAGTGAGATTGACGACGGCTGCGGCGCCATCGAGGGCAGCGGCCCAGGGGCCGGGGGATTTGCCGTCCCATTGGAGCTCGGTGATCGCGCCATCCGCGCGCGGGCGCAGGGTACGGGTGAGGATGACGACGGAGCAGCCGCGAGCGGTCAGGGCCGAGGCGAGGGCGCGCCCGAGGAAGCCGCTGCCGCCGGCGAGGATGATCTTGTCGTTTGGATTCATGGATTGATGGAATGATTGAGGATGAATGCGGCCCATCCGTGGATCGCGGCCGCCAGCACGGGGAGGAGCCGGGGCCAACTGGTGCGCGTTGGACGGGCAGCGCATGAGCCGGCGGCGCAATAGCGGCTGGCGGCGATGCGGCGATAGCAGCGGCGAAGGAAGGTGAGGCCGCCAGGAAGGAGGGCGATGAGACGGATGGGCGCGGCCCACCAGATCAAGCGACCGAGGTGGACGAGGACATCCGCGCCGCCGAGGATGGAGCCGTCGGGGGTGAGGAGGCGCATCTCGGTCAGGAGATGGGCGGGATCGATATGGAGACGCTGCGAAGCGTCGGGGCTTTGGAGTGGGGCGATGTCGAAGCCATGACGGCGGAGGGACGGCGCGAAGCGAGCGGCGAGAGAGGAGCAGGAGGGGCACTGGGCATCGAAAAAGAGGATGCCTCTGTTTGTGTCAGTTATTTCTGAAATGGCAGAAATACGTGGGCAAACATTTTTCATCGCATTCCTCCCCCGAGCAATCGGAATACATTATCACCGAGCTTCACGGCCTTCAGCAGAGCGCCGGTCGGCATTTTGGACATTTGGGTGTACCAGCCATTCATCGTCTCGAAAAAATGCAGCAACTCATCGAGGCGCTCACGGGTCGTCGGATCGGCGGCGGATTTGGATTTGCCGGCGTCGGCAACGCACTCGCGGAGGAGGGTAAGGGTGGGATCGATCTCACGGCGTTTGCGCTCCTCTGCGATGATGCGAAACATTTCCGAGACATCGTGCAGGGACTCGAAATGATCGCGGCGATCGCCGAGCACATGGACGACGCGGACGATGCCCCAGCCCTGCAATTCCTTGAGGCTGGTGCTGACGTTCGAGCGGGCGACGGAAAGGGCCTCTACGATTTCATCGGCCGTGAGGGGCTTGGAGGAGATGTAGAGGAGAGCGTGGACCTGGGCGACAGTGCGATTGATGCCCCAGCGAGTGCCCATTTCGCCCCAATGGAGGATGAACTTTTGCTGGACTGGAGGGAGGGCCATTTCGTTTCTTTCTGTTGCAACTGAAATTTCTGATATGCCAGAGGGAATGTCAAGGTTCGATTTGCGTCCTTAACGGCTTAAAACCTGCACCCGGACTTGAACGGGACCGCAGCGGCCCATGTCGAAGTGTGGTACCCTGCCTTCACCTGCGCCGACGCGGGCAAATTTCTGATTTTGTGCTACAATCCTCCTTCCCGTACCAAAAATGAAGCATCCCGCCACCCGCCTTCTCCTCCTTGTCCTCATTCCTTTGATCGGATCGCTGCCGGCGCTCGCGGCGGAGTCGTATACGGGCAGCCAGTGGAGCCTGGTGGATGCGAAGAAGACGCTGGCGGCGGCGGCGGACATAACGGCGACAAAATACCCGAATTGCGACGAGGCGACGGTCGATGAAAAGATGGTGCAGGATTATCACCCGGATGGAACGGGAGGGAACCAGGACGAGGCTTATATCAAGGTGCTGACGGAAAAGGGGAAACGGGACCGGCGGACGCTCTCGCTCGGGTTTCTGCTGCCGTATTTCAACGTGGCTATCGCGAGGCTGGAGGTGATCAAGCCGGACGGGAAGGTGCTGCCGGTGGACGTGGCGGCGAATTCGACGGTGGCGATCGACAACGGGCAGATGGACGAGAATATCTACGACCCGAACGCGAAGGTGTTGCAGGTGAACATTGCCGACCTGGAGATCGGCGACGTGCTGCACTGGGTGGTCCATTACACCACGATGCGGTCGATCATGCCGGGAGAGTTTTCGGATTTGAATACGTTCGAGGGGAGCGGCTTTATCCTGCACACGACTTACGATGTGTATGCACCCGCGGTGAAGCCGCTGCAGAGGATCGTGGTGCGGGATGAGATTCCCGGCACGATGAAGTACACGACCGCGAAGGAGGGCGACGGCACGCTGCTGTACCATTGGGAAGTGGCGAACGTGCCGCGCATGTATGATGAGCCGTCGATGCCGCCGTATGAGAATGTGCTGCAGCGGGTGCTGGTGAGCACGACGCCAAGCTGGGAGGATGTGTCGAAGTGGTATTGGGCATTGAGCCAGCCGCACCTGGAGGCGACATCGCCGGAACTGAAGAAGACCGTGGCGGACCTGACCGTGAACGCGCAGACGGACATGAATAAGATGAAGGCGCTGTTTTATTACGTCTCGCAGAAGATCCGGTACATGGGGCTGACACCGGAGAAGGACCGGCCGGGGTTCGAGCCGCACGATGTGAGCATGACTTTCGCGAAGCAATACGGCGTGTGCCGCGACAAGGCGGCGCTGCTGGTGGAGATGCTGCGGACGGCAGGGCTGAAGGCGTACCCGGTCCTGGTCAATGTGGGATCAAAGAAGGACGCGGATATACCGGACGCGGATTTCAATCATGCGATCGTCGGGGTGGAAACGTCGAAGGGCCAATACACGCTGCTGGATCCGACGGATGAGCATGCGCGCGATTTGCAGCCGTGGTATGACGGGAACCAGAGTTACCTGGTCTGCCGGCCCGAGGGGGAAACACTGCGGACGAGCAGCTATGCGCCGCCGGAGGATAATATGCTGCGGATCAGGACCACGGGGGTATTGACGGCGGCGGGCCACATGGATGGGAAGACGCAAATTTGGTTCGATGGGGCGAATGACGATATCTACCGGAACGCGTTCTCCGAGATGAAGGCGGACGATATCCGGCGGTACTTTGAGCAACACCTTAAGAAGGAGTTGCCGGGGGCGAGTCTTACCTCGCTGAAGATCACGCCGGAGAACATGCTGGATGTGTCGAAGGAGATCGGGGCGCAACTGGAATTCACGGTCGATGGCGTGACGGCGAACGGCCACGGCAAGTGCGTGGTAAGCGTGCCGTGGCTGGGCGACGGAATGGGCGTGATCAATCACGTCCTGGATGGGACCGGGCTGGATAAGCGCAAATACCCGCTGCAAACGCGCGTGGCGTGCGGGCTGGATGAGCAGGTATCGCTGAAGTTGGAGGACGGCTTTGGAAATCTGGAATCGATCCCGATCTGCAAGCCGGTGGAGGATTCGGTGCTTGGTTACCACCAGGATTTCAGCCAGCAGAGCGGGACGATCAATTGCTCGCGCGTACTGAAGCTGAAGGTGGTGGAGATAGCGCCGCGGCAATACCCGGAACTCAAGCAAACGTTGAAGGACATGGAGTATGACGCGAGAAAGGCGCTGGTGCTGAGCGTGCCGAATCAACCGTCCGGACCGGAGCTGGCGGCTGATCCGCCCGCGGCGCAGCCGGTGGAATCGAACGCGATCGTGCTGGATAGCCGGAAGGAACTGGACGTGACGGGGGCGCACAGCGCGGTGTACCGGGTGAAATTTACCAAGAAGATACTTACCTTCGCGGGGAAGATCGACGAGGCGGAGATCAAGCTGGATTACGATCCGGCGTGCGAGGATGCGAAGTTGATTCGAGGGACGGTAATTTCCAGGACGGGCGAGCGGCAGGAGATATCAAAGGGGGAAATCAATGTCATGGACGCCGGATGGAACGCCTCGGCCAAGAGATACACAGGCGGGAAGATATTGGTGGCGAACCTGCCGGGCGTGGACCTTGGCTCGACCATCGAGGTGGAATTCGAGATCACGATGAAGGACATGCCGTACATCGGGGGATTCGAGCCGTTTCAATTGGGGGACGACCTGCAGCAGAAGACGTTTCGGCTGACGGCGCCGGCGGGATTGAAGGTACAGAAATTGGTTACCGGATCGGCGCCGCTGAAGGGCGTTGCCTCAACCGGCAACGATGGGAGCCAGAGCTATGTGTGGTCCGCCCGGAAAATCAATGCGCTGCCCGCGGAAACGGACACGCCGCCGGACTGGGTTTACAAGCCTGGGGTGACTTACTATGTGGGGGATTTCAATGCCTATCTGAAGGACTTGAACAATACGCTCGAGGATCGGTCGCGCTCACGCGCAAAGGTCGCCGCGCTCGTGCAACAGATTGCAAGCAAGAGCGGGGATAAGTTGGAGACACTGACGGCAATCCGGGATTATGTGGCGAAGTCGATCCGTGAGGCGGGGCCATCGTTTACGGACCTGCCGCTCAGTGAATTATCCGCCGCGGATACCACGCTGACCGATGGTTACGGGCACGCGGCTGACCGCGCGATCCTGCTTCACGCGATGCTTTCGGCCGCGGGATTCAAGCCGGAGTTTGTGCTGGCATCGGACCTGCCGCCGATGGATGCGATCCGCGGGACAACGAGCAAGATTCCGCTGCCAGATAGCTTCACCGCGCCGCTGGTGAAGGTGGTCGTGGACGGGGATGCTTATTATCTCAACGATACGGACCAATATGCGAAACTCGGGTCCGCGGGGCATGAGGACAGGCTGGCGATCAATCTATCGAGCGGGGCGAGCGAGGTCATCGAACCGGCGAAGGATTGCCAGGACAGGATCGAGACCGATTATACGCTCTCTTTCGCGAACGACGGGAATGCGCGCATCGGGGTGACGAAGCATTTCTTCGGCAACGAGTATAACAATAGAAACCGGTTCTTTTCCGAATTGCGTCCGGAGGAGAAGAATCGTTACTATCAGGAGGCGGTTTCCGATATCGACCAGGGGGCGCGGCCCGTCAGTGATTTGACCGAGCAATTCGATACTTATCCGGGGACCGAGAAGTTCACGGTGGAACTGGATAACTACGCGGTGGTGGACGGAAAATATCTGTACTTTGACCTGCCATTCACGCCAACGCTGGTGCAATTGCCGGGAGGCGACCAGCGCAGCCTGCCGCTGATGCTTTCGCACGAGGGGACATCGAGTGTGCGCACGGAGATCGATCTGCCGCTTGGATTCCGCGACGTGCTGATCGCGCCCGCGACCGAAAGCCTGAACGCTCCCGCCGGGGGCGGAAAGGTGCGCGTGACCTCCGCCGGATCGGACGGCAAGATCGTGCTGACCGATAACTTCGAGACCTCGCCCGCCGTGATCAATCCGAACGATTACCAGGCGATGCTGAAGCTGGAATCGACCCTGGAACGGAAGTCATCGAAGGTGTTCCTGCTGGAGAAGGAGTAGGATCAGCGGGCGGCGGAGAGGCGAGTTACAATTACGTCAATATCGCGCCGGTACATTTGCCTTGCACGGCGCCGATGCGGGGACCGACCCGGCGGACTCCGGAGTTTCGCGTCTTGATTGCTGTGGTCGCGTAGTATTAATTCCGGGTGTATGACAGGACAAGGATCAGCCGGAAACGTCATCGCGGCGCTGTGCAGTTTTTTTGTGCCGGGACTGGGGCAATTGCTCCAGGGCCGGCCATTCGCGGCACTTATGCAATTTTGCCTTGCGGGGCTGCTGTGGGTCATCCTGCTGGGATGGCTGGCGCATCTCTGGTCCTGCCTGGATGCGGCAATGTTTGAGCCGAAACGCTAATCACCAGCGCAGGACGGAGGAGAGAATGGACAGTATCGGCCAAACATGGCACGAAGGGAAA
>JBEKOV010000064.1:0-19601 GCA_049521415.1 Chthoniobacteraceae bacterium
CAGTCGAGATTCAGGCCTGCGGCAAGCCGGTGCTGGCGTTCAAGGGGGGCGGCGCGATTGAGACGGTCATCGAGGGAGAGACCGGGTGGTTCTTCGATGAAACGCGTACCATGCTTGCCGATGCGATCCGCGCTTCGGAGGCCACTCGATGGAATCCCGTGCGGATTCGGGCGAATGCGGAGCAATTCAGCGAAGCGGCATTTCACGACCGGATGGGGGCGATCATCACGCGCGCCGCGGAGGCCAAGCGGGAGGCAAGGGATCGCGAGAGAGTGGGAATCGGAGCGCGCATCGCGCAACCGATAATGGAAGCCTGAGTTTCGGCGGGGCCGAACTCAATCTATCCCGGTACCGGCGCATTCCGCTCCGGTTCGCCGGCATTCGCCCTCATGTATATCAAGGGCGGGACGTGCATGGAAGGATGGCGCGCCTTGACTCCCTTTGATTCCCTGCGCATAACGCACACTTCCTCCCGATGACTTCATATCCCCGAAAGTCGCTTCACCGCGCAATATTCTTCGTCCTCACCTCGCTTCTTTGCGTCGCCGCCAATGCCGCGGAGCCGGCGGGTTACTTCAACGTGCGCAGCTTCGGCGCCGCCGGCGACGGCAAAACTCTCGACAGCCCCGCGATCAACAGCGCGATCGACGCCGCGGCCAAGGCGGGCGGCGGCACCGTGATCCTTCCCGCCGGCACCTATTTGAGCGGCTCGATCCATCTCAAGAGCAACATCGATCTGATGATCGACGCGGGGGCGATCATCCTCGGCGCGCCGCAAGCCATGCATGTTTACGACCCGACCGAGCCCTTTGAGGGAAAGGCTTATCAGGATGGCGGCCACACCTTCTTCCACAACAGCCTCATCTGGGGCGAGAACCTGACGAATGTTACCATTAGCGGGCACGGCATGATCAAAGGCGGCGGCCTCGTGACAGATGATGGGCCGCTCGATGACATCGACGGATTTTCATCGAACCCGCCGGCCAGCCCTCCCGCGCCGGATGCCCTGCGCATTGGCAACAAGGCCATCTGCCTCAAGCTTTGCCGCAACGTCCTCATTCGCGACGTCACGATTCTTCGCGGCGGACATTTTGCCATTCTCGTCACCGGCTGCGACAACATGGCGATTGACCACGTCACCATCGATACCAATCGCGACGGCATGGATATCGATTGCTGCCGCAATACGACAGTTTCCAATTGCCTGGTCAATTCTCCGAACGACGACGGCATCTGTCCCAAGAGCACTTACGCGCTGGGCAAGCCGCGCCTGACGGAGAATCTCACGATCACCAATTGCCAGGTCTCGGGTTTTGCCGTGGGCACATTGCTCGACGGCACCATGAAGCCGAGGGAAAACGGGAATGGCCGTATCAAGTTCGGCACCGAATCAAGCGGCGGCTTTCGTAATTGCACGGTCTCGAACTGCACCTTCCGCCATTGCCGCGGTCTCGCCCTGGAGGAAGTGGATGGCGGTGTCATGGACGACATCACCATCAGTAACATCGCCATGTTCGATGTGCCCAGTTACGCCATTTACATCACGACCGGCAAGCGCGACCGCACGCCGAACCTCACTACGCAAAGCAGCGCCGGCAATATCCTGATCTCCAATGTCGTCGCCGAGGGCGTGGGCAGAATGAGCGGCATCCAGGTCATGGGCCTGCCCGAACAGCCGATCGTCGGCGTGCGCCTGGAAAATATTCGCCTCATCAGCAAAGGCGGGGGCACCCAGGCCGACGCCGCGCTGCACCCGCAGGAACTCGGCACCGGTTATCCCGAGCCGGACGGCCTCGGCACGATGCCCGCCTACGGAATCTTTGCCCGGCACGTCCGCGACCTGGATCTGGCGAATATCCATTTCAGTTTTACCTCGAATGAATCGCGGCCTGCCGCCTCATTTACCGACGTGGAAGGACTGGACATTGACAATCTTCAGGCTCAGCTCGCGCAAGGTGTTCCCGGGGCTGTCTTCGCCCCCGACGTCCAGGGCCTCGTCATCCGCGATTCTCCCGCGCTCGAGCCCCAGAAGAAGTAGGGCCTGTCCCGCCCCTCGCTGAAGCTGTCGGCGGGATTGGAATCAGTCAGCCGCCGATTACCTGAAAATAGGAGTTGATCATTCCTTACAAATGTAGGAAACAGAGACTACATTTGTAAGAAACATGGCCGCAATTCCTAAAATCTCCGCCGCCGAATGGGAGGTCCTTAATATCGTCTGGGATCGCGGGTCCGCGACCGCTCCCGAGGTGTACGAAGCCCTCTCCAGGCGGACCGGCTGGCATCAGAAAACAGTAAATACATTCCTTACCCGCCTCGCCGAGAAAGGTGTTTTGGCAATCCGGCGCGAGGGAAAAACGAATCTTTACAGTCCGAAGATCAGCCGACGGCAATGCGTGCGGCGGGAGAGTGAATCGTTCCTGCAGCGCGTCTTCCGCGGCGCGTCCGGCTCGCTCCTGGCCCATTTTTGCGAGAAAGCCGATCTCACTGACGAGGAGGTCGCGCAACTTCAGGCGACGCTTCAACAACGATCGAGGAAAGGACGCAAATAGTGACCACGATCGGTCTCTCGTGTCGGGACGTGATCGTCACGAGCTTGTTCGTGTCCCTCCTCGTCGCTTTGTTTCTTCCGCTCCGACCATTGTTGCGCCGGGCAATAGGCAGCGAGTGGCTTTGCGCGCTCTGGGTGGCGCTCCTTATCCGACTGCTGCTGCCCTGGCCGCTGGAAACCCGCTTTGGCCTGATGGGCTACCACCCCAGGCAAACCGCGCTGATCGAGAAATCCGCCCCAGCCTGGAAGATCACGGCGGGTGCGCCCGCCAAACCCAACGCGATAACCAACTCGCCCCAAGTTGCGGCCTCACCATTCCCCGGCAGTTCTTCAGCTATTGCACCTCCGCTGAATGTCCCGCTCATCGTGTGGCTTTGCGGCTCCGCCTTTGCTCTGATCCACCTTGTGTGGCGCTGGCGTCAGATACGGGTGCTTGCCGTAACGACGCAGCCGGTGGCCAACCCGCACTTATTGTCTCTCTTTTCCGCCATCCCTCTCAAATGGAGGCGCGACGTCGAACTCAGGGTAACCGGCGCGGTCAATGTGCCGACGCTCGCCGGAGTACTTCGTCCGCAAATCTGGATGCCGCAATCGTGGCCGGCGAAATTCACGGACGACGAGTTGACGGGCATTCTTTTGCACGAGATCGGCCACGCCCGGCGTGGTGACCTTGCGATCCAATGGCTCTTCGCCGTCGCGCAATGCCTTCACTGGTTCAATCCCATCGTCTGGCTGGCGGCCCGTGCCGCGCGCTTCGACCGCGAGATGGCCTGCGACGCGTGGGTGCTCAGCCGCAACGGCGCGTCCACAGCCTACGGCGCGACGCTTCTAAAGACCGTGGGGTTGCTCCGCGCTCGGCCCGACGCGTGGCCGGCTGCCGTGGCGATGGCGTCCGGTCGCCGCGCCCTCCGCGCGCGCATCGGCGGGATCGGCAAATTCAGGACCGCACGCGCCTGGCCCGGCCTGATCGGGACTATTTTTATGGTTGCCGCTCTGGCGGCCATCACCACCAGCCACACCACCGTCGGGCAAACGCCAATTCCGACCCCACCTGCCGAAAAGGCAACCGTCAATCTTGCTACCGCCACTGGAACTGGAGGCGCCCAAATCAAGATTGAGACAAAGTTTGTGAGTATCGAAGAGTCCACATGGAAAGAGTTATGCGCGGAAAATCCGGAATTCCAGAGGATCGCCCGGGAGGGCGGCTTTGCCGCCGCGGACTCAACTCGTGACACCAGCAGCGGAAGACAAGCCGGCGCCACCACTGAGACTGAATTGAACGCCCTCGGAGCGAGCCAATGGCAATTCAAGGATGGCGCTTGGGAGACTTCGCAGCCGCTTGATCTTCTTCCGTTCTTCGAATCGGAGGACCGAGTGCTCAGAATCCTGCGTGCCCTTGAGGGCGAAAGAGGGGTCGATTTGTTGTCTTCGCCGACTGTCACTACGCGCGCTGGGCAGCGCGCCAAGATTGAGGTGTGTGAGGAGTTTAACTATCCCAGCGAATGGAAGCGCGGTGACGGCGCCATCTACCCTGCCAGCCGCTGGGTACCGTTGAAATTTGTCACGAAGAACGTTGGTGTGTCCCTGGATTTGCAGCCCAACCTGGAGAAGGATGGGACAGTAAACCTCAAACTAGACCCTGAGATTACGGATTTTCTTGGATTCGTGTACGAGAAGAACGGCTCAAAATGGGTTTCTCAGAAAGCGGATGCTCAATCGGGTTCATTTTTGCGGCCTATATTTTCGATCTCTCAGGGGAGAACCCAAATCAGTATTCAACCGCACCAAACCGCAATACTTGGGGGCGTCAGGTCCGACCGCCAATCGAACTGGAGCAACCGCTTCGGGGCGCATTCAAATGCCGCAGAGCCTGCCGCGGACCCCATCCGTGAAGTTGTCCTGATCTTGGTTACACCCACTATCGTCTCGGGGGATCAATCGGCTTCAGCCGCCCCCAACGCTGGGTCCGAGCGGCCTTAGATGTCTTACGACTGGGCGGAGCTCCTGTTTACCGCGAGGAGGCGACGGAGAAAGCCTGGTAGCGGGTGAGACGCACCTGGTTCGGTTTGCTGCCGTAAAGGTCAAAGATCACAAGGTCGTTGGTCCCATCCTTGAGCCAGCACTCGGGCATGTACAACGGCTCGTTTTCCGGGCATTCGCCAAGGTTATGGCCATTGAGCCAGACATGCCCCGCTCTAAGTCCGTCGGTGGTCAGGCCGATGGTTTCGCGCATCCCGGCAGCATGGTTGTAAGTAAATTTCGATTTCCAGAAGGTGGGCAGATTTGCGGCGCCCGGGTCCCCGGCCTGCCACGGCGAGTGGGCGAGGAACTGGCTCCAATCGGTCACGCGCCCGATGATGGCGGTTTCGTCCAGGTCATCCAGGCCGCCGTGAAAACGCCATGTTGCCTGGCTGAGGGGAGAGGGCGCCCCATTGGCGGAGACCTGGCCCCAAAGGCCCCGGTACGCTTGCGTTCCTATGGCGCCTGTGAAGTTAAATAGCTTCGGCCGGGGGTCGATCTTCCCAAGAATGGCCAGTGTGTTATCGCCGGCTTTGACATCGAGGTGATCGAACGACGCGGGCTGACCATTGAGGAAGACGGCGAAAGCTCCCGATTGGCCGGAGAAATGGAGAGAGACGGGGCCGGCGGAGTCGCTGTGGAGGGTGGTGCGATACCAGCCGTAGCGATTTTGAAAGCTGTCGTAAGCTGGCATGGGCTGCGGCCCGCTGGATTGGGCCCAGCCGGCGGTGCTAAAATCGGGAAACCGCTCCGGGGCGGCGTCGCGCCATGACCAGCTTGGAAGCTGGGGCAAAGGCGGGACGGAAATCGCGGGCTGGGAGACTTCGGATTTGCGCCCGCCGGAATAGATAGTGGCCGTTCCTCCTTCAGGCGGAAATTCCATGCCGCTGTCTTCGAGGACGAAGGAGGGACCGACGTAAAGCTTGCCGTGAGCCAGCCAGGTCTTGTTCGTGAGGCCGGTGTTCATCACCAGGAATTTGGCGTGGCGCCCGTCGCCGGAATTGAAGTCGACTTCCTTTACCGAGTCATCCGCGGGGTAGGTGAAATCGACCTGCGCGGAGGGGGGCCCGCCGGCTTTGCGTTTGAGGGTGACCTCCCCGGTATCGCCCGCGGCGCCGTAGCAGACCCAGTAGTCCACGCCGCCAAGGGTCGTGCGCATAATGACGTTGCTGCACACCGACTCGAAGGTGGCGTTGCTCGTCCAGGGAATGTTGACGAGCACCGTGCAGGGCTCGTGGGGATTGACCTTCAGGCTGCCGTTGTGAGGAAGAGTGACGCCTCCGACACTGATGCGCGTCGAGACGACGCCGCTCTTATCCGCGGCGGGCGCCTGGTACGCGGAGGCTACCGGCGAAATTTCGGGGAGATTTTGGACGTCCACCTTCTTTTGAAAATTGTCGATGAAGACGATGCTGCCGAGGGTGGGATTTGTGCGGGTAGTTACGCGAAGCCCAGGGAGATCGCTCCTGGCCAAGGCGGGATCATCGTGGCTGCCGGTGAGGAGCGAGGAGAAGCTTTGGGCGAAATAGGCCGCGCGGCGCGCCGGATAGTAGAAGTTGTGGAATTGCCCGGTTTCACCGATCGGCGCGGAGTAGTCGTAGGTGGTTTGAAAGCTGTCCCCTGAGTATCCGAAGTTAGTGCCGCCGTGGACCATGTAATAATCATAGCCGGCTCCGCCGAAGGCGATGATCTTCCAGGTGCCGCGAATCTTCTCGTCCAGCATGCCGGGGTCCATATCGCCGTAGCGTCCGATCCAGCCGGTCCAGAATTCGGTCGTGTACCAGGGCGAGCTGCCGGGTTGGTAAGGTCCCTCCCCGGACGGATCGCCGCCATGGTGAAGCCCCGAGAGAAAGAGCGGAATTTCCAGGCCGTTTACGCGGGCCTGATCGACGAGGTGTTTGAGATAAGGGTCATTATCGTCCGTGCCCCAGCCGGCCGAGTGCTCGTTCTCCAGTTGTACCATGAGGACATTGCCGCCGTGATTGATCTGGTGTTTGGCGACGATTTTTTCCACCTGGGCGAGGTGCGGGTCAGCATAGGCCAGGAAAGCCGGGTCATTGTCGCGCAAGGTCATGCCCGGCTTGACCGTCAGCCAGGCCGGGAAACCACCGTGCTCCCATTCCGCGCACGAGTAGGGCCCCACGCGGACCACCGCATACATGCCCATCTTCTGGAGGAGCGAGAGCCAGGCGTCGAGGTCGAGGTTATCGGTGAAGTTCCACTGGCCTTCCTTGCCCTCGGAGGCGTTCCAGAAGACATACATCTGCATGCAGTTGAAGCCCATCTGCTTGGAGCGCCAGATGCGGTCGCGCCAAAGCTCCCGCGGGATGCGGGCGTAGTGCATTTCCCCCGATGTGAGGAACGTGGGCTGCCCATCGATATAAAAGTAGCCGTCCTTCCAATTGATGGCGTTTTGGGCCGCCGGTTCAGGCGGGAAAATTTCCGAGTTTGCCAACGCCGGAGGGGAGTTGAGCGGGAAGAAAAGCAGGGAAAAGCCCAACCCGATAAAAGTCGCGAAGCGACGCCTGGTCCGTGGCAGTGAATTCATTGAGATGAGATTGCCGAAGCGACCAAACAGCGGGGCAATGCCTGCCTGGGAGAGGGAGAAGCGCGGTTGTTTCATGTAAGTCAAAAGGCTGGTTATATAGACTGGTATTTTGGGGCGGACAGGAGGGAAGCGGTGGCGGTGAGCAGGGATGTCTTCACTCTGGGGCGATTGGCGCACGATGGGCCGTGTACTGGGCGGAGACCATTTGGCTGAAAGCTTTGCCTTCCCCAGGTGGGAATCCGGCGGGCGGCCGCGCGGATGGAGAAGAGGCCCAATCTTTGTTTGGCTGGGGACCCATCACCAGATCGAGTTCGCCGCCCGCCGTGATCTCGGAGTGGGTAATCCAGGAGCGATTCAATGGCGCGCCGTTGAGGCGCGCGCTCTGGATGTAGATGTTTTCCGGGGAATTGTTTTTGGCAGCCACCGTGAAGGTCTTTCCATGATAGATGTCCTGGTCGAGATGAAGAATGGCCCGGTTGACCGCGGGGCTTCCGATCACATAGACGCCGGTCACCGGATTGACCGGGAAGAATCCCATCGCGCTTAACACGTACCATGCATTCATTTCGCCGCAGTCGACGTTGCCGCATTGTCCGTCAGGCCGGTTGGTGTACATGGTCCGTATGATCTCCCGCACATGCTCCTGCGTTTTCCACGGGGCGCCGGCGTAATTATAGAGATAGGCCACGTGATGGCATTGCTCGTCTCCCTGGGAATACTGGCCGATGAGGCCGCTGATATCCCCAACCGCGTGAAGAATCGGCGCATTGGTCGCGAATAACTGATCCATTTGCCGGATGAATGCTTTGTCGCCCCCCATCAATTGGACCAGCGCGGGCACGTCCTGCTGCACGGCAAATGCGTATTGCCACGCGTCCGCCTCGGTATAATCGTCGAAGGTGCACAGCAGCGGATTGAACGGAGTGCGCCATTGTCCATCGGCGGATTTGGCCCGCATGAAATGGGTCGAGGCGTCGTAAACATTCCGGAAGTTATTCGAGCGTTTCTCGAAGAGCGCCGCATCCTCCGTATGTCCGAGAGCCGCGGCCATTTTGGCGATGCAGCCGTCGTCCATGGCGTACTCGAGGGTGCTGGACACGGATTGGTTTCCATGGCCCATGGGAATGTAGCCAAGCTCCTTGTACTCGCCAAGTCCGTCCCGGTCCTGCATCGCGGTATCGCGGATTGCGTCGTATATCGGCGCGACATCGGCCCGGCGGATCAAGCCCTTGAAATAGGCATCCACCAGGATCGGAACAGCGTGGTAACCGATCATGCACCACGTTTCATTCCCCCACAGAGGCCACTTGGGCAGGCTATGCGCTCCCAGTTCCCGGTAATCAGCCAGCATCGACGCGGCCATATCGGGTACTCGACGAGGCTGGATAATTGTCAGCAGCGGAGCTTCCGCCCTGTAAATATCCCAAAGAGAAAACTCGGTGTACTTTTGGAAACCGGCGTACTCATGGTTGCGATGATCCTGGCCGCGGTAAGTGCCATCCGCATCGCTAAAGAGGACGGGCGCCTGCAGTGACTGGTAGAGATTCGTGTAAAAGGTCTGCCGGAGAGCCGGGTCGGGAGTTTCCACGGTAATGACCGAGAGCGCTTTCTTCCACGCTTTCGCGGCCACGGAGCGGATGCCGTCAAAATCCCATCCGGGCGCCTCGGCAGCCATGTTCTTATGCGCTTCCTCGAGGCTTGTCGGTGATAGGGCCACCTTGACGATTAACGGCTGGCCAGCCTGGGCATCGAAATCGACATCACCGCGAACCAAGGCGCCGGACACTTGCGTCGTCCCGGGTCCCGGTAATTGCCCGTCACATTGCAGGTTGAGTGATTTGAAAGGCCGGGAAAATTCGATAACGAACCAGACATCGCGGTCGGCCGCCCAGCCGTGAGTCTTGCGGTGTCCGGAAATGACCGTATTACTCTCCCTTTGCAGACTCGACTCCAATGGCCTGTTGCTGATCCCGTGGACGAGATCGATAATGACATGTGCCCGGCTGGTCGCGGGGAATGTGTAGCGCTGTATTCCCACTCGAGGCGTGGCGGTCAATTCCACCTGGACCTTCGGGTCCTGAAGGAAGACCTTGTAATATCCGGGCTCCGCTCTCTCCTGGTCGTGGGAGAAACGGGATTGGTACGCCGTGAAATCCACGGCGCCCACGGTGGGCATCAGCAGGATATCGCCGAGATCGCCGCAACCCGTGCCGATCAGGTGCGTATGGCTGAAACCGAGGATCGTTGAGTCCTGGTAATCATAGCCGGAGCAGGCTTCCCAGCCGGAAGTGCGGGTATCCGGGCTGACCTGGACCATGCCAAACGGCACTGTTGCTCCCGGAAAGGTGTGACCCTCCGGCACGGTGCCGACCATCGGGTTGACAGCGGCGCAGGGGTTGTCCGGGCCGTCCGGCCGCGCCGCGGCTCTGGCGGCGGTTGATAAAGCCGCGGCCGTGGTTGCGAAAACAATGAGAAGTACGCCGACATTGCGCGAACAGCCGGGATGAAGGGATAAATAAACACCCGGGCGGCGGCCGTGCTCAAGCCGCGAAGCCCTTTCAAAAAGCATGTTGACCATTGGCTCAGAAATCCTAATCTTGCAAAGACAAAATGTTCTATCCCTCTTCTCCCCAAAACCCCGACCACTCATGAAAGTTCTTGAGTCTTCCGCATGGCCATCTTGCCTTTCCGGGATTGCCTGACTGCGGCTCATTTCGCTTCCACGAGCGGGAATGATCCTCGACAGTCGGAGTTCACTCTCTTTTTGAGTTCACCGGGCTCGACAGTGGCAACGGCACGGAATTCGCGGCGCCCGCGGGCCTCTTGCTGATACGCGCAATCTCTCCGCTCGCACCCCTGGCTTTTTGTCTCCATGAATCAATCGCTCGCCAACTTTCTTTTTGTCCTCATCCTTGGCGCCGGCTCATTTACCCCCGCCGTAGCGGCCTCCGGCGGCCAATCCCTCCCGAATGGGACCGGGTCTCCCGATTCGGTCGTCATCGATGATGCATGGCGTCTTTGGCTGGACCAAAATGCGGAATGGAAAAACGACAAGCTTTACCTGCCGGACGAAGTCGATCTAACGAAGCTGCCCGTCAATGCGCCCACCGGGGGATGGGAAGCCTTAAACGACCAGAATGGGATCGCCGTCACGCTGCCCCAGACAGTGGAAGGAATTTACTGGGGCAAGCCGCCGCTGCCGACGGCGGATCCAGGGAACCCGGGACAGGTGGTCAATCTCGGCAGCTCATACAAGGGGGTTTCCTGGTGGTACAGGAGCTTCACGCCGCCGGCGCTTCGGCCCGGCGAGCGACTGATCTTTTCCTTTCCCGGCGCACGGCTCCGGGCGGAAGTTTACGTCAACGGCCACTTGGTCGCCTACAATATGGTTTCCGAAGTGCCGTTCTCCGCTGACGCCACGGACGCGCTCGAGCCGGGCGGGCGCAATCAACTCGCCATTCGCATCACCAACCCGGGAGGGAGCTTTAGCTGGGGAGATAATGAACTTCAAAGCTGGGGCTCTTATTCATTCCCGGTTTCAAAGGGCTTCGGAGGTCTTTCCGGCGGGGTGACAATGGCTGTGCATGGGCCGGTCGTGGTGGATGATCTCTATGTGGCCAATAATCCCGATCCGCACCAGGTAACGCTCAATACGGAGGTTGCATCCAGTGGCCCGGCTTACAAGGGGCCGCTGGCGTTTTCGATTTCCCGCGATGGACGGCGCGTGTGGAGTGGCGGGATGGACGTGAATCTTCCCGCCAATGGGAGCGTCACGGTCTCGCGGCAGGTTACGATTCCGACAGCGGAGCTATGGGACATTGGCCATCCGGTCCTCTACCAGGCGAAGGCGCGCATCGCGACCATTTCCCATTCGGAACGCACGACCGACTTCGGTTTCCGTTGGTTCAATGCGGAGGGAATTGGCCAAAATCCACGTTTGGTCTTGAATGGACGGCGCCTCTTCATCAAATCGGCCATCTCCTGGGGCTATTGGGCTCCCAATGGGATGTTCCCCGATAAGGAAGCGGTGCAGAGGGAAATCGATGCCGTGCACACCTTGGGGCTCAACTGCGTGCAAAGCCACCGCCACTTCCCGAAGGCGGTCGTACTCGACGGCTTTGATCATGCCGGATTGCTTCGTTTCTGCGAACCCGGTGGAGGAGGTTGGGTATGGGAACAGCCTGACAGTTCGGACGACTCCTACATCTATGACGGCCCGATCAACACCTCGGGCGCCGGCGGCGAACCCACGAACTTCTGGAATCGATATGAGTTGGCCAAGGTTCTGGCCATGATCCGGGCCTACCGTTCGCATCCGTCGGTGATCATGTGGTCCCTTCAAAACGAAACGGGGGCCCACTTGGGAAATCCCCACCTGTTCTATTTGATGCGCAAAGTGCATGAGCTTGATCCTTCCCGGATCGTTGTGCTCAAGTCGGGTTACGGGCCGGAAGGCGAGATCATGGGTCGTCCTTACTCGACCGAGATGTTTTACGGTGACGACGCCACTCATCACGATTCCGGCTGGCATGACAACCACAACGAGTACGACACCGGCGTCTACCAGGACAGCCTCTACAACAGCCCGACTGACTTCAATCCGTATTCCAACGATTCGACCGGCATCTCAATGTGGGGTGAATTGGGCACGGCCGATTCTCCCGACGACGATCTGCTCACCGTGGAATGGTATCGCGACAAGAACATCCCCGGCTATGATCGCGCCGCGGCGGAAGCGCGCCTCGCGGCTTACGAGGCGTTTATCGGCAAGTACGGTTTCCGCTCCGCCTTTCCCACCGCGGAGGACCTTTTCCGCGGTGTCGGCGCCCGGCACTATTTCGATGCGGCCCACATCATCGAAAACGCCCGCATTGCGGACGCCAACGACTTCATCGCCCTGACCGGCTGGGAATCGACGACGGTGGACAATAACTCGGGACTCGTCGATGCCCTGCGTCATTTGAAGGCCGACCCGGCGCCTATACGCCAGGCGACTGCTCCCGAACTCCTCGTGGTGCACGCCCGTCATTACGTCATAGCCAAAAGAGATTCGGCTGTCGCCGATGCTTTCATCGTCAACGAGGTGAACCGCCATGGCAGCTTCACGCTGCGCTTCACCGCGGCCATGGACTCGGATAAAGGCAGGCCGTTCTATGACACTTCGTTCCCAGTGAAGGTGACCGGCGGCGAAGTCTTCGGCGAACTGCTCAAGGATAACATCTCGTTCACCCCGCCCGCGGCTGGGAGCGTTACAATGACGGCCTCCCTGATTCCGGAGGGCGGATCGCTCCCCGCTTTACAGCGGACAGAGCCTCTTTTGGTGGTCAATACCGCTCCCGCTCCCCTGCAGGGCACGGTTGCCTGCGCTGATTTCAACGGAAGCCTGATCTCAACGCTGCACAGACAATTCGGGATTTCCGCCGTTCCGCTGGCCTCGGCTCCCGATAATGTCAATACCATCGTCTTCAACTCATCGGGCGCTCGGCGGTCTACTTTGGACGTGACCGATTTCCAGCACAGTCAAAATGTGCAAAACACCGGCGACCCCGGCCTGTACGAAGAAGAAGCCGTCGCCAAGCAAGGTGATCTGACTTGGTATGAAGGGCTGGCCCGCGGAGAGGCCACGGTGGAGCTTTTCTTTGCCGAGTCCTATTTTGATCGTCGGGCAAGCCGCCTTTTCAATATCGCCCTGAACGGTCGGACCGTCATCAGGAACCTCGATATCTACGCTGAAGCCGGTGGCAAGAACAAGGCGTTGGTGAGGAAATTCCAAGTCGCCTGTCCCGATGGCAAATTAAGTCTTTCCATACCTCGCATCGCGGTCGACCAGCCGGAGATCGCCGCCATCCGAATTACCGATGCCAGCGGTCGCGTCATTAGAGAGGTCTTTCGGGAGAGACCTTACGAGAGCCCCACGGGCGAAGTCTGGAATCCCGTCAATCCCCCCGGTTTTGACTACAAAACGCTTATCCATTCCGTCCTGGACCGCGTCCGTGGCGGCGCCCGTCTCGTGCTGTTGGGAACCGACCCGAGGGACGCCGCGCGGGCGGCCCGTGTCCTTGATCACGAGCATATATTGACCTTTTCCGGCATGAGCGGCGCTGACGACACCCCTTGGATCGGCCATTGGTATTTTTGCCGGAAACATTGGCTTCTCGATGGCCTTCCCTCTGATTGCGTGTTGGACTGGCAGTATCAGGCTGGCGCTTCGGGCGATGGCTTGGTTATGGACGCCCCCGGCATGGAAGCGGTCATCGGCTACGGAAAAAATCCCGGGCCGGGACTGGGTTTTGGAGCTGTCGTCATTCCCGTGGGCAAGGGCGAGATCGTCCTTCTCGGCATCGGTGGCCTCTACGATGCCTTTGCTTACGGCGATCCGAAGGGATTCGATCCCGTTACGGCAAAGCGAATCGTTTACAATGCCCTGCAAAGTGGTGCGAATAGCCTCTAAATATCAATTGGACGTATCCGGCGATGGCCTGCATCGGACTGCGGCCGCCACCGACCGCGGAGCCGCCGTTATGGATTTACGCCGCGGCTTGCAAGATTCATCCGTTTGGTCGATCTATCGGACAGCGGCGGATACTGGTCGATCCATGAATTTCAAGTGACTGACTCCGAACCCTGACAAACATTTATTTATGCCTGCATTTAACGCCGGATCGCAAACTCCCTCCACTTCGACAACACCAGGCGAAGGCCGCACTTATCGCGGCCCGTTCGCGATCATGACGGTGCTCTTCTTTCTCTGGGGGTTCATGACCGTCTTCAACGACATCCTGATTCCGCGCTTCAAGGAAGCCTTCGCGCTGAATTATTTTCAGGCCATGCTGGTGCAGTTCGCGTTTTTCGGGGCCTATTTCGTTGGCTCTTTGATCTACTTCGTTATTTCCGCGCGTACCGGCGATCCGATTGCAAGGATTGGATACAAGAACGGCGTGGTCTGCGGCCTGCTGATTTCGGCGGGCGGCGCCGCCCTTTTCTGGCCCGCGGCGCAACTGACTTCGTATCCTCTGTTTCTCGTTGGCCTGTTTGTGATGGGTCTCGGGTTTGCCATGCTGCAAATTACCGCGAATCCTTACGTCACGGTCCTGGGCCCGGAGCGCACCGCGTCCAGCCGATTGAATCTCGCGCAGGGCTTCAATTCGGTGGGGACCACCATCGGGCCGCTTGTGGGAGGCTATCTGATCTTTCAATATTTCGCGCGGGTGGGGGAGCATGCCGCGCAGTCGGTCAAGGTGCCATATCTGGCGTTTTGCATCATATTCGTACTGCTCGCGTGCGTATTCTATTTCATCCACCTGCCGCGTATTGGAGAAGAGAAGATCGAATTTGGAGCCGGCGCGCTGAAATACCCGCACGTGCTTTTGGGCATTCTCGCCATCTTTATGTACGTCGGTGGCGAGGTATCCGTGGGCAGTACAATCATTAATTTCCTAAAGCAGCCCTCCATCGCGGGGCTCGATACGGCGACGGCGAGCAGATATGTTTCCGTCTATTGGGGCGGATTACTGATCGGGCGATTCATGGGCGCGGTCGAGTTAAGCGACTTGCGCGGCTCCAATAAGCGGTTCCTGCTTGCAGGCATTCCAATTCTTGCGGCGGTGGTGCTGTACGCCGCCGATGGGCCGGCCATACTGCGCAGTTATGGATTGCTGCTGGTTTTATGCTGGCTGCTCTTCCAGTTTGGTCGCTCGCAGGCTGCGCGGACTTTGGCGCTTTTCGCATTGGCGGTGGTCGCGTTGCTTGCCACGGCGATCCTGGCTGGAGGCAAAGTCGCGATGTGGTGCGTGCTGGGCGTCGGGCTTTTTACTTCCATAGGATGGTCGAATACTTTCTCGCTCGCCATAGAGGGTGTGGGGATTTATAAGAGCCAGGCTTCCTCGCTGTTGGTCATGGCTATACTCGGGGGCGCCATCTTGCCGCCGGTTCAAGGATTTATGGCCGATCACGCGGGACTTCGGCTTTCATTTCTCGTGCCCATGATCGCCTACGCTTATGTGGCATTCTATGGGTGGAAGGGGCATCGCGTGGGCCGTTAAAATCACAAACCAAATCAATGATAAGGCGCTTGCTTGCAGTCTGCCTCATCACAATTCAATGAAGGGGCGGCCCGTTCATTCCGCGCCCTTCACTCCTGGATCCGCTGCAACAGAAACGCGGCGCCGGCGCAGGAGACTACGGCGCCCAGAAACATGAAGAGCAGGTCGCCCGCGATGAAGCCGAGGCCGGCGTTTTGCATATTGATGAGCCGGAAGGCGCGGCAGAAATGGGTCAGCGGAAAGGTCTGCGCGATCATTTGGATTGCGGGCGGCAATTGATCCAGCGGGGCGAACGCGCCGGAGAGCATCAGGACCGGGAGCAGGTAGAAGACGGCAAATTGGATCGCCTGCGTCTGCGTCTGGCAGAAGGCGGAGATGAGCAGGCCCAGACCGAGCGAGCAGCATAGGAAGAGGAAGCAGATCAGGCTCAGCACGCCGATCCGCTGGAAATGCGTTCCGAAATGGAAATACGCGACCGCGACGGCCATCGCGATCAGCAGGGTCGACAGCGCGAGATAAGGCAGCACCTTGCCGATCACGATCTCCGTCCGGCGCAGCGAGGTGACCATGAGTTGATAGAGTGTGCCGGACTCGCGCTCGCGCGCCACGGTGCAGGCCATGAGTGTCACGGTGAGCAATTGCAGGATCAGCCCGATGATACCCGGGATTACGTAATCGATGAAGCGCTGGCCGGGATTGTAAAGGATCTGCGTGTTCAGCGTCCACGGCTCCATGGCGGAGCCGAATTCGTTCTTCACTTCGTCGGGCAGGTTCTCACCCATGTCGAAGACCTCGACCGGCAACTGGTCGATCATGTCCTGGCGCGATTTCAATTGGAAATCGCCCAGATCCTGCTCCAGCTCACCGCTGATCTCCGAGCCCGTGTTCGTATCGCTGCCATCGACCCAGAGTTGCAGGGAGATCGGTTTGCCATTCTTCAGGCCCGCGCCCCAACCGCGTGGAATGATAAGGCTGCCTTGCACGTGCTCGCGCACCAGGTCGGGCGCATCGGGACCGTGCGCGGGGCGGGCCTGCCATTGGAAGGCTTTGTCCTGCTCGATCTTCTTCCAAAAGGCCTGGCTGGCGTCGCTTTGGTCGCGATCCTCGAACGAGACCGGCACATCGGAGATCGCGCTGGAATCGAACGCATAGCCAAATATCAGCGTCAGCACAGGCGGCAGAGTGATCACGAGGATCAGGATGCGCTTGTCGCGCAGGATGTGGAGCGCCTCCTTGTAAGCGACGCTCAGGATGCCGGATAGGCTAAGCACAGGCCGCGGCCTCCGGTTTGGTCGCGCGCAGCATCGAGTGGTATCCCTGCGAGTAGGCCTTGAAAACATCCTCCATATCCGGCTCGACCCAGCGATGGCCGAGCAGCTTCACACCGGGGAATGGCCACGCCGTCTGCCATTGCCGCAACAGCGCCTCGGCGTCGCCGGCGTAGATCCGCGCTCGCTCGCTGCGGAGCGATACGCCCAGCACACCCGGCGCATTGCGCAGGAGCGCGAGGGCGGGCATGACCGGCTCCGCTTCCAGCTCCAGCAGCCGACCGGCGAAGCTTTCCTTCAGGCCCTGCGGCGAGTTCTTCACCAACAGCCGGCCATTGTCCAGAAAGCCCACCTCCGTGCATCGCTCCGCTTCATCCATATAATGAGTGGTGACAAAAATCGTCGTCCCCTTGCTGCTCAGGTCATAGAGCAAATCCCACATCTGCTGCCGGTGGACCGGGTCCAGGCCGGAGGTCGGCTCATCCAGGAAGAGGAGCAGCGGCTCGTGAATGAGCGCGCAAGCGACCGCGAGCAGTTGCTTCATGCCGCCCGAGAGGCTGCCCGCGCGCGCGGCGCGCTTGCCCTCCAGGTCCGTCTGGCGCAGCAGCCGCGCGATGCGCTGCTCCATCCCTTCGCGCGGCACCCGGTATGCGCCGCCGAAGAAGCGCAGATTCTCGATCGCCGTCAAATCCGGGTAGAGACTGAACTTTTGCGCCACGTAACCGAATTTCGGCCGGATATCGTAGCGGTCGCGCCAGATGTCCTTGCCGTCGATCGTGCCGCTGCCGCCGGTGGCGTGCGTGAGGCCGCACAGCATTCGCATTGTCGTCGTCTTGCCCGCGCCGTTCGCGCCCAGGAAACCGAAAATTTCGCCCGGGGGGATCGACATCGAGACTCCGTCCACTGCCACGGTGGCGCCGAAAACCTTGCGCAATTGATCCAGGACGATGATCGGGGTCGGCATGAGGAAGCGCTCACTGTCGCACGGGGTTGAAGGGGAATGCAATGGCGAGGGGGCGGGACAAGTTTGGCCCCGATTAAAGGAGGCGAAACAGGGTGCATTGACAACCCCCTCCCGGCCTTCGTAGCGTGCCTCCCGCCATGCGCACCATCCGCTTTTCCGCCTGCCTCTTATGCGTGGCCCTGGCTATCCTGCCGGCTCCGCGCGCCCGGGCGTCCACGCCCGGCGACCTGGCCAAATACTCAGTCTTTTCCGGGGTCGATCCGTCGAGCCTTTCCAATGGCAAAGTCCTCGCCGCGCGCGGTCCGGCGCTCAGTTTCGCCAGGGATCTGACGGTCCAGGCTCTCTACCTCATCCATGCGCCCGTGGCGCGGACGCTCGAGATGCACAAGGAATGGGACTCCACGAGACATCCCGAGCTCAAGGTCTATCTCCACCGCGATTATTCGACGCATCCGACGCTCGCCGATTTCACCGCCTCCATCCCGGAGAATTCCGCCACGCGCAAGCTGGCCGCCGCCACCGGGAAACTGCCGGATATGGACGATCTCCAGCTCAGCAAGGCGGAGGCGGCCTCGTTCAAGGGCTCCGGCGGCGGCGGCGGCTTCCCGCCCGGGGTGCGCGATTTCTGGAGCCAGGTCCTATATCACCGCGCCAGCGCCTTTCTCTCGCAAGGACTGGGGGGCGAGCCGCCGTACGACTCCAGCGAGGGCAGCGCCCGCGTATCCGATGAAGTCAGGCGCCTGCTGGGTGAGCAGCCCAGGATTCGCGCCGCATTCCGCCCGCTCATCCAGCAATCGCCACTCGGCGGCGGCCCCGGCTCGCTGTCCTTGTCGCCGTACTGGGAATTGTTCGATGTCGAAGGCGAGGGAGCGTTCTCGCTCGGCGCCTCGTGCAGCGTCCAGACCGGCGACTCGGCCCAGATGCTCGATCTCCAGTACTATGGCAGCGGGGGATATTACGTTTTCATGAGCCTTTACCAGTTGTGGCCCGTGACAGTGGGCGGCAAGCCCGCCACGCTCGTCTGGCGCGTGGATACCATCTCCTCGCTCTCTCTCAGCGATCTCGGCCCCTTCGACCGCATGGGCTCCGGCGCGGCCATGATGAAGGATATTCAGCGCATCATCGGTTTCTTTGAGAAGGACATGGGCCGGTGAAAGCGCGCTTCCTCACCGCCGCCGTCCTGATGCTCGCGCTGGCGCCGCGGCTTCGCGCCGGGGACGCCGCCGACACATCCGCCGCATCCACGGATACTTCGACCGCCGATAGCGGCCCAACCCCCGGCAATATCACCACATCGTGGGAGTTGGATGCGGACACGTCATACATCGGCGCGGCCCGGACGGATTTCGGTTCCGGTATCGATGGCAACGTCACGGAGAATCGCACCGACAGCCGGCTGGTGATGGGCGTGCAGGATAATGGCGGCCCGATCTACCGTTTCGGCCTTTCCTATCAGCGCTACTCGTTCGGTTTCTCGCAGGCCGCGCCCATCCCCAATCTCCTCGTGGCCGAGAATGCCGTGCTCGGCGTGGATTTCACTTTTTTGAGTTCGTGGCTCGTCCGCATCGAGGCCGACCCCGGCTTTTACAGCGACGGACGCTCCTTCGGCATCCGGGACTTCAACGTGCCCTTCGACATCGGCGCCTCCTATATCGCCGGCGAAGACCTGCAATGGGTCGTCGGCATGGAGGTTGATTTGAACCGGCAGATTCCGGTCTTTCCGGCGGTCGGTTTCCGGTGGGCGATCCGGGACCAATGGGTTCTCGACGCGATCCTGCCCACGCCGCGGCTCGAATTCGATTGGAGCAAAAATCTCACTCTCTATATCGGCGGCGACGTCGATGACGGCACCTACCGCGTGGATCGCGATTTCGGCAGCGCCCTCGGACGGACCAATTTGAACGGCGCCATCGTCGAATACGACGAGGTCCGCGTCGGCTCCGGCTTGAGCTGGAAGGCCACAAAGGCCATCACCCTCGAGCTCGAGGCCGGCTACCTCCCATACCGCGAATTCGATTTTCACCGCTCCGACGTGCATTTCAGCAACGAAGATGGCGCCGCCTACACCCAGATGTCTCTCAACGCGCAGTTTTAGAGCATTTTCTATTTAATCTGAAGCATATTGGGCATGATGAAGGAAGTGGAGGCATTCGGAGGCTGAGAAGCAGTTGAGGGCGTGGGCGATTGCCTTGACGAGGTCATCGAAGGTTCT
>JBEKOV010000065.1:0-19526 GCA_049521415.1 Chthoniobacteraceae bacterium
GCCCGGACGCTACCCGATCTGCTCACCGCAATCAGCCAGGCGCTGGCGAAAGTCACATCCCGCGACGCCCTCAATTGGTTTGCCTCGTGCGGCTATAGTATTTGTTGAAATGCTCTAATTATTAGAAATCCGCGATTCCCAAATACTTCGCCCAATCCTCCGGCAGCGGGGCGTTCTCGATGTCGCTGGCGATTCTTCCCTCGAACGCCGGTTCGAAGCTCGTGCTCGTGCCGTATACCATGATCACATCGAGCGATCCCTCCGCGCGCAGCGCGTGCGCGACGCCGGCGGGAATGACGATGCCCACGTTGTTCGGGCCGCGGCGGTTGTCGCCATCGGCGAGCAGCCGCATCACGCGACGCTCCATGCCGGCGCGCTCATCCACCAGGACCATCTCGACGGTCCCCTGCACGAAGAACATTACGTCCCATTGCTCGCGGTCATAGGGACGCAACTTAAAATTCTCCGACTCGTCCGGGTAGAGCTTCGCGAACCATTGGGCGGCATCGACGCCCTCGGCAATGTACGGCGGATGAATGTGGAATCCCTTCGCGGAATTGGCGTACATGGTCGCCGTGGCCCATTGCTTCGGCCATAGGCCGATCCGCCCGAGCACTCCCTCGCCACGCCGCGCGAATTCGCCGAAAAATCCCCGGTGTCGCTGGGGAAAAATGCGGCGATGGAAAACCTCGACACCCGGAATCCAGCCGAGCGTCCGCCGGTCCGCAGCGACCAGTTCTCCCCCCTCGACGCCGGAGGAGGCGAGGCGCTGGGCCAGGGACTTCTGGGCATAGTCACGCTGCTTCAATTCGGCCCGCGCGCTCTCGCGCAGGCCCTGCCAGGGTGAATTCATATTTGCGCCATCCTATGTGATGCGGAGGGAAAAATGAAATCCGAAGTTTTTTTGGGGGGGAAATGGGCTTAAGGCCGCATCTCCAGCCAGGCGGCGGCGGCGTATTTTTCCCGGGCCAGCTTCGCGGCGGCAGCGGTCACGTCAAAGGAGTGGAGATGGACGGTGGCGGCAAGGTGGGCGGCGAATGCGGCGCCGAAGGCATAGGGCAAGCAGAGGTCCTGGCCCTGGATGCTGCCCTGGTGAAGGAGGCCGAGGCGTGTGCGGCGTTGCGCGGCGCCGGCGACTTTTTTGCCGCTCGCCATGACATCGTGAAGCACCGGATTCTCGAAGCAGGATTGGGAAATCCTTGGCGCCGAAGATGATGCCGCGCACGCGGGTATGCCCGCGTCCGAGAGCGCGGCGCAGAGCGCCCCGTGGACGGATGCATACGAATCCGCAGGCACGCCGCCGGCGCGCGGGACGAGAACCGAATAGGTCAAGTCCTCCCCGTGCAGGACCACCCCGCCGCCCGTCCAGCGGCGCACGGGCTCGCGGTCCGGATGCGCGGCGCGGACGGGCTCCCAGCGCTCGAAGTATCCGAAGGAAACGGCCGGCCTCGCCCACCGATAGACGCGCAGGACGGGCCGGTCGATTGCCGCCAGCAGCGCCTCGTCGATTGCCATGTTCAACGCGGCGGCGTGTGGGACGGCGTCGTCAAGAAAATTTATTTCCGGGAGCCACGGGCACACACCGGCAGGGTAAAAACAAAATTGGCAATCCGCCCACTACCAAATACGATTGGATTTCCAATGCCAAAGGTTGCTCTCGGAAAAGGTCTCGGCGCGCTGATCAATCAGCGCGTGGCGTCGCCGACGCCGATGCCGGAATTGGGCGAGCACGTGCAGCGGATCAAGCTGGACGACATCGCGCCGACGCCGCTCCAGCCGCGCACGGAATTCCATGGCGAGAAGCTGCGGGAGCTGGTGGATTCCATCCGCGAGCACGGCATCATCCAGCCGCTGATCGTGCGGCAGCGGCTCGATAAATTCGAGCTGATCGCCGGCGAACGCCGCTGGCGGGCGGCGCGCGAGGTGGGCCTGCTGGATGCGCCGGTGATCGTGCGCGACGCCTCGGACCAGGAGGTGCTGGAGCTGGCGCTCATCGAGAATCTACAGCGCGAGGACCTGAACCCGATCGAGGAGGCGCTCGCCTTTTCCCGGCTCGCAAAGGAATTCGGCCTGCGCCAGGAGGACATCGCGCAGAAGGTCGGCAAGAGCCGGGCGGCCGTGGCCAATTGCATGCGGCTGCTAGAGCTTCACCCCGAGGTGCGGAATTGGCTGGCGCACGACCGCATCTCCGTGGGCCACGCGAAGGTGCTGCTCTCGCTCAAGAGCCCGGAGGAACAATTGCACATCGCGGAGATCGTGATGCGCCAGGGCCAGACCGTCCGCGCCACGGAGCGGCTGGTGGCCCATTACTTCGAGACCCAGGGCGCGACGCGGCCCACGCGCTCGCCGGGCAATGGCTCGCGCCAACCGGCGCTGCCGCCGCAAATGCTGCACGTGCAGAACCGGCTCCAGCAGCACCTGGCCACCCACGTGCGGCTACAGCCGGGCGAGAAGCGCGGGCGCATCGAGATCGAATATTACGGCGAGGACGATTTGCAGCGTATATTGGACCTGCTCGGGATCGGGTCCGAGTAAGCCCGGGCGCTTATGAATTTCCGCAAGAGGCTCCGCCTCGCCTCGATCCCCGTTTTCACACTGCTCGCGGCGTGCCACTCCGGCACCGATGCCACGCCAGTCCCCAATATCTGGAATGTTTACAATGGCGACAGCGCCTTCGCCGATGTAAAAGCGCTGGTGGATATGGGCCCGCGCCCGTCGGGATCGGCGCAGCTCGACAAGGCGCGCCAGTACATCATCGACCAGATGGAAGCGACCGGCTGGAACATCGAGCGGCAGGAATTCGACGACCAAACGCCGCGCGGCACCGTCCACTTCTGCAATCTGCTGGCCCGGTTCGGCAATGACCCGACCACGCAGCATGCGATCGTCTGCTCCCATTACGACACGAAGCTGTTCGACACGATCCGTTTCGTCGGCGCGAGCGACGGCGGATCGAGCACCGGGGCGCTGATCGAGCTGGCGCGCGCGCTGGCGCAGGACCCGGGCCTGGCGCGCCGCGTCCTGCTGGTCTTCTTCGATGGCGAGGAGGCGGTGGTGCAATTCAATGAGACCGATGGTCTCTACGGCAGCCGCCACTACGCCGACGCGCTGCGCGACAGCGGGCACCTGGGCCAGTACAAATTCGGCATCCTGTGGGATATGATGGGGCCGAAGAATCTCGATATTACGCTGTCGCCCGATTCACCGCCGGATTTGACGCGCGGCATCCTGGACGCGGCGAACATGCTGAACCTGCGGGAGCACTTCACCTTTTTCGACAATGAGATTTACGACGATCATGTCCCGCTGGATCACATCGCGGAGATTCCGTCGATCGACCTGATCGACTTCAATTATCCGCCATGGCACACGGCCGCGGATACGCTCGACAAGCTGTCGCCGGACAGCCTGAAGATCGTCGGCGCGGTGACTCTGTATTATCTTAGGAGCCAATTCCCGAACGAATGAAAATGATCACTCGCACCGAATTGAAGGATCTGCTCGATAAAGGCGGCCCGCACACGCTCATCGACGTGACGCCCGCCGAGTATTACGAGGCGGCCCATCTGCCGGGGGCGAAGAACTGCTGCGTGTACGAGGTGACATTCCTCGACCAGGTGGCGTCCGCGGCGCCGCAGGGGACCATTATTGTTTACGGCTCGAGCAGGCATTCGCTCGCCTCCGCGACCGCACAGGAGAAACTGACGCGCGCCGGCTATGCGGAGGCGCTCAATTATCGCGGCGGCCTCGAGGATTGGGAGGCCGGCGGCCTGCCCGTCGTACGCGGGCCGCAGCCGCCCCCCGATCCGCAGCCGCGCGAGGGCCGGCACGAGGTCGATACCGCAAAGAGCCGCGTCCTCTGGACCGGGCGCAATATCCATAGCCAGCATACGGGGACGATCAAGCTGAAGTCGGGATGGATCGACGTGGGCGACTGCTCATCCGCCACCGGCGAGTTCACGCTCGATATGGAATCAATCGCCGACACCGACCTGGAGAACAGCTCTCTGAAGGGGATCCTGATCGCGCATTTGAAGAGCGACGACTTTTTCGACACGAAACAATTTCCCACCGCCGTATTCCACCTGCGGCACGTCGTCATCAATCCACATGCGAAACCGGGCAGCATCAACGCGGAGGTGGATGGCACGCTCACGCTCAAGGGCGTGACGGATGGCCTCGGATTCCCCGCGATCATCGAGGCGCTGCCCGGCGGCGAATTGAGCGCCGAGGCGCATTTCGATATCGACCGCACCCGCTGGAACGTGCTCTACGGCTCGGGCAAATTCTACGAGAAGCTGGGCCGGAACCTCGTACACGACAACATCTCCCTCAGCCTCCACATCGTCACAAACTGACGCGCTCTCTACGAGGCGCAGGCCGTGGAATTAAGCGCCTGGTTCAGCGCTTCGCGCAGGCGGTGGACGTTGAATGGCTTTGACAGCAACTGATCGACCTCCAATTCCCGATACCGCGCCTCCACATCGTCGCTGAGGTAGCCGGAGAGAATGACGATCTTGCCGGGATAACCGATCGCGCGCAGCCCCTTGACCAGGGTCAGCCCGCCGGTGCCCGGCATATTGTGGTCGCTTAAGATCAGAGCAAAACGCCCCGGTTCGGCCTGGACGGCTTCGAGGGCCGCCTCGCCGTTGGACACCGCAGTGGAGGCGAAGCCGCAAAAGCGGAGTGCCGAGGTGATGGCGAGAGCGACAGCGGGTTCATCATCGGCGACGAGGATCTCTGTTATATTTATTATATTTTCCATAAAACCGGTGGTAGTTAATCCTGACTTGGGCGATCCGTCAACAGGCTTTTTTTCGTGGTGGCAGATTTTGGCCGGGCGCACCGGGTGGCAACCACCACAGTGGCGACCAACCATCTTGACACGAGGGTCTGCCGGGATAGTGTCTTCCCTCCCTGGCACCCGTAGCTCAATTGGATAGAGCGTCTGACTACGGATCAGAAGGTTTGAGGTTCGACTCCTCACGGGTGCACCATTCAGGGTCAAGGATTCGAGCTACCGGATCCCCGCCGCTGTCCCAGCAATCGTTAATCGCGCCAAATAAACTTAATTATGACTTAGGCGGCGCGATCATAACATCCGTCGCCAAACGAGGCTTCGATCTGGAGCCCGTTTACTACCGCGAGCGCCCGGATTTTCGCTCCTGTCGCCGCCCGGGCGAAAGCCTTCCACATCATTGGGCAGGTCGTGCTAGACTGCGCCGTTGATGTTACTCGACCATATCCCGGGCCCGCTGATGCGCCTCGCTTTTTTATTTATGCTGATTCCACCCGGTCTCGATGCCGCCGCGGCAGAGTCCGGAGCGGTGTATCAAAATCCCGCCGCGCCGGTGGAAGCGCGGGTCGAAGACCTTCTGGGCCGGCTTACGCTCGATGAGAAGATCGCCATGCTCTCCGGGTCGACCTATATGTCGTTGCGCGTGAATCCGCGGCTCGGTATTCCTGAGATTCTGATGAGCGACGGGCCCGAAGGCGTGCGGTGCTACGGCCCGTCGACCGCTTACGCGGGGGGGCTGGCGCTCGCCGCATCGTGGGACGTGGATCTGGCTCAACGCGTGGGTACGGCGATCGGTCGCGACGCGCGGGCGCGGGGCGTACACATTCTGCTCGCGCCCGGCATGAATCTGTATCGGGCGCCAATGGACGGGCGCAATTTCGAGTTCTTCGGGGAAGACCCGCTGCTGTCGGGGACAATGGCGGTGGAATACATCCAGGGCGTGCAGAGCCAGGGCGTCGCCGCGACGGCAAAGCACCTGATTTGCAACGAGCAGGAATTCGACCGCCACCATATCAGCTCGAATGTCGATGAGCGCACGCTGCGCGAGCTATACCTCAAGCCCTTCGCCATGTGCGTGAAGGGCGGGGTTTGGTGCGTGATGAATTCGTACAACCCGCTCAACGGCATTCACGCCACCCAGGACGGCTGGCTCAATAACACGATCCTAAAGGGGGAGTTGGGATTCCGCGGCCTGCTCATGTCCGATTGGAAGTCCTGCTACAACACGCTGGGCATCGCGAATGGCGGCCTGGACCTGGAAATGCCGAGCGGCGACCACTTCAATCCCGCGATGCTCCTGCCGCTGCTCGATGGCGGAAAGGTCGCGCAGGCGACCATCGACGACAAGGTGCGGCGGCAATTGCGCGTGGCATTTTCGATGGGCTGGTTCGATCGGCCCCAACTGGATGGCTCGATTCCGAAAGATGATCCGCGCAGCGCCGCCATCGCGCTCGAAGGGGCGCGGGAAGCCATCGTCCTGCTCAAGAATGACGACCATCTGCTGCCACTTGATCGCTCGAAGGTGAAGAAACTGGTCGTCCTCGGCCCAAACGCGGAGCCGGCAATGACCGGCGCCGGAGGCAGCTCGTTTGTCACGCCCTTCCACGCAGTCAGTCTGCTCGATGGCCTAACGCAAATCGCGGGACCTGGCATCGAAATCGTATACGTGCCGTGGACCGGTCCGTCGATCTCTGACAAGGACGCGACCAAGATCAAGAGCGCCGATGCGGCGATAATCTGCGCCGGCTTCAAGCACCTGAGCAGCGACTCCCCAGGGCCGCCTGACCCTGCTTTCGAAGGCGAGGGCGCCGATCGCAATTACGCATTGCCGCCGGGGCAGCCGGAGTTGATCCGCGCCGTGGCGAAACTGAATCCCAGACTGATTGTCATTCTCAACGCCGGCGGCAGCGTCGCGACTGCCGATTGGATCGACAACGTCCCCGCCTTTGTCGATTCCTTCTATCCGGGCCAGGCGGGCGGAACGGCCTTGGCCGAGATTCTGTTTGGCGATGTCAATCCCTCGGGCAAGTTGCCATTCTCATGGGAGAAGCGATGGGAGGACTGCGCCGCCTATGGCGACTATCCCACCGCGGAATCCGGCCGCGTCAATGACTACAAGGAAGGCGTATTTCTCGGTTACCGCTGGTTCGATGAAAAGGGGATCGCGCCGTTGTTTCCCTTTGGGGAAGGATTGAGTTATACGACGTTCGATTTCTCCGATTTCAAAACGTCCATCGCCGACGGTAATCTGAGCGCGACCGTAACGGTAAGGAACACCGGCGCGCGTACCGGAGCCGAAGTGGTGCAGGTCTACGTGCAGCCGCCCGCCGGGCCGGCGCCGCGGCCCCCGCGCGAATTGAAAGGTTTTGCGAGGGTTGAATTGCAGCCTGGCGAAAGCCGGACGGTGACCATCCCTTGCGATGCCCTCAGCTACTGGAATCCGCGGACAAAGACATGGACCACTTCCCGCGGCGATTACATTGCGACCCTCGGCAATTCTTCGCGGCAGCTTTACCTAAGCTCGAAGTTCGGGCTCTGAGTCATCCCGGCGAAGGGTCGCAATGCTTCCATTGCAGCTTCGTACTCGCGGCGCGGCCTGATAACGTGGCGTTTCATGACCGAATTCTTCGGATACTTCGATCGTCTCGCGGTCTTCCTGGCGATCTTTGTCGAGGTGGTGGCCATCGCGACCGCGTTCGACGCGTTGATGCACGCGCGCACGCCGCAGGGGGCGGTTGCATGGTGCATCGGTCTCGTCACCTTTCCCTTCATCGCGCTGCCAATGTATTGGATCCTCGGGCGCACCCAATTCGGCGCGTACCTTCGCGCGATTGAAGAGGCCAGAACGGAAAACGAAAAGCGCATCGACGCCGTCCACACAGCCCAGGAACCGTATATCGTCGCATTCGATGCGGCCCGCAACCCGCTCGAGTACGCCCTGGACCGGCTCACGCCCCGATGTTTCACGCGCGGGAATCGCGCGGAATTGCTCGTGGACGGCGAGGCGACCTTTGGCGCGATTTTCGAGGCGATCGGGAAGGCGCGGGAATATGTGCTCGTGCAAACTTTCACCATCCGCGACGACGACCTTGGCGGCCGCCTGAAGGCGGCATTACTGGACCGCGCGGCCCATGGCGTACGCGTGCATCTCCTCTACGACGCCATCGGCTGTCACGCGCTTCCCGCGCGTTACGTGGAGGAATTGCGCGCCGGCGGATGCCGCGCGGAGCCTTTCGGCACGGGCTATCTTACTCACCGTTACCAGATCAATTTTCGAAATCATCGGAAGATCGTCGTGGTCGATGGGCGCGTCGCCTTTGTCGGGGGACATAACTACGGCGATGAATATCTTGGGAAGAATCCGCGATTGGGCTATTGGCGCGACACCCATATTCGGATCGAGGGACCCGCCGTGCTGGAGGTGCAGGCCGTCTCGCTCGAGGATTGGTATTGGGTCACGCGCGAAACCCCCGAAATGAATTGGCAGCCGCAAGCGGCCGCGGACCGAGGCATGCCGATCCTTCCGCTGGAAACCGGGCCGGTGAGGAGGATGGAGACCTGCACGATCTACTTTCATCAACTGATCGCCGAGGCGCGTTCCCGCCTTTGGATCGCGAGCCCTTACTTTGTGCCGGACGAAGGCATCGTCAACGCGCTGCAAGCCGCGGCGCTTCGCGGCGTGGACGTCCGCATCATGCTGCCGTTGCGTCCCGATCATCTCGTCGTCTGGCTCGCCTCGTTTTCCTATCTGGAACAAATGGATGCGGCGGGTGTGAAAGTCTATCGATACGAAAAGGGATTTCTGCACGAGAAGGTGGCAGTGGTTGACGATGGGCTGGCGGTGGTCGGCACCGCCAATTTCGACAACCGCTCCGCGCGCCTGAACTTCGAGCTCAGCATCATCGTTTCGGATCCGGGTTTCAACCGGCAGGTCGCGGAGATGCTCGAACGGGATTTCGCCTCCTGCCGCTCTGTCGGCGCAGCCGATTACCGTTCGCGCCCGGCCTATTTTCGGGCCGCATCGCGGCTGGCGCGTCTGTTCGCGCCCGTATTGTGAAGTTATGCCGCGATTGCGACCCATGCCAGCAGCCCGGCCATGGCGGCGAGAGTCACCGGTACGCCCAGCCGCGCGAATTCGCGAAATGAAATGTTGATGCCCAGCTCGCGCGCCTGCTGAGCCACGATGATATTCGCGACGCTGCCGAGAATGATCAGGTTTCCGCTGAAGCTGTTCGCCAGCGCCAGGACATAGGCGGCGGGTGGATGAGTGACATTGGCCAGTTTCACCAGCAGCATCACGGCTGCGGAATTGTTGATCAGGTTCGAGAGCACCAATGTCACCACCGCCAGGATCGCCGGCGTATGCAGGTTCACCCCGGCGTGCGCCAGCCATTGCATGGCGGATGCGCCGTAGCCCGTGGCTTGAAACGCGCCGGTCACCACAAACAATGCCATGAAGAGCACCAGGATCTGCCAGTCCACCAGCCGCAATAAATCAGCGGTCCGGAATTTCGGGCTGGCCAGATGAATTGCGGCTGCCGTCAGCGCAACAATCTCCTTGGGCAGCGAGGTGAAGAAGAGCGCGATCACCAATGCCAGGATGACCAATCCCTTGATGGCGTGGGCCCGATCGAATGGCCGCGGATCGGACGTCTCAATGGTTTGCAACTCCGCCGGGGCGGCGAGATTGTGGCAGGACATCATCCAGATGATGCCGTAGGCGCTTCCGAGGGCGAACAAGACCGGCACGATGCACCAGAGCAAGTAAGGCCCAAAGCTCAGCCCCGCGACCTGGGCGATCATCATATCCTGCGCATTGCCGATCAACGTCGCCGCCGCGCCGATATTACTCGCGACGGCCAGCGCGATGAGAAACGGAACGGGATTGAGCCCTCTCTTGAGCAAGGCGCCGGCCAGGACCGGCGCGAAGACGAAACAAACGATGTCGTTGTTGAGAAGGGCCGAGAGACCCGCCGCAACACACATGATGAGCAATAGAAACCGCGCCGGATGACCCAGCCGCGCGGAAATGGCGGCGGCCACCAGTCCAAAGAAGCCGGCCATTCGCAATTGCGCCGACAAAACGAAGAACGCGAAGAGCAACAGGATCGTCGGCCAATTGACGAAGCCGACTATGGTGTCCATAGGGAGGCGCGAGAAGACGATGATCGCAATCGCTCCGAGCAGCGCGATGCCCGTGCGATCAAGCTTCAGCCCCGGCACCCGGCCTATCGCGATGCAAAGATAGGTCAGGGCGAAAATGGCCAGCACCGCCGCGTGGGCGTGGGGGAAAAGCGTGGCCGGATCGCTCATGTCATCGATTCCCAGTCTGAAACGAATCTGTGGACGCGATTTGCAGGGGGAAGGGACCTGAAGGACTGAAGGGATGAAAGGGACCCATGGGGACGGCTGCGGTAAAACTCGAACTGCATCTAAGTTTTCTTTATCTCGTTGCGGATTACAGGGCCAGTCTTACATATTGAAGCGATAACTCAACGGGGCCACCACGGACCGAAGAATTAACCTATGAAACTTCTCCTCATCCCATCGCTCGCCATCGCCGGCTGCCTGGCGCTCGGCGCGTGCCAGAATCATCCGCCCGAATCCAAGGCGGATTTCGCCGAAAAGACGCATCGCACTTACAATCCGCAGACCGGCTCATTCGAACAAAGCCCGCCCTTCGGAAAGCAGTCGAATAAGTCGGACGAAAGCAGCGGGCAATAGGACCGGATTCGCGACGCCCCCGCCAGACGCTCAGGGATGGATGGAATCCGGATCGCCGGGAGCCGGTTTCACGCCGGGGGCCGGGACGGAGGGTACGGTCAGGATCGTCTGCGGCCCGGGATGCGCCTTCGATTTGGCGATTGGCACAATCGGCGCCGGCCCGGGATGCAATTTGGCCACCGGAATGATGGTGATCTTCCCCGGATTGACCGCCGGGCGCGGCGCTGGCACTTCCGATGGCTCGGCCGCGCACAGTACGATGACCAATTGCCCGCTCGCATAAAGCGGCCCGCGGATGAAAAGCGGCGATCCAGGCTTCAGCCGCGCCTCGAATTCCGCCAATCGGCGCCGGTTCTCAAAGAGGACGATCCTGGCCGGAGAACGCTGCCCCGGCGCGTTCAGCCTTCTGACCGTGAGGCTGAAATCCTTGCTCGGCATCAGCCAGCGCTCGGATGGATCGATCCTTTGGGCCGACTCGCCGACCAGCTCGTACTGGTTATAGCCGAAGATGTGCCGCAGCTTGTTTGCAAACGGGCGCAGACGCGGCGGCGGCTGGGCGGGATGAGGATCGTTGCTCGCAAAGACGACGCCGCTCCAGACCGCCGAAGATCCATCCGGCGGATCGGTCGCGCCGGCATCGACCGCGCAACAGAGCAGGAAACAAATTGCCAGGAGGGAAACGAATGGCATGCCTATTTGAGCTTGTGATCCCGCGGCAGGTAGCTCAGCCCGTCCAGCCAGAGGACGTTGACGTCGTCCTGCTTCGAGTAAAAAGAAGTCGCGGTAATGGCCGGATCGTCCGAGCGCGCGTTGAGGACATTTTGCACGTATTGCTCGTTCCGGCGCACCTCGCGCCGCGTATTCGGCACGGCGGCGAAGTAAAGGCCGACCGCGAGCAACATCAGGAAAGCGCCGGAGAACGCCATCCGCGGCATGCTCCAGAATGAGCCGCCCCACAGCCCCAGCCGAGGCGCCGGAGGGGCAATCTGCCGCAGGATTTCGTGATTGAAAAAGTCCTCGTTCCGCAGCGCCGGGGCGGAAATATTCGCGCGCAGCAGATCGCCGAGCCGCACGGCGCCCTGCTTTTCCGCGGGCGCCTCGGGATGGCTCTCCAGCTCCCGCTCGAATGCGGCAAGCTCCGCGCCAGCCAGCCGGCCATCGACCCAGGCGGTGAATTTTTCCTCAAAGGTCTTCATACACATCCCTCAGCATGGATTGCATTTTCTTGCGGGCATAGAAGAGGCGCGACATCACCGTGCCGATTGAGCACTCGAGCGCGTCGGCGATCTCCTGGTATTCCATTCCCTCGATCTCGCGCATCAGGATCACGGCCCGGTGCTCCGGCGTCAGGCGGGCGATGGCCGCATCGATCCGCGCGCGGATTTCGTCGCCGGTGATTTTCTGGTCGGGAAGGGCGCCCGTCTTCGGGGTGGTGGTGGAACCGGGGTCGATATTGCGGAGGCTGATCGTATCGTCGAATTCGGCCTCGCCCCCCGGCTGTTTGCGGCGCAGGGCATCGATGGTGACATTCATCATGATGCGGTAGAGCCAAGTGTAAAATGAGGACTGGCCGCGGAACCGGGCGATGGACTTCCAGGCCTTCAGGAAGCCGTCCTGGGCCAGGTCCCATGCGTCCTGCTCATTGCGCACCATATTGTAAATCATAGCGTAAACTTTTCCCCGGTATCGGGTGACCAGCTCATTGAAGGCAATTGTGTCCCCCCGCTGGCAGCGCCTGACCAGGTCGCCATCGTCCGGTCCCTGCGCCTCTCCCGGGGGGGTGGGCGCGGCACTGGGCGCGGCAGTCGGCTCGGGCCGGGGTGGCCGGGGTAACGGCTTGCCTTCTAACGGCATTTAGTTGGACGAAGCCCCGCTCGCTTCATTCGAAAGATTTACGTCCCGAATCTCCGCCGCCATTCGGTGCGGTACTCGCCCATGAGGGTGATGACGCCGTCCCGGATCTGGAAGAGGCGGCTGTTGAGGACTGCAAAGCGGTCCTTGCTAAGGGGAATTTCGCTGCGAAGGGCTACGGCGGCGTCCATCGCATTGCTCACGGCCTTGAGCGCCCGCTTGAGGTACGCAATGGTCATGCCGATCTCGTCGATGTCGTCGTCGCTCAGGGCCGCGGCCAGCTTGGCGCTCGCGATGGCCGATTGCGTGGCCAGCTTCACCGCCGAGGGGTGGTTCTGGAGGTCGCCCAGTTCGTCGAACAATTGATCGATCCAGACCGTGAGCGCGAACGAAGCCTGGTAAAGCGGGTGCATCTCGAAATCGCCCATCCCCGCGTCCTCGCCCTCGGCCTGCCCGGCCTCCTCCGTGTCCAGTCCCAGTTCGCTGGCCAGTTGGGCGTCCGCCTCCTCGATCCAATCCTCCTCGACGCCATCCAGGTGGCCCCATCCCATCTCCCGGGCGATGATCTGGTCGCGCTCGGGGTGGTCCATGTATCTCTCGAGCAATTCCATGTAGCGCTCCGTCTTGCGATCCTGCTGCTGGAGGAACCGCTCCCACTGGTACTCGTCCCACACGCGCTCGGGTTGATCGTCGTGATTGCCCATAAACAGCGGACTGTTAACCCGTCTCTTCGATTTGTGCAAAAGTTTTGTCGAGCGCCATTTCCCGTTCGGTCTTCAGGCGCAACTGTCCGCAGGCGGCGTCGATATCGTGGCCTTTCTCGATTCGAATGGTGGCCGGGACTTCCTGGCCGCGCAAAATGGCCAAAAAGGCATTTTGCCGCGCGCGGTCGGGCCGCCGCCACGGCAGCCCCTCGACGGTATTGTACGGGATCAGGTTCACCTTGGCCCGCAGGGCGCGGGCGTGGCCGGCCAGCGCGCGGGCCTGCTCGGGCGTGTCGTTGACGCGGTCGATGAGGATGTACTCGAAGGTCAGGTGCTGTTTCTTGCGCCGGGTGTACCAGGCGCACGCCTCCAGCAGGACGGCGAGCGGGTATTTGCGATTCACCGGCATGATCTGGTCGCGCACATCGTCGGTCGCGCCGTGGAGCGAGATGGCGAGGCGAATCTGGAGCCGCTGGCCTGCAAGGTCGCGGATGCGCGGCGCAAGCCCGCTGGTCGAGACGGTGATGTGCCGCGCGCCGAGGTGTACACCCCATGGCGCGTTGATGATGGCGATGGCGCGCATCAGGTTGTCGTAATTCGCCAGCGGCTCGCCCATCCCCATGAAGACGATATTGTTCACGCGCTCCCCGGCCAGCGCCTCGACCTTGAGCAATTGCTCGACGATCTCGCCCGCGTGCAGGTTGCGACTCCATCCGTCCAGGCCGCTGGCGCAAAATTTGCAGCCGTACGCGCAACCGACCTGGGTCGAGACACAAAGCGTGCGCCGGTCGGAATCCTCGCCATAAAGCGCCGGCGAGGCCGGGATGAGGACCGATTCGATCAATTTGCCGTCGCCGAGGCGGAACAGAAATTTTTGCGTCGTGTCGCACGAGCCGGTCTTGCGAATGACTTCCAGTTCGTCAAATGCGAAGGAGCCGGCGAGCCTTGCGCGCAGCGGAGCGGGCAGATCGGTCATCTCCTCGAACGAGCGCGCCCGCCTGGCATAAAGCCACCGGAGGACCTGCCGCGCGCGGTACGCCGGCTCGCCCAGCGCGTCAAACGCCTGCTCGATCTCCGGTGCAAGGAGCGAGCGAACCGGTTTCTTCTCGAGAGCGGCGGTCATGGTCAATGACCATCGCTCACATGCGCCCCAACGCCAAGAGCGGAGCGTTTTTGGCTGCAAACAATCCCGAATCCACGACAGTAACTCATCGCATGACCGAAGCGAAAGTCATCGCAGCGATGCGCCGGCACCTGGAGAGCCAGTTCCTCAAGGTGTGCCCGACGTGCAATCGCGCCTTCGCCACCCTCAGACAGTATCTCGAAATCACGGCTCTCCAGGGCCCGGCGATGCCCTATGACGCGGAGGCGGGAGATTGGAATCCGGTCAGGCCGATGGGCACCGCCACGTATTCGAATTGTCCCTGCGGTTCCACGCTGGCGCTCACTTCCGACGGGATGCCGCTCCTCCAGCTCTGGTCGCTCCTGAACTGGGCGCGCGCCGAAACGCAACGGCGCGGAATGACCCCGCAGGAATTACTCAATTACCTGCGGCAGCAAATCGTACGGCAGGTGCTGGCGGAGGGCGGATAGCCATCCGGGTTTGGGATTTGGACGAGGAGCGAACGATTTTTAAAAAATTTCCATTTACAACCGTAATCATTTCTGCGATTACGGATGTAAATGAATCCGGTCCCCCGTATCTCCGAGGCCGAATGGGCTGTGATGAAAGTCGTCTGGCGAAAGGCCCCTTGCCTCGCCCAGGATGTGATCCAGGCTCTCACCGGTTCCAGAAAATGGACTCCGGCCACCGTCAAGACGCTCCTCAACCGCCTCGTCAGCAAGGGCGCGCTCCAGTTCGAAAAGGCCGGCAAATCATACCTCTATTCGCCCGCCTTCACCGAGCAGCAAATCCGCGCCGCGGAGGCGGATTCGTTTTTGCACCGGGTCTTTGACGGCGCGCTCTCGCCGATGATCTCGCATTTTGTGCAGTCGCGCCGCCTGACGCAGAAGGAACTCGAATCCCTCGAAAAGATTCTCAAGGAGAAACGGAGATCGGCATGAGCCTGCTGCTCACCCTGACTATCCGCGGGTCGCTCGCGTTCCTGCTGGTGTGGGCTCTCGACGTCGCCCTCGCCGGCAGGATGAGAGCATCGGGCCGCCGCTGGTGGTGGATGCTGGTTCCCCTCGCCTGGCTGGTCTCGATCCCGCTCCCGATTCCGCACGTCGAAAGGATTGCCATTATTCGCGCAATCAACGCGCCCATGGCCGCAATGGATGCTCCTGCCACCGATGACGGCGGTACGCCGACGAATGGCGCCTCAATCTGGCTGTGGCTCTGGCTTGCTGGCGCAGCGATTTACCTGCTGGCAGTCGTCATTCAAACCAGGATCGCACTTCATCGCTGGTCGCACGAAAGGCTTTCGACCGACTCGGCGCTGCTTGATCTACTCGAGGATTGCAAAGCGGAGGCGGGTATCACGGCGCCCCTCGGCCTGGTTGTCTCGGAGCGCGTTTCCGCGCCGGCCATCCTTGGTTGGGTCCGTCCGCGCATCCTCATTCCAAAAGAGTCGGCCCTCTCCCGCGAGGAATTGCGGGCCGTGCTGTTTCACGAACTTGCGCATTTCCGCTCGCTCGACATGCCGTGCAATTGGCTCTTCACCCTCGCGCGCGCCGTCCATTGGTTCAATCCGCTCGCGCACCTGGCCTTCCACGCATGGGCGCGATTCCGCGAGGAAGCCGCGGACGAAAAAGCGATGGCGTGGATGAAAGAATCGTCCGGAGCCACCTACGGCCAGGCCCTGCTCCACGCAATCAAACAAGCCAATGCAATGGCGATGCCATTCGGCGCGCTGGCCATCGGAGAATCCATCCACAACCTCAAAAGGAGAATAAGCATGATCAACCGTTACCAAACCAAATCCCCCTGCCTGATCCTGGCCGCAACCGTCGCAACTCTCATCGCCGCGCTCTTCCTGGTGCAGCCCATCCAGGCCGGCGACGGTGCAACCCAGACCGCCGTCCCGGCCATGAAAACGTGGCTGCACGAAATCGACCAGGGCCAGTACGCGCAAAGCTGGACCGATGCTTCACCTTTTTTCAAGAAGGCGATCACCTCGGATGGCTGGGTCGCGGCGTCGAAGTCCGTCAGAGACCCGCTCGGGCAATGCACCAGCCGTGTTCTGGCCTCGGCCCTGCATCAGACGGACGTGCCTGGGCCTACGGGAGTGATCAAGGGAGATTTTGTGGTGGCGCAGTTCAGATCGACATTCCAAAACCTCGCCTACGCCGTCGAAACAGTCTCCTTTGAAAAGATCCCGGACGGCAGTTGGAAGGCTGCCGGCTATTACATAAAGCCGGGGCCGTAGGGAGCGTGGATTCGCCCGACGGGCCACCCGCAGAATGCGGCCACATGAAGCAAAGGCAACGCCTTGTATTCTCGCCCGACCTCTGGCAAGTTCCAGTCGTTCATGAGCACCAAAGAAATCGTGGCTGGCCTTTTGGAGCGCCTTCCCGAAGGCGTATCTTTGCATGAGATTGCTCGCGAGATCGAATTCGTTGCCGCTGTGCAAGAGGGCTTCGAGTCCTACGATCGCGAGGGCGGCATAAGCGTTGAAGAGGCCAGGGCGAGCGTGTCCTCATGGGTGAAGGCGACTACAAAGTAATCCTCTCGCCACGTGCACTGAGGGATCTGGAGGGTATTGCCACCTATATCGCCTCCGATAATCCGCAGGCAGCGGAGCGTTTTGGCCACCGTTTGCTCGATGAAGCATTGAATACCGGCCTGCATCCGCTGGCGGGACGCATGGTCCCTGAGTTCGCCTATCCAGCGATTCGAGAGCGGATTTTTCGGGCTTATCGCATTGTCTATCGCGTCGACCATGACCGGCAGACCATCGTTGTTTCCCGCTTTTGGCACGCAGCGAGAAATACTCCCGACATTGGTGCCACCTGAGGTAATGCCGAAATCGAATCGTTCCGCTACTTCCCCAGCGCGAGCCGATCCGCCAGGCGCTGCGGCAGGCCGGCCTCGACGATCTTGTCCTGCGCCGTGTTGATATCGTATTCGATGCGCCGCAACTCCACGATGTGTTCAGCCGGCGAGTAAATGCAGTATGAGGCGTGCCAGTCGCCGTCGCGCGGCTGCCCCACGCTGCCGGCGTTGATGAAGTATTTCTTGTTCGCCTCCAGGATGAGCCGCCCGAGAGGCACGCCCTTGACCACGCTGTCCTTCACATAAGCGCGCGGTGAGTGCGTGTGGCCGTAGAAGCAGAGATTCGTGTGCTGGTAGCTCAGGCTCGCCGCGGCATCGAGCTGGTTGAACACGTATCCCCACTTCCCCGGCGTATCGAGCGTCGCGTGGACGATGGTGAAATCGCGCACCTGCCGCACCAGCCGCAGTTCGCGCAGCCATTTCTTGTCCTCCTCGGTCAGGTGCTCGCGCGTCCAGTTGATCGCCTCCTCGGCGAGCGGGTTGAAATTCTCCTGAATGCTCTCCGCCGAGGCCTGCTCGTCGTGATTCCCCTTCACCACCGGGCAATCGAGATCGCGCACCACCTTCACGCACTCATGCGGATTCGCGTTGTAGCCCACGATGTCGCCAAGGCAGACATAGTGTGTGCACTCGTGGGCTTCCGCGTCGGCGAGGACGGCCCGGAGGGCTTCGAGGTTCGCGTGGATGTCTCCAAATACGGCAAAGCGCATTACGATGCTAATGGTGGGGCGGCAAATCCTTTTCTGGAATCTTTATCCGCCGGGCTTCCGGTATATTCAGTTGTTCCTGCAAAATCTTCAATCGCGACAAAAGGGTCGGCAGCCATTCCTTCTCGCCGATCTTGTAGAGGGCCAGGAGTTTCTCGTAGGACTCCCGCTCGTGGCCCGGGCAATAGGAGAGCTCATAGGCGGCAAATCGCCTTTCGTAATCCGGCGCGTCGGAGAACTGGGCCGCCTTGGCAAACTGAACCGCGGCCGCGCAATGGTCCATGAGCTTGTCGCGCTCGATATTGCCCAGGCTCTCGTAGAGCTTGTAGCGGTCGGGATTATTCGCGATGCCGCGCTCGAGCAAGTCCTTGCCAATGAGGAAGTACTCGTGCTGGTGCTTCAGGCGCAGCGCCATGCGCGGCTGCGTCGTGTCCTGCAGGGCGGCGGCGCTCGCGTTATAGGCCATGTGCCACGCGCTCATGTCCCAGAACATGATATTGCGCGGCTGAAGCGCCGTGACGTTGTTGAAGATGAATAGCATTTTGCCCCACGCGGTCTGGGTCCAGTCGATGTGCGCCTGAATCCAGAGCCCATCCGCCACCAGCGCGCGGAAGCCGCCCAGCGCCGCCAGAAACCCGATCTGCCCGATCCGCTGCCGCAGCGAAAGATTGAGCTTTGCCCCATGGAAGAACGCGTCGCGGTAATCCTCGTTGAGCCGCACCTCGATCGGCAGCTTGACGGCGCCGAAAATGAGCAGCACCGCCGCGATGACCGCGCCGCGAAACCACGGGCGTTCCTTCAGCGGGCGGGAAAACTCAAAGTTCTTTGGAAGCGAATGCAAAGTAGGCGACGAGCAGGTAAATGCAGGTGTACAGACCGCCCAGCGCCGCGGTCTTGGCAAAGAGCATGGCCGGGATGGAATTGCCGGCGACGATGTCGTCGACAAGATTGAAAAGCTGGAGATCGGGAAAGATCAGCGCCACGAGCGCGAGGAAGATGCGCGGCAGCGGCCCCGTGGTCGCCGAGCCGAGCCAGTAATCCCGCGCGATGCCCTGCAAGTGCCCGATGAAATAGCAGGCCACCGAAACCATGATCGTGAAAATCGTCGATGAGGCGAAAGTCGAGATGAACAGCGTGAGCGATGCGAACAGCGCCGCCTTGATGTAAATCATGATGATGCCGGGAATCAGGCTGTAGGTGAAGGTCGCCGCGTAAATATCGTGGAGCTGCGACTGGAGCTGATCCGCGGGCATGCCGGCCGAGGTGCGGATGGTTTCCGCGACGACGAATTGCTGGCGGCCATAGAGCGCAATCACGAACAGGATCGACATCACCACCGTCGAAATAAAGAGCATCAGCAGAATGCCCAGCAGCTTGCCGGCAAGGTACTCGAAACGCGGCACCGGCTTGGCCAGGATTGTATAAAGCGTGCGGTCCTCGATATCCTTCGGCAGCAGCATGGCCGTGGCCAGCACCGAGAGCAGCCATGTGAAGATCGACATCGACCCGAGCGAGACATCCTTCAGCAATTGAAATTGCTCCTGAAAGTTGAACTCGATCATGAACGCCGAACTGCCGATCAGCAGCAGGGCGAAGATCAGCAGAAAATAAAAGACCTTCAGCCGGACGAGTTCCAGCAGCGTATTGCTGGCAATCGCCCAGATGCGGGCCGGCGAGAAAAAGACGTGGAGGGGAGCGGTATCGGTGTCCAAGGGGGCTCAGTTCGAGTTCAGGTGTAGGTTCAAGAG
>JBEKOV010000066.1:0-19274 GCA_049521415.1 Chthoniobacteraceae bacterium
GTTTGCGTAGCCGTCAAATCGAGGCAAAAGCACTCCAGGACTTTTTTGACCCGGTACTCGGACAATTTGCTCCACTTGAACATGTTGCGCTTGGTTTACCATAAATCTTCTGGTCTAGAGCCATATCCTTTTGCATAGTTATTATAGCCGACTTATGTGGGGATAGAGAGCCGGTGGCGCCGGCGACGCGGCGCACTAATGGGAGGGGGAAGCAGGAGATGTCTGTGCGGAAGGGGGAGGTTTGGAGGGGCTGACTGTAAGCACTATCACTGCCTTTCTCTCGCTTGCCAAATAGATGATTCCAAAAAAATGAGGAATTTCTTTCTAAACAGCGTGGAAAGTATATTGGTTACAGTTCACGAGGGACGAAATTGGAATTTCCTGAGAAGAATTGGGACACGCCTTTGACCACACCCGGTCGCGAACTCCGGTACGCTCCGCCGGTGGAAGCCGGGCCGTCGTCGCTTACCGAGGCGCAATTGGCCGAGTTCCGCGAGCGGGGCTTCCTGGCGATCGAGCATCTGGCATGCGAGGCGGACGTGATCTACGTCCGCGGCGTCATCGAGCACCTCTTCAACATCAAGGCCGGGCACAATGAAGGAGCGTATTTCAACTTTGCCGGCGCCGATGACGACCCGAATGCGCCGCACCTTCCGCAGATCCTCAGGCCGTGCAATTACGCGGATGGCCTGCGCAAGACCGCCCTCTACCGCCAGGCCTACGCCATCGCCCGGCAAATCCTCGGCCCCGAGGCGCGATTCACCTTCGATCACGCCCTCAACAAGCCCGCCCTCATCGGCCCCGCTACGCCGTGGCACCAGGACGAGTCATTCCGCCACCCGATTTTCGATTACGAAGAGATCAGCATCTGGGTCCCGCTCCAGCCCGTGGGCGACGCCAATGGATGCATGGAATTCATACCCGGTAGCCATCGCGGCGAGGTGCTCGCCCATCGCTCGCCCAATAACGACCGCCGCGCCCACGCCCTCGAGTGCTGCGGGGACTTTGACCTCTCGCAAGCCATATCCTGCCCACTCCCCGCCGGCGGCTGCACCATCCATACCGCCCGCACGCTCCATGGCACCGGCCTCAATCGCTCCCCGGCCCCGCGCCTCGCGTATGTTCTCAGTTTCGGCACCCCTCCTCGTCCCGCCGCACAGCCGCGGACGTTCCCATGGCTGGACGAAAAAGACACCGCCCAGCTACGGCGCCAGCGTGGCTGGATGCGCCGTACCGGCATCTTCGTTAAAGGCTGGCGCACTCTGAAACGAACTGAACCGCAAGATTACATGAAGCTGGTGTCCAAGCTGGTGCGGAAGGCAATGCGGCAGCGATGGAAGTAGCCTGGTGCTCGCGGCGCAACGGATTCCTTTGTCTGCTCCGCTTCGTAACCCGAAAAAGTAACCCAATGGAAACATTTGGGCTCTTCCGTGAAGATTCGTGATGACGCGAAATCGGCGGAAGTGCCTTAAACCGTTTCAAGCTGCACCTCTTGCGTCCAGGAAATGAGGTTCGAATGAACAGAGGTGCAGTTCCAGAGCCCAATGGGACTTATAAGCGTGGTAGCGGGTAGGTTATTCATTACAATTCCCTGTCACACCCACAAATTCCTATCCAGCGTTCTGTATTGTATCGCCTCACTGATATCCTCCGTCTCTATCTTCTCCCGCCCCGCCAGGTCCGCAATCGGCGCGCCGCCTGGGGTAGGTGGTGGAGAGGTTGGCTCTTTTGTGCTCGGCGGCTGCGCTCGCCTGTGCCGCGGAAAAACGCTGCTTTTATGTTGAAGTTCCATGGAAGTGGAGTTCCCCGATCGCGATCACGACTGCTTGCACCCCGAGTGCTCCTCGGGCTAGGCCTCGAGTCTCCGCAACGCGCATTTTCCAAGGGAGAATAGCGCGTCTTTAACTACGGAGATGACGCCCCGGCGTTGAGCAGGCCCCATTGCATCCCCAGATTGTATCCCCCAAGTCGAAAATGGAGCTAAACGCAGCGAATCGCAGCTAACGCCGGATGTCGTAAGTGGCTCGTAACTAAAACATAGCAAATGATAGCCAAAGCCGGCACCCCCGGTTACTCTGATTCGTAATCAGCAGGTCACGGGTTCGAATCCCGTCGTTGGCTCCACTCCAACACCCTTAACACAAGGAACTTACACCTCAAGCCCATGGCAGTTTGAGGCCGGCTCAAACCGGTCATTGCCATTATCCCGCTCGCGAGCTTTCGATCCCGGACGGGAGCGGATGTCGCTTCGCCATCTGCACAACTTTTGCCGTGAAAGGGATCGAACCCTGTCAGCGTTCGTGATCGATCTCGTCTGCTACGATCTTCGCACCGCCTCGCCGGTGGCAGCCGGCACAATTCATGGAAGAGCGATTCGATTGGAGCGTTTCACTTGCAGCCCCCTGAACCAGCCGCTAAAAAGCGCGGGTGGTCAAGGCGCTCGCACCCTTATATCGCACCGGAGTCAGGAGAGTCCGAATCCCGGCTGGGCGATCAACGTGCCGGGCGCGTGGCACGAAGCGGGAATCCTGCCGTCATGAACAGCGGTGTTGCCGGCCCCCTGCAGGAAGAATGAGCGCACCGGGAAATCTTTGCGATTCACCATGAGCAGAGGTCATATCGATAGGGCGAGGCTGGTGAAAGCGCTCAAAATGACCGTTGCACTGGAAAACCTTCCATTCACGATTCTCGCCGTCCTTTGCCTCATATCGGTGGTTTCGCGGGTTGTCCTGTTGTTGTGATGAAAACAGGCGCCCATGAATTAAAGCGCCCCGGGCGAACTATCGAGAACGCAGCGATGTGGTCCGTGAATCCGTTCGTCAACCGGATTCGAAGGGAGGGTATCGCGTGGTGCGTGCTGCTGCTGGCCATCTACTGGTCGATATATGTGCTGGTGGCCCCTGCCACCGCGTGGGATGCGCATGTTTACAACTTAAGCCGCCTGCTAATCGCGCGTCATGGAGGGCTGTTTGGAAATACCGGGTGGAACGATAACAGGCAGATCTTGTTTCCGTGGAGTTTTGACGCCATTCACTATCCTTTTATTTTACTTGGTTTTGGTTACGCTCTGCCAAGTTTCCTTTGCTTCATTGGCCTGCTACTCATCATCCACCGTCTGGTAAAGGAAAAATATGGAGCCGCAAGCGCCTGGTGGTGTTGCTTGTGCATGTTCGCACTGCCTACTCTCATCTACCAGGCGACGAGCACCAAAAATGACCTGGCCGTGGTGTTCGGAGTTGCCTGCTGGTATTACGCCTTCCGGCTCTGGACCGTCCGAAAGCAGCCTATTTATTTGGGATTAATGGCGCTGGCCCTCGGGTTTACCGCGGGCGCAAAGACTTCCGGGTTGCCGTTGTTTTTGATTTGCGGAGCCTATACCATAGGAAAGATCGGCTTAAATACACGGCCGCTTGCACAGTTCGTCGCGTTCTTACTCGCAAGCGCCCTCATTATGGGAAGCACGGAAATTTACCTTAATAACTTGCGGGTCTTGAGTCATCCCTTGGGCGATCCAATCCTTATCGCAGGTATTAGTAATCGAGATGGCCTTCGAGGAGCGGTGGCAAACGGCATTCGTTATTTGTTCGGCTTGGTAAACATCGGCGTGGACGCGAGTTACTATTCCAATCATTTTCCGGATTGGATGGCATCCCGATGCCGCGACGTGTTACAATTTTTGCATCTCAGCAACGCCGGATATTCCTCATTCTACCGCTGTAACGACGGAAACATGGCATTCGTTAAGGACAATATGGAGGAACTCACCGACTTTGGGCCGGTAGGAACGCTCGCGATTCTGAGCGCGCTGCCTTGCTGCTTTTTTATATCCAGGCGTGGCCTGCTGTGGAGGCTGGCGACGACGGGATTTGCCAGCCTGGGAATTACGTGTCTTACGATCGGCTGGATGCCATGGAACAACAGGTTTCTTATGCTTCCCATGGTGCTGTTCTCGCTAGCGCTGACTTTGCTGATTCTTCGCCCCAAGGAGGGGTGGGCCGCGCTTTTGCTTAGGATCGTCTTTTTGCTCCTTCTCCTTTTTTCCGCTGTATTCATCCCCTGGCGTTCGTTTAACAAGGGGCCGCAATTCCTCTGGCTCTCCATAGCACGAAGGGATTATGTGGCCACGAAAGAGCGTCCCGCCATGCTGGAAATCGTCAGCGATATCGAGGCCATTCCTCGCGTTTCCGGAGCCTCGGTCTTGTTATTGAACGCCGGGGAGGGGACGTGGGTTTTACCCATTCTTCAAATACCGCTTTGGCAAAAGAAACTGCAGGTAATACCCACTCCAGTCCTGACAAAAGAGACGATCAGTGAGGCTTCAAAAATCGACCCGGGGAGACGAATCGTTATCTTAACATTGGATAAGCCGGTCGCTTCCGGCTTGCTCGAGAACCTTGTAACGATAAAACGATACCGGGGAGAAAACACCTCGCTTTTTGGATTCGAGCCAAATCGATCGGATCACCCTTTGGCCAAGTAAATGCAAACGTAGTCCCGGACGCTTTCCTCGAGCGATTCGAAAGGCTGCGAATAGCCGGCGGCGATTGGAAGGAACGTGCGGCTTGACTGCTCGCGGTCCTACAGGAAAAAACGACCAACGAATCGGGCGACTTTTTTAGCCTCGTGATAGGCGAGCCGTCAATGGAACTCGAAGCTACTCCCTACAGCGGAGCACGCTATCCGGTGGAGGCTGTGCTCGATGGTGGGACGTTTTCAAAATTCCACCTCGATATTGGCACCGGTGACGTGCAGCGGGAGCCGGTGGAATTCGTACAGCCTCGGGACTGGCTTGGTTTCGCGAATATCCCAGCGCCCATGTTCCCGTCAATTTCACGCGAGGAACATTTCGCACAAAAGCTCCACGCCTATCCGGAAACCTTTGCGTCACTGCGCCGTTGCGTGAGATTCTTCGGCCCCATGGATACCACCGACAACACCATCCTCATCACCGGCGGCGGTTCCGGCATCGGCCGCGGCCTCGCCGAAGCCTTCCACTCCCTCGGTAACAAAGTCATCATCGCCGGCCGCCGCCCGAAGCCCCTCGAAGAAGTCACCCGCGCCAATCCCGGCATCGTCTCCGCCACCCTCGACGTCGCCGATCCCTCCGCCATCCGCGGCTTCGCCGCCGAAATCATCGGCCGCCATCCCGACCTCAACGTCCTCATAAACAACGCCGGCATCTCCGGCGCCGAAGACCTCCTCTCCGCCCCGGCCAATCTGGAAAAGTCCGAAGCCATCGTAACCACAAACCTCCTCGGCCCCATCCGCCTCACCTGCGCCCTGCTTCCTCACCTGCTCAAACGAAACCGCCCCGCCATCTTCAACGTCTCCTCCGGCCTCGCCTTCGTGCCACTTCCCGCCATGGCCACCTACTGCGCCACAAAGGCCGCCATCCATTCCTATACCCAATCCTTGCGCTGGCAATTGCGCGACACCCTCGTCCAGGTCTTCGAGATCATTCCCCCTTACGTCCAAACCGAATTGGGCGGCCCAACCCAGGCCGTCGATCCTCGCGCAATGCCGCTCAAGGACTTCATCACCGAGACCATGCGAATCATCCAATCCGATCCCCGCGAGCGGGAGATTTGTGTCGAAAGGGTCAAAGCCCTCCGTTTCGCCGAAGCCAACGGCGCCTACAACAGCGTCTTCCAGGCGCGGGCGAGCGAGCCCCTCCGCCAGATGACCCTATAACCGAGTCCCCCCGGCATGCGCCCGCTCGACCCGCGGGCATGAGATGGTCTACCGGCCGGCTCGCCTAAATCAAGCTGGCCCGAGGCCTCGTATTAACGGAGATTCGCAAAAAATGACCCCGAAATATGTCATCGTCGCCAACAACCTGGTGAAGACATTCAAAGACTTTCGCGCCGTGGACGATATCTCGTTCGAGGTTGAAGCGGGAAAGATCTTCGGATTTCTCGGCCCCAACGGAGCGGGCAAGACAACGACCATCAAGATGCTGACGACAACGCTCGCCCCTTCCCAAGGGACGATTCTACTCGATGGCAATGACCCTCAGAAAGCGCCGCTGGCAGCGCGCCGCTCATTCGGCATCGTATTTCAAGACCCGAGCCTGGATGGCGAAATGACGGCAGGCGAGAACATGAAACTTCACGCCGTGCTTTACGGCGTGCCCCGCAAGGAGCAGCCCGGGCGAATCGAGACGGCCCTGAAATTCGTGGGGCTCTGGGACCGGAAGGACAGCTTTGCCAAGACCTTCTCGGGCGGCATGAAGCGCAGGCTGGAGATCGCGCGCTCGCTTCTCCACACGCCGAGGATCCTCTTCCTGGATGAGCCGACGCTGGGTCTGGATCCGCAGACGAGAAATCACGTCTGGGAATATATACGAACCATGGCCCGGGACAGAGAGATGACTGTATTCTTCACGACTCACTACATGGACGAAGCGGATCGCGTGGCCGACGAAATCGCAATAATCGACCATGGCAAGATTGTCACGCGAGGTTCGCCGCGAGCCATCAAGGAGAACGCAAATGCCGCGACGCTCGAAGAGGCATTCATCTCGCTCACCGGTCATGCCATCCGGGACGAAGAGGCTTCCCCGCAGGATCGCATGAGGACGATGGGCCGCATCTGGGGGAGACGATGAGCATCATCTACATTCTTTGGCTCCGACAGGTGAAACGCTACAGCCGCTCCCGCGCCCGGATGATCGGCTCGCTGGCCCAGCCGCTCCTCTTTCTCTTTGCGATGGGATTTGGTTTCGGCCCGACTTATCAGAAGGCGGGCAATGGGAATTATATCCAGTTCCTCGCGCCGGGCATCGTTGCGATGGCCATTCTGTTTTCGGCCGTATTTTCCGGCATCGAGATACTTTGGGATAAGCAATTCGGGTTTTTGAAAGAGACCCTGGTGGCGCCTGTCGCCCGCATGCAGATCGTACTTGGCCGGACACTCGGCGGAGCGACGGTGGCAATGATCCAGGGGCTCATTGTGTTCTGCTTCTGCCTGATTGCCGGCTTTCGGATTCAAAACTATGAGCTATTGCCGGCAGCCGCAGTCTTCATGTTCTTGATCGCGATGCTCTTCACGGCAATCGGCACGACGGTCGGTTCACTCATTGAGGACATGCAGGCATTTCCCCTCATCATGAACTTCCTGGTGATGCCGATGTTTTTCTTTTCCGGAGCGTTGTTTCCCGTGAGTAATCTCAAAGGCATCCTCAATGGTCTCCTTCGCCTCAATCCATTGACTTACGGGGTGGACGGACTGCGAGGCGCGCTCTCCCACGGTTTCGCCTTCGGTATAGGTCCCGACTTTGTGTTGCTTGGGCTGGCGACGCTGGTGCTAATGGTGGTCGGCAATTATTTCTTCTCAAAGATCGAAGTTTGAATTGCCGGGCCGAAGAGGTAGATACCCGGGCGCAGGGGGATGCCTTCATCACGCCGGAAATTCTGGCGCGAGTTTAATGATGCGGAGTGAGCGCCTATTCATGTTAGACGGGCCAGTTCCGCTGGCAATGAGGATTCGAAGCGGAGTTCCTGATGGGTGACCGGATGAGGGAAACGAAGCGTCCATGCGTGAAGGCCGAGGCGTTTGGCGGGGTTGGTTTTCGCGCCGTATTTTGTATCGCCGACGACCGGGCAGCCGGCATCGGCGAGGTGAACCCGAATCTGGTGGCGACGGCCGGTCTCAAGGGTCAATTCCACGAGGGTGCGGCCTCGGTTTCGCTTCAGGACGCGGTAATGGGTGACGGCGTGCCGGGTGGTAGTGCTGCGCGGCACACTGAAAACTTTGAATGGATTCGTCTCATCGAGCCACGATTGGAAGGTGCCTTTGTCATTGGGGAGAAAACCTTCAGTCACAGCCTGATACCGCTTCTCTACCTCATCCCAGCCTGTTTGCAGGATGGCCTTGGCCTCGGGAGTTTTTGCAAAAACCATGAGACCGCTGGTCTCGCGGTCGAGCCGATGCACGATCCAAACCCGCTCCCGGGCGCGGCTGCCGGTTCGCAGATAATCGGTGACCTGGAAATAGGCGGTCTTCTCCTGCTCAGCCTCGCTGGCGATGGTGAGAAGATCCGGAGGCTTGTCGATGACGATGAGGGTGGCGTCTTCGAAGTGGACCTTGATGCCGGCGGCGATGACGGTGTCGGGAGCGGCGTAACGATCAGAGCGGATCGCGACGACATCGCCGGGTTTCAGGGGATGGTTGAACTGCGTGACGATACGGCCATTGACCAGAACGGCCTGATGTTTCAACCATGTGCGCACCTGCTTCTTTTTGGCCGACGGCCACGCAACGAAGAGATAGGGGAGAAGCTCCGCCGGCTGATCAACGGTGCGCGGTTTATACATCAGGGACAATTTATCCCGCGAGATGGTGACTTTGGCGAGATCAACGGGAAGTGGCTGGCGCCGGATCCCCGGGTTCTCATGGAACGGAAGAGGTACGAGTCCCTGCCTTCAGCATCGCAAAAACAACCCACCAAGCCACCAACAAACCCGCAGAACTTCAGTTATGAAGTGTCCAACCAGCGGGGTCAGGGCAAAAGGATGAATTGGGAAAGAGGCGTGCTGTCGAGTAGGTTCAGCTCCGAATGAGCGGTAGACAGATGAAGATCGCCGTCATCGGTGGCGGCCCTGCCGGTTTGCGAGCAGCTGAAATCGCCGTGAGCGGTGGCGCTGCGGTGACACTCTTTGATGCCAAGGCAACTGTCGGTCGCAAGTTTCTCGTGGCCGGCCGAGGTGGCTTGAACCTGACCAAGGATGAGCCATCGGAGCTTTTCATCAGCCATTATCAAGAAAAAGCCGATGGACCTGAGCGGTGGGCCGGACTCATTGCAGACTTTGGTTCGACAGCCATGCGCGTGTGGGCCGAATCCTTGGGTGTGCAGACTTTTGTGGCCTCCACAGGCCGTGTCTATCCACGCGACCTGAAGGCGGCGCCGCTACTCAGGCGCTGGGTGCGGCGGTTGCGAGATGCGGGAGTGCAGTTCGCGATGGGGCATCGATGGGACGGGCTTACCCTTTTGCGCGGTGGCGTGCAGGTCGAATTCCAGGTGAAAGGGGGCGGCCATACATTTCAGGCGGATGCCGTGGTCCTGGCGCTCGGCGGCGGATCATGGCCACAGACCGGATCGAATGGGGCATGGATTGAAATCGTGAAGCGCCTCGGCATTTGCGTTGCGCCGCTTGAACCGGCAAATTGCGGATGGGAATGCCCCTGGCCATCGGCGGTGCTCACCCTCTGTGAAGGCAAACCACTGAAGAACGTCGCCGTTTCCGCTCGTGGCAGAGTGTTCCAAGGGGAACTACTGGTCACGGAGTACGGCCTGGAAGGCGGAGCGCTCTACGCGCTGGGTCCGACATTGCGCGCAATGCAAAGCCCCGAAATCTCCATCGATTTTAAGCCCTCGGTTACCGTCGAGAGGCTTGTCGCGAAAATGGACTCCGTGCGGAGCAATTTCCTGGAAGAGGCCGGCCGGCGCTGGCGCTTGCCAGATCCAGTATGTGCCATTCTTGCGCATTCCGGGAAAGCGCCATTCACGTCCGTCGATGCCTTGGCCGCCGAGGTAAAGAACTTTGCTTTGCATCTTACGCGCCCGCGTCCCTTGGCAGAGGCCATCTCATCTGCGGGCGGAGTCTGCTGGAGCGAACTCGATGCCGGACTGATGCTCAAGAAAATCCCCGGCGTTTTTCTGGCAGGTGAAATGATCGATTGGGAAGCGCCGACCGGTGGGTATCTTCTTCAAGGATGCTTTTCGACCGCGACACGAGCGGCAAAGGCCGCGCTCGAATGGGCTGGCCGTTCCGTTTAGGCACCACCCCAGTCAGTCCGAGACGGCTCTGGGATCTTTCAGTCGGTACCCTGCGGTCGAACAGGAAGACATAGATAAGACCGCGCCTAGGTTCAGGATGACGGTCAACAATATCGTTTTCATCCTCCATGCCGATTCTTTTGGTTCCTGCTCGCCCATGCATATGGAAGGGAGATAGGCGAGGAGGCACGCGCCCGAGGCAAGGACATGATGCTCGGACCCGGGGTCAACATCGTCCGCACCCCCCTATGCGGTCGCGATATGGAATATCTGAGCGAGGATCCTCACCTCGCGGGAGAACTGGCCGCCGCCGATATCCAGGGCATTCAAAGCTGTGACGTCGTGGCCTGCGTAAAGCATTTTGCATTGAACAATCAGGAGCTCAACCGGGGCGGCGTGGACGCAGAGGTGGATGACCGCACCCTGCACGAAATCTATCTGCCAGCCTTTGAAGCGGCTTATTTGTCTAAACATTTAAACATGCCTGTTTCGCCCTTGTCGACGTGCTTTCTGGCGATTAAAAAGTTGCCATGCGCGCGGATTGCCCCTCTCAAATTCCCGACCACGACGCAGGATCGCATCGAGGGGGAGGGATACTGCTGCTAAGCGCGATCATCGCGGCGCTTGGTTCGCTCCTGTTCGGCTTCGACACCGCCGTGATCTCCGGCACGACGGAAGCGTTGCGCCAGACGTTTGCGCTCAGTGATAATCTTCTCGGATTTACCGTCTCAAGCGCCTTGCTCGGCACGATGCTGGGTGCGCTTACCGCCGGACGGCCTGCGGACTGGTGGGGGCGGCAGCAGGTATTGAAGTTGCTTGCGGTGTTTTTCCTCATTTCCGCGGCGGGTTGCGCGTCGGCATGGAACTGGTATGCCCTGCTGTTTTTCCGGTTTCTAGGCGGTGTGGCCGTGGGCGGGGCCTCCGTCGTCTGCCCCATGTATATTACAGAGATCGCCCCGGCCACGCAGCGCGGCTTTCTTGTGTGCGTGAGCCAGTTGAACATCGTGATCGGCATACTCCTGGCCTATTTTTCGAACTATTTGGTTGCTCATATACTGGGCGCGGACGATCCAGGCGCATGGCGCTGGATGTTTGGCGTGATGGCACTTCCATCGTTGGCGTTCCTGGCGACGGCGGTATTCCTACCAGAAAGCCCGCGCTGGCTGGTCAAACAGAACCGGTCGACCGAGGCCACGGTCGTTCTCGAGCGCTTCGGTCATGAAGACCCGTCACGGGAAAGCCGGGAAATCGAGGAGTCGCTCTCCTCTGAAACAGCAGGCGTGACCGAGCATCTCTTTCAGGGGAAGTATCTCAAGCCACTACTGCTCGCGTGCATGATTGCTGTTTTCAATCAACTCGACGGCATCAACGCCGTCATTTACTACACCGCAGACATCTTCCGAATGGCAGGAGCAGACAAAGCCGATGCGCTCATGGAGTCGGTCATTGTCGGATTGACAAATCTGGTGATGACGCTCGTCGGCATGGCTCTTATCGATCGCGTGGGTCGCAAAGCGCTTTTGTTGGTGGGCTCGGTGACGTTCGTGATCTCTCACGCGCTCGCGGCGTGGGCCTTTGCCACGCACGCTCAGGGATGGATCGTCATTGTTGCCTTGATGGGCGTGGTAGGCTCGCATGCTTACTCGCAGGGGGCCGTGGTGTGGGTTGTGATCAACGAATTGCTCCCGAATGCCGTCCGCGCTTCAGGATCGGCGGCAGCCTGCTTCCTGATGTGGACGCTCTGTGCCGCGATCGGATGGGTGTTCCCGATTATTGCCCATGCCTCAGGAGCATTCGCGTTCGGATTCTTCGCGCTCATGATGGTGCTGCAATTCGTGCTCGTAGCGAAATTCTTGCCCGAAACCAAGGGAGTCAGCCTGGAGGAATTGCAAAAACGTCTCAGCATTCAGCCTTTGGAGGGATTAAAGACAGGCAATGGTGCAACAGGCAAATAGGCTCAAGTCCGCCAACTCATCGACATCGGGATCGGTTGGCGGTGTGTCACTTCATGATCTCATTATCCAAGCATTTCGCGAAGGCCCAGGCCGGGATCACCGCGACCTGAAGTACGAAGAACTTATGGCCGGTTCCGACCTCGCGGCATGCCGGTTCCAACTGCTCTGGCATTAGAGCAGTTTATGATGCTCCGATGGATCCTGATCTTTCAGTATCGTTCATGGGTGCAAACGACGGCCGCGCCTGGTCTTTGTTTTCTCTTGAGCCACCAATGCCACGGGCTGCGGCCAGCGATGTTCCTGCTGCGCGAGCAGCCCCTGCACGGACTCCGGTCCCCAACTGCCGGCGGCGTAGTTGGGAAAATCACTGGGCTGAGTCGTGTCCCACGCTTCGAGCACGGGCATGAGTAACTGCCACGCCGCCTCCACCTGGTCGTCACGCATGAAGAGCGTGGCGTCGTTTTTCATCACGTCCCAGAGCAGCGTTTCATAGGCATCGGGCGAAGGAGCGTCGAAGCTCTCTCGATAACGGAAGCGCATGTCCACCGGGCGCAGTTGCATCTCCGGCCCGGGGTATTTCGCCTGAAAACCGAGCACGATGCCTTCGTCCGGCTGAATCGACATCACCAGCCGGGACGCCTGCCAGGCGAGGGACGCCTCGGGCGGAAAGGACCGATGCGGCACGGCGCGAAACTGGATGGAAATTTCCGAGGCCTGCCGGGGCAGGCGTTTGCCTGTCCGCAGGTAGAAGGGCACGTCCTGCCAGCGCCAATTATCGATATATAACTTCAGCGCCACGAATGTCTCGGTCTGGGAATCGGGCGCCACACCCTCCTCCTCGCGATAACCGGGCACCTTCCTGCCGTCGGCGACGCCGGGACCATACTGACCGCGCACGGCACATTGGGGGACCGCGTCGCTGTGAATCGGACGAACGGCGTGGAGGACGTCCACCTTCTTGTTGCGAATCTCGTCGGCTTGAAAGGAGACCATCGGCTCCATTGCGACAAGACAGAGCAACTGCATGAGATGATTCTGCACCATGTCGCGGAGCGCGCCGGCGTGATCGTAGTAACCGCCGCGGTGCTCGACGCCAACGGCTTCGGCGACGGTGATGGTTACATAATCGATGTAGCGCCGGTTCCAGATCGGCTCGAAGAGCGGATTGGCAAAACGGAACGCGAGGATGTTCTGCACCGTCTCCTTGCCGAGATAGTGATCAATCCGGAATATCTGGGATTCTTCGAAACTTGCGGCAAGGATGCCATTGAGCGCACGGGCCGATTCCAAATCGTAGCCGATCGGCTTCTCGATGACGATTCGAGCCAAATCCCTGTCACGCGCCAATCCTGCTTTGCCGAGGTATTTTGGGATTTCGCCGAACATACTCGGCGGTGTGGCCATGTAAAAGATGCGGTGGACTTTGACGCCCCATTCCTTTTCCAGCCGGGTGCATTGGGCGCCCAAAGCCGTATAGGTCCCCAGCTTTTCGAAGTCACCCTGCTGGTAGTGGATGTGCTTCGCGAATTGATTCCATGCGGCCACGTTCGCTTTTCCAAAGCGCGAGAATTGGTTGACGCCATTATGCAACCGGTGGCGCAGCTTTTCGTCGCTCAAGGCGACGCGATCCACCGCGATGATCGCGAAGTCAGCGGGCATGCTGCGGTCCTGGGAGAGATCGAACAAGGCGGGAATCAGTTTCCGCCAGGTCAAGTCACCGGCCCCGCCAAAAATGACGAACACAGTTGGGTCGAGTTGATCCTTCGTTTTCATGACGACTGCTTTTCCCATCCTATCACGGCCGGGCCGATTGCACACTATTCTTGTGGTTGCCCATTAGTCATGGTTTTGTCTTCTCGTTGAACAGGCTCTAGTCATACCGGCTCGGTTGCTCGCACAACTTTTTTATCTTTATGTCTTCTCAAAGTCTGCGACGGCAGCCGATTCGGCAGGTCAAGCCGCGCCACGCCGATCCGGTCGTCGGCCATGCCGTAATAGACGTCGAAGCGGTCCGGCGCCCCGATGTCGTCGCGCCGGTCAATGCCGGTCGGGAACACGATGTCCGGCACCATCCCCTGGCGTTCCTGCGGCAACTCCGGCTCCAGGACCGGCTCCGTCGAACGATATAGAATCTCGCGCGGATGGCGCCTCGCGAGCAGCATCACCCCGGCGGAGTAGCGTAGCTTGTGTCCAACCTGGCCCGGCGCCGTCACCTCGCTTACACCATGGTAAACGATCAGCCAGCCATGCCGGGTAAAAACCGGCGGAGTACCGGCTCCGATTTTCAGGCATTCCCAGGACGAGACGGGAGTAGCGATCCGGCGATGGGAATTAAAAAGGCCGAGGCGCCGAGGCTCGACGCCCTCCGGAGGCAGCGGGCAGTAGGATATCCAGATGCTTTCGCGATCGATATCCACGAGCCGTGACTTGCTCTTGCACGCGGTTTCCTCGGGACGCGTGCCGGGGAAGAGGGGCCGATGAAGCATGGCCAACTGCATTTTTCCAGCGTGGTTGGGACCGGCAACTGGGAAGAGGCTGGCGTCCTTGTTAGCCACGTGGACGAAATCGATGCCATCGTAGGGAGCGAATGTCGCGAGCCCCATCCGCCTCCAGTGGAACAAGTCCTCAGAGATGGCCAGGGCGATGCGCGGGCCCGCAGACGAAAGCGCCGCGTAGGCCATCACGTAACGCTGGAGCGGTTCCACAAAAGTGATTCGCGGGTCTTCGCAGCCGCCGCCGCCGTTTGGCAGCCGCTCGTAGTCGGCTTCCGGTTCCAGCGCGATGCCAAGCCGCTCCACTCCGCAGGGGTCGCCGGCGTTATCGAATTTTACTCGCGCAATGCCGATGCGCGAATAGTTGCCCTTCGCGACAAGCCTCGGGAAAAGGTATAAGTTGCCATCGGGACCTCGGGCAGCCCCGGGATTCAGAACCCCTTCGACTTCATGCGGATTTCCGGGCTCCGGCTCCATGATCTGGCCGATGCGATGAAGCTGGAACGCGTTCGTCAACTTACCTCCATGCAAGCCACGATGGCTTCAATCACCCGCTTTGTCTCATGGGGACCTTCGACTTCTATGGATGGAGCGCCCGCTTCCTCGGCCGGATAGTCGTTCCCACCCGGGAACACGGCATCTCCAATGAAAAGCATCTCCCCAATGGGGATGCCGAGGACATCCCGAAGTTTTCGAATCCCGTAGCCTTTATCGATTCCTTGCCTGGTGACATCAATGGAGGTAGTGCCGCCCAGCCGCACCGAAAACTCAGGGATCAGCTTATCAAGGCGCGACTTTGCCTCCTTTCGCTTTGAGAAATCCGGGTCCCATTTCTCCTTCTCATCGAGCGGAGCCTGCTGGCCCAATCCGGAGAATGTAATCTGGCTTCCCCGATCTTCGATCAATTCCCCCCAGGTTCGTTCGGGCTCGAGGTCAGCCGACCCTGTCGCCTGCCTCAATGAACTGATAATCTTCTTCTTCTCTTCGTCGGTAAAATCCTCTGAGTAGAGGATTTTCCAGCCGCCCTGGTATTGGTAAAACTTTGTCCCGCAGGTTGGGAGGAGAGAGAGATTCTTCAGGCGTTCATCATGGGTGAGATTCGCGAGCACTTGTTTCTCAAACTGCGACCAGTTGCCGCCGGAAATTATGGATACCTTCACAATTCCGAGAAGAGAATTGAGCAGTGCCGCCATCTCGGCATCGAGGGATGACTTGCTCTCGGCCAGGGTGCCGTCCAGATCAAAGACAATCAGCTTCTTCAAGGTGAGGAGCCCTCCGGGAGCGCGATTTCCAACATAGTAACTGCACCCTGCGGCCGGCAGGAACACACCCCGATCACCGCCGGCAAAAGGACTACGTTACCTTTTCTTATAGGATAACCCTTGTCGTCATACTCCAGGTGCGCTCTCCCGGAGAGGCAAACGAGTATCCGCGGCGTGTCCGTCGCGCCGGCTTTGAATGGCGCGTCTCCACGGGTTCGCCAAACGGTGAAATGCTCGCAATGAATAACCTCCTCCCGCAGAACCGGGGTCATCTCCTTGATGACCGATGGGAGCGGCGTGATGGCGCCTTGGTCAATATCGACGCAGGCAAGCGCTTGATCCACTTGCAACGGCCTGCGCTCGCCTGTTGTCGGATCGATGTGGTCCCAGTCGTAGAGGCGAAACGTCACATCGCTGTTTTCCTGCACTTCAAAGACAACCACGTCGTTCAGCGAGTGGACGGTGCCCGCCCGCACCAGGATGCTGTCGCCTGGATTTGGCACGAAACTGGCCAGGCGGTCCTCTACGGTGCCGTTTGCGAGCGCGTCTCGCAGGTTGACAACTGTTGTCGAGAGCTTCAGGCCCGCATAGATGCGGCTTTCGGGTCCCTGTCCCAGCACCATCCACGCCTCGGTCTTTCCTGTCTCCCCTTTTGGAATAAGACCGGCATCCCCGTCATGAGGATGCACTTGAACCGAAAGCCTCTCACGCACATCGAGAAATTTCAGGAGTAGAGGGAAGCGGAGAAACCGCCCGGCTAACTTTCCCATCAGTTGCCGCGGCGATTGCTCCATCAATTGTCTGATGTTCATCCCCTTGAGCGGCCCATCCGCGACGAGGCTGGGATGATCATCGCGGTCGCTGAGAATCCACGCTTCCCCAATCGGGCCATCGCCCGGCAGAGCAGCGGAGAGCAACTCGGCCAGACGGCGGCCACCCCAGAGTCGATATTGGTAGATCGGTTCGAATCGAAGGGGATATAGAGGTGTTTGGGTGATGGAATTCTTTCGGTATAAAGAAGGGTGTTGTTATTGTTGTCCGGCGGTGGTCGGCGGCGGCCCTTGTGACCGAACCCCAGGCCGCCACGCAAGGTCGTCGCTCGCTAAATAGACGACCATTGCCCCGAACATTAGAATGACAGCGACCCAGAATCGCCAATCGTGATGCAGACGCATCCAGGCTGGAGTATGGATGGGAATGCGGCCAGACCGGTGATGAGTGGTCTTACTCATGGTTGCCTCCCGTCCATTTCCAATTGCGAATCTCCGGCATATCCTCGCCGTGCTTGTCGATGTATTGCTTGTGTTCGATCAGCTTGTCCCGAAGCTGTTGTTTGAGATAGACGCCCTTGTCTCCAATCCCTGGCACGCGATCGATCGTGTCCATTACGAGGTGGAAGCGATCCAGGTCATTGAGCACGGTCATGTCGAAGGGTGTCGTGATTGTCCCTTCTTCCTTGTAGCCGCGAACGTGCAGATTCTTGTGGTTCGTGCGCCGGTAAGTAAGACGATGGATCAACGTCGGATAGGCATGGAATGCAAAGATGATCGGCTTGTCTTTGGTGAACAGTTCGTCGAAATCGCAGTCACTCAGCCCATGTGGGTGCTCGCTTTGCGATTGCAGTTTCATAAGGTCCACGACGTTGACCACCCGTATTTTGAGGTCGGGCAGATGCTCGCGCATGATGGAGACGGCGGCGAGAGTCTCCAGCGTGGGCACGTCGCCGCAGCAGGCCATGACCACGTCGGGTGTGCCTTCCCGGTCGTTGCCGGCCCATTGCCAGATACCGATACCCTCCGTGCAATGCTTGACGGCGGCATCCATGGTCAGCCATTGCGGCGACGGATGTTTGCCTGCGATCACGACATTGACGTAATGGCGGCTGCGCAGGCAGTGGTCCATTACCGATAGAAGGCAATTGGCATCCGGAGGGAGATAGACGCGGACGATTTCCGCCTTCTTATTTACGACGTGGTCGATAAAGCCAGGGTCCTGGTGCGTGAAGCCGTTGTGATCCTGCCGCCAGACGTGCGAAGCGAGCAGGTAATTCAACGAAGAAATCTTCCGGCGCCACGGCAGGCCCGAAGTGACTTTCAACCACTTGGCATGCTGGTTGAACATCGAACCGATGATATGGATGAACGCCTCGTAACAGTTGAAGAGCCCATGCCGCCCGGTGAGCAGATAGCCCTCGAGCCAGCCCTCGCATTGGTGCTCGCTCAGCATTTCCATCACACGCCCGGCGGGCGCGAGAAATTCGTCGTTCGGCACTGTGGCGGCGTCCCACTGGCGTTTGGTTACATCAAAGAGTGCCTCCAGGCCATTGGAGATCGTCTCGTCCGGACCGAAGACGCGGAAATTCCGCTTCTCGTCGTTCAGCCTCGCCACGTCGCGCAGGAAACGTCCGAGCACGCGGGTGTCGCCGATGCCGGGAGAGCCCGGCGCGGGCACATCTTCGGCGTAGTCGCGGAAATCCGGCATCCGCAGGTCGCGGAGGATGATGCCGCCATTGGCGTGGGGATTCGCGCCCATGCGCCGTTCGCCCTTTGGTGCAAGTTCAGCCAGCTCTGGTTTCAGCCGGCCTTGCTCGTCAAAAAGTTCTTCAGGCCGATAACTTCTCAGCCAGCTTTCCAATATCTTAAGGTGTTCGGGATGAGTGGCCGGATCGGAAAGCGGCACCTGATGCGCGCGGAATGTGCCTTCCACCTGCAAGCCATCGACCACCTTCGGCCCCGTCCAGCCCTTGGGGGAATTCAGGACGATCATCGGCCAGCGCGGACGCACGCCGTTGCCATGGACGCGGGCCTCCTCCTGGATTTCCTTGATCTGCTCAACGGCTATATCGAGGGCGCCGGCCATGGCTTCGTGCATCAGTTCGGGCTCGTGACCTTCGACGAAGTACGGCGTCCACCCGTAACCGCGGAGTAACTGTTCCAATTCCTCACGAGTGATGCGGGCGAGGATGGTGGGGTTGGATATCTTGTATCCGTTGAGATGCAGGATCGGCAGCACCGCGCCGTCAGTGGCCGGATCGAGAAACTTATTGGAATGCCACGCCGTGGCCAGCGGGCCAGTCTCGGCCTCGCCGTCGCCCACGACGCAGGCCACAATGAGATCGGGATTGTCGAACACGGCGCCGAATGAATGGCTGAGCGAATAACCGAGTTCGCCGCCCTCGTGGATCGAGCCCGGGCATTCCGGGGAAGCGTGGCTGGGAATTCCTCCGGGAAATGAAAACTGAAGAAAGAGTTTTCGAAGCCCGGCCTCATCCTGGCTGATGTTAGGATATATCTCGCTGTAAGTGCCTTCGAGGTAAGTATTGCCGACTACAGCCGGACCGCCATGGCCCGGACCGGAGACGTAAATCATGTTGAGGTCATATTTTTTGATGACCCGGTTGAGGTGGGCGTAGATAAAGTTCTGCCCCGGGGTCGTGCCCCAGTGTCCCAGCAGCATGTGTTTTACGTCCGCGAGAGTCAGCGGGCGCTTGAGCAGCGGATTGTCGTAAAGATAAATCTGGCCTACCGATAGATAATTGGCGGCACGCCAGTAGGCATCAATGCGGCGGAGTAGGTCGGGCGTAAGGGTATTGATTTTGAGGGCGCCCCTTTTGGTGAGCGATTCCGGCATCAGTGTGCTGGTATTCATGGTTTGAGTGTGTGAGTTAAGTCGAGTTGGAGAACCTGGATTACGGACCTGGCGATCATCAGCTCCTCGTCGGTGCGGATGACCCGCACCTTGACGCGGCCGGCGCCGGATGAAATCGATGGGGCGTGTTCGGCGTTGC
>JBEKOV010000067.1:0-19084 GCA_049521415.1 Chthoniobacteraceae bacterium
GTAAGCAGCCAGAATCCGTTCCCGCAAATCCAAGGAGGTCGTTCGCATGCCCAAGAGACATATCAAAACCCCCTCAAAACGGCTACACTATTTATTGAAATGCTCTAATCGCACTGGTGACAATCAGGCCAGGGTGGCGAGGACGATTTCGGGGGGGCAGTTGAGGCGGATGTTCGGGGTGACGGTGCCGATGCCGCGGGTGACAAAGACTTTGGTCACGGGGCCCTGAACGAGGCCCTGGGCGTATTTTTGACCGTAAAGGGAGGGGACGATGGGCGCGCCCATGAACGGGAGAACGACCTGACCGCCATGCGTGTGGCCGGAGAGGACGAGGCCGACGCGCGGGTCGTGGATTTTTTCGACGTAATCGGGATTGTGCGAGAGGAGGATGACGGCGTCGCTTGCGGTAGCCGGGCCGAGGGCGGCAGAGAGGCGCTGTTTGCCCATCCAGTAATCGTCGACGCCGCAGAGCCAGAATCGGGCGCCATCGGCCTCGATCCAGAGGCCGCGGTTCGTCAGTTCCGGGATGCGCGCGGCGCGCAAGGCGGCGCTGACGATGGGCTGGCCGCCGCGATAGTGATCGTGATTGCCGAGGACGGAGTAGACGCCGAGCGGGGCGCTGAGCTTGCTGACCTCCTGAACGCAGGGGTCGATGAATTGGACGCCGTCGTGCGGGTAATCGCCACCCAGGATGATCAAATCCGGCCGCAGCGCCATGGTCATATCGACGGACTTGCGGATGTAGGAGAGAGGGACGAATGGGCCGTGGTGGAAATCGGCGAGGAAGGCGACGGTTTTGCCTTTAAATGGGGCGGGCAGATTGGGGACGGTGAGGGTCACGCGTGTAACGCCCAGCCACTGGGCCTCCAGCCGGCCATAGCCGAAGCCGGCGGCGGTGCCCAGCGCGGTGAAGGCGCTGCATTTTAGGAACTTACGTCGCGTCATGATACAATCGCAGCCAGTGACTCCCTGCTGCCCTTATGCTAACGGGCGCAACTGATAGTGCATGAAATCCTACCGATCAAATGAAATTCGCTACAAAGCATTACAAGACGGCAAGGTTACAGAGGTGAGGCATACAAATCCTACAAGCGGATAAGGATCTATCCTCTTAGTCGGCTCTTTCGGCATTTTATTCATCCCGTTTTGACGGGCTCAACGCTGGCTGCTCGCCCACCCGCCAACCGTAGCGGGTTCCCCGCCTCCTTCTTGACGGATAGGTGGGCTCAGGGATTTTCAGGTGAGCCGCGCGGGGAGCGTCCGCGGAGGTCGATGAGGACAGGGAGGCCGGTGAAGGGGCTCTCGTCGCGGATACGGGACTCGAGATATTTTTTGTAGGCGGGGGTAAGGATATCGGAGGAATTGACGAAGAGTAGAAAATGCGGGGCGGGGATCGGCTCATAGCCGGTATCGAGTTGGGTTGCGTAGAGGATTTTGAATCGGCGACCGCTGCGGATGGGGGGAGGATTCGCGCTGAGGACGGCGTGGACGAGGCGATTGAGCGGGCCGGTGGTGATGCGCTGGCGGGAGCAATGGCGCACTTCCTCGATGGTGTGGAAGAGGCGGGTCATGTTATCGCCGGTCTTCGCGGAGACGAGGGTGAGCGGGGCGTAATCGAGGAAAAAGAGTTCGGCGCTGATGCTTTGCATGAATTCGTGGAGGAATTCTTTTCGCGGACCTTCGATTTCGACGAGGTCCCATTTGTTGATCGCGACGACGCAGGGCTTGCGGGCTTCCTGGATCTGGCCGGCGATTTTTTTGTCCTGCGCGGTGACGCCCTTTGTAGCGTCGATTACCAGGACGCAGAGATCGGCGCGGCGGATGCTTTTTTCCGAGCGCATGACACTGAAGACTTCGACGGAGTTATCGACCTTACCGCGAGGGCGGATACCGGCGGTGTCGATGAGGATGTAGGGCTGGCCGCCGCGCTCGTAGGGGACGTCGACGGCGTCGCGCGTGGTGCCGGAGATGGGGCTGACGAGGGTGCGGCTGTCCTGGAGGATGCCATTGATGAGGGAGGATTTGCCGACGTTCGGGCGACCGACGACGGCGAGCTTGATGGGTGTAGGCGCGGCGGGCGTGTCGGGCGCGGGCGGAGGAAGGAAGGACTCGGTTAGCTCGACCAATTGGGTGATATTTCGCGCGTGCTCGGCGCTGATGCGGATGGAGTGGTCGAAACCGAGGCGGGCGAATTCGGCGTCAAAGTCGCGGTGTTTGTCGGCATCGACTTTGTTGATCACGAGGATGACGGGCTTGCCGGCGCGGCGGAGGCGGCGGGCCAGTTCGGCATCGACGGGGGTGAGGCCGTCCTGGCCATCGACGACGAAGAGGATGACCTCGGCGGCCTGGAGGGCGAGTTCGACCTCGGCCCGCACCTGCTTTGTGAAATCGACATCGAAATCCGCGCCGATGCCGCCGGTATCGATGACGGTGAAGGGGTGCGCGCCGAGGCGGCACTCCGCGACGATGCGATCGCGGGTGACGCCGGGTTGATCGTGGACGATGGAGATTTTGCGGCCCGCGAGACGATTGAAGAGGGCGGACTTGCCGACATTTGGGCGGCCCACGATTGCGGCGGTGCGGGTGGAGGGTTGGGTTGGGGACGTCATGGCGGTCTGGCGGCTACTAACGGGTATTGCGTGGCGATGCAACTGCCGACGCACGGGTCAATTCGCATGGCCGCCGGCCTGGAATTGGCGGATGCCGATCATGACGTAGCCGATGCCGGAGATGAATGTAAAGATGCCGGCGAGGGTGACGGGGATGTCGAGCAGATTGACGTCGATGTCCTGGCCGGCGAAGTGGATGGTGCGGGCGAAGAGATCGCCGGGAATGACGAGCACGAGGGCGATGGCGACCATCTGGAGGGCGGTTGCGGTTTTGCCCGTCCAGCTCGGTTTTACCTGGACATTGCCGATGAGGTAATGGAGCAGGGCGGTGCCGATGAGGATGACGGCATCGCGGGTGATGACGAGGACTGGGAACCAGATGGGGAACTCGTAGGTCCAGTTGCTGAAGCTGAGGGTAATGATGGCGGCGAGAAGGAGGCCCTTGTCGGCGATGGGGTCGAGGACGACGCCGAGAGCGCTGCGCTGGTTGTAATGGCGGGCGACGTAGCCATCGAGGCCATCGCTGGCGCTGGCGAGCAGGAAGAAGAAGATTGCGAGAACGCGCTGCCAATCGTGCGGATGGCCGGCCTGGACGCCGCGGCCATAATAGATGGCCATCATCACGAAACAGGGGATGAGCGCGATGCGGGTGACGGTGATTTTATTCGCTGTCGTCATGCCGGCGGCTCCATTAAAAGGAAGGCGCTGTTTTTTGCAACGCTTCCGCGCGTGGGTCTCTTCTCATCAACCAAAAGAACGGAGCTGTCTCCCGAAACGCGGGGCTCGACCGCCGCGGAATCGGTGCGGCGGGCCGATCTGACGGCGGTGCCGGCTGGCGCGGGCTGGCAGGCGGTGAGTGTGCGCGGGGTGGAAGGGGCGGGGTTGTGGCCATCGTATGCGGTGGATTTCCTGGCGGCGTGCTCGGAATTCAAGCCGCTGGCCGAGCATTTGGGCGAGTATGCGCGGTACCATTCGCTGGAGGCGGGGGAGGCGACGGAGATGCGGCATTGGGCGGAGAAAATGGCAGCGGCGGGGCTGTTTGTTCGGGCGGATCACGTGGTGGCGCGGTGTGCGGCCCGGTCCGGCGTGGGTGAGGCGGTGAGGATCGAGGCGATCGGGATTCCGACGGCGGGAAACGAGGCGCGGTTGCGGCGGGTGATTGCGACGTTCGCGCGGAACGCGCGAGAGCATGGGCGGAGGCCGGAGTTTACGATTTCGACGAATGGACCGGCGGAAAAAATCGCGGGGCTGGTTGCGGACATTGCGCGCGGGGAGGGGGTGAGGATTACGGTGATTGGGGATGCGGAACGGCTGGCGCTCGGAGCAAGATTGGCGGAGCGGGCGGGAGTCGATCCGATGACTGCGGCGTTTGCGGTTTCGGATCCGTTGGAGGCGGGATTTGCGTGCGGGGCGAATCGCAATGCGCTGTTGCTGGCGCATGCGGGGCGGCCATTCCTGAGCATCGACGACGACGTGGCGTGCGAGCTGGCAGCGGCTCCGGGCGGGATGCGGGAGGGGCTGGCGGTATTTGCTTCGCGCGATGCGTTTGAGCGCTGGTTTTTTACGGAGTATGGGAAGGCGTTCGAAGGGCGCCAGGGGGTTGATTGCGATTACCTCGGGCTGCACGAGCGGATGCTGGGGCACGGTGTGGGGCCGTTCTTTGCGCGGGAGAGGAATCCGGATTTTATCGGAGTCTCGGACGATCTGCTAAGGCGGCTGCAGGAGACCGATGGCCGAATCCTGGTCACATTTACGGGGCATTTTGGGCATCCGGGGATTCCGACGTCTTATTATTACCTGACGTACCGGCGCGGGACGCTGGCGCGGCTGACGGGGCAGGGGGAAAGGCAATACCGCGCGTTCCTTGCGAGCGGGGGAGTGCTGGCGCTGGTGCCGCGGATGGCGGTCGCGGATTGCAGCCTGAGCCCGGGGATGACGATGGGCATCGATTCGCGGCTATTACTGCCGCCGTTCCCGCCGGTGATGCATGCGGAGGATTTCGTGTGGGGCGCGGCGCTCTGGCAATGCTGCGCGACGGGTTTTGCGGGGCATTTATCAGTGGCAGTGCGGCACGATCCGGGAATCGGGCGCGGCCTGATTGTCCCGCCGCTGGAGGGGCTGCGACCGGTGGCGATGTGGGAATTCGCCCATCTGCTGCGCGGTGTGCTGCTGACCTGGGCGCCGCCGCCGGGGGTGCTGGAGACCGCGGCAAGAATGGATTCGCTGGGCAGGTACCTGTGCGATATCGCGGAGGCGCCGGCCGGGGATTTCCATGAGTACATCCGGGCGTTCGTCCTGCAGCATGAGAGCGAGAAGATTGCTTTCATGGAACAATGCGTCTCCGAGGAGAGGGATGCGGCGGACTTTTGGCGGCGGGACGTCGAGGATTACATCGAGCAGACGCGGCACGCGCTGGCGGAGCCGGATTTCGACATCCCGTTCGACATGCGCGAGCAGTGGGTGGCGTCGGACGCCCGCGTCATGATTCAGCGTTTCTTCCTGGAATATGGGCGGCTGCTGCGGGCGTGGCCGGGGCTTCATGAGGCCGCGTCGGAAATCTCGCATTAGCGATTAGCAATTCCGCATGAATCCTTTTATGGTTTCACCGTCGAATAATAAGGAGAACATCACTATGAATACGAAACTCTTTGCAGGGCTGGCTCTGGCCGCCGCGTTGCTGGCGGGTGGGCCGGCGTTTGGATATGAATCTCGTGGTGGAGGAGGCGGACGCGGGGCAGCCGTTTCTGAGCGCGGAGGGGGCGGCGGTGGAGGGAGGGACGTGGGGTATTCCGGCCGGTCGTACTCGGGCTCGAGCCGCGGTGTGAGTGGCTCCTACGAACGCTCGAGCGGGGGCGGCTACTACGGTGGGGAGTCGAGCATCGCCTATGGCGGGAAGGGGTACAGCCACGGGTACAGCTACGCTTTCGCCTCGCATCCGGGCTGGAATTATAACCGGACGTATAACTGGAATGGGCGGCATTACCGCTGGTATGGGAATGGATGGTTCATCGTCGATCCGTGGCCCTACTACGGCTATCCCGATTACAGCTACTACGACTCCGCGCCGGCTTACACGGTCTATGGCGACTCGAATAATGTCACCAGCAACGCTCCGACGAGCGTGCAGGTGCAACAGGAATTGAGCCGGCTGGGCTATTATCGTGGGCAGATCGACGGGATCATCGGTCCCGGGACGCGGGCGGCGATTGCGGCCTATCAAAGGGACAACGGCCTGCACGTGACCGGGACGATCAACAGCAAGTTGTTGGATTCGCTGGACTTGGGATGAGCCCGATGCGCGGGTCGCCATGTCCGGCATGCTGAAATCACGCCGCCTGCCCAAAAATCAGAATGCAAATTGGGCGGGCGGTGCTACTTTCCGGTTCATGACAGCGCGGACTTTAGGGTTTTTCGCAGGGGTGTCCCTTTTGCTGGTTGCCCTTGCGCCGGCTCTGGCATGGGCCGAGGACGCGCCCAGGGCTCCCGAGACGGTGCAATCGAGCGACGACTCGGATTACACGGCGATCTCCGTTTTCACGCGCGCGCTGGAGCTGATCCGGCAGGATTATGTGGATGAGAAGAAGGTGTCGATGCACGACCTGACGTACGGGGCGATGCGCGGGATGATGGCGACTCTGGACCCGCACAGCCAGTTCATGGACCCGGATGATTTCAAGGGGATGGAGGATGATACCAAGAGCCAGTTCGGCGGACTGGGCGTGGTTGTCTCGGTGAAGGATGGGAACCTGATCATCGTCACGCCGATGGAGGACACGCCGGGATTCAAGGCTGGACTGCTGCCGGGGGATGAGGTATTGAAAATCGATGGGTTGTCGGCGGATAAGATGGACCTGGGCGACGCGATCGCGAAATTGCGCGGCGACCCCGGCCAAAAGGTGACGCTGACGATCCTCCGGCCCGCGACGAAGGAGATCAAAGATTTCACGATGGAGCGGGCGATCATCAAGGTGCCGAGCGTGAAGGATGCGCGCATTCTCTCCTCGGATATCGCGGGGGATTACAAGGTCGGGTATGTGCGGATCACGCAATTCAACGAGCCGACGGCGGAGGACCTGAGCAAGCAACTGGACGAGCTGGAGGCGCAGGGGATGCAGGCGCTGATCATCGATCTGCGCTACAATCCGGGCGGGTTGCTGAACAGCGCGGTGGATGTGTGCGGGCAATTCCTGCCGCCGCACACGATGGTCGTCTCGACCGAGGGACGCATGCCTTCGCAGAAGCGTGAATACTGGACCTCCGATACGGGGAAGGAGCATCCGGATTATCCGATTGCGATTCTGATCAACGGGAGCAGCGCGAGCGGGGCGGAGATTGTGGCGGGGGCGCTGAAGGATTTGGGGCGCGCGATCATTGTGGGCGAGACCAGCTTCGGGAAGGGATCGGTGCAGAGCGTGATGCAATTGCCCGATGGCTCGGCGCTGCGGCTGACGACGGCGAAGTATTATACGCCGAGCCACCAGGTGATTCACGAGCATGGCGTCACGCCGAATATCCATGCGACGCTGACGCCGGACGAGGAGCGGCTGCTGATGCTCTCGCGGCGCGACGACGTGCTGAGCGACGACGACAAGCGCGACCTGGCCGGCTTCCGCGATCCGCAACTGGAGCGGGCGGTGGATGCGCTGAAGGGCGTGATGATCTACGCGGAGCGCACGGGGCAAAAGACGGCGCTGCTCAAGGGGCGCAAGACCGATAACGCATCGCTGCAATGACGGATGCCGGCGGCCCGGTGATCCTGGCGCTGGAGACTTCCTGCGATGAAACGGCGGTGGCCGTGTTGCGGGCACCGGGGCAATTGCTGGCGGCGGAAGTGGCGTCGCAGATCGAGCTGCACAACCGATTTGGCGGCGTGGTGCCGGAGGTAGCGTCGCGGAATCATTTGCTGGCGCTGAGACCGCTGATCGAGCGGGCGCTGGGTAACGCGGGAGTGGCGGGAGTGGGGCTGGCGGAAGTGGACGCGCTGGCGGCGACGGCGGGGCCGGGGCTGGCGACGTCGCTGATGATCGGACTATCGGCGGCGAAGGGGCTTGCGGTAAGGCTGGGGAAGCCGTTTTTCGCGGTCAATCACCTGGAGGGGCATTTGCTTTCGCCGTTCTTCGGCGGGGTGGTCGAGCCGTGCGTGGCGCTGGTGGCAAGTGGCGGGCACACGATGCTGGTGGAGGTGATGGACGCCGGGAAATACCGGCTGCTCGGGCAGACCCGCGACGACGCCGCGGGCGAGGCGTTCGACAAGGTGGCGAAGTTGCTGGGGCTGCCTTATCCGGGCGGCCCGGAGATTGAACGACGGGCGCGCAGCGGGGATGGGGCGAGGTTCGCGTTGCCGCGAAGCATGATGGATTCAGGGAATTTCGCGTTTTCCTTTAGCGGGCTGAAGACGGCGGTGCGCTACCTGTTGCCAAAGGTGGACCTGGAGGATCCGCAAACGGTGGATGATTTATGCGCGTCGTTTCAGGAGGCGGTGGTGGACGTGCTGGTGGCGAAGACGATTGTGGCGGCGCAAAAATGTGGACGGAAATTGGTGACGGCGAGTGGGGGGGTGAGTTGCAATTCGCGACTCCGGGAGCGAATGGGGGAGGCCTGTGAGGTGAGCGAGATGGAGCTGCGGCTGACGGAGCCGAGGCTGTGCACGGATAACGCGGCGATGATTGCATTCGTTGCGGCGGGGAGGCTGGAACGGGGGGAGGCTTCGCCGCTGACGGCGGAGATTTCGCCGAATCTGGTGCTGGTGGAGGTGTGAACGGGCGGATCAGTAATCCCGATTTAGCAGGTAATCGGCAAGAGCCAAGAGGGGTGCGGATTTTTTGCCGAGCGGCTTTATGGCATTGCGGGCGGCTTGGGTGAGGCGGTGGGCTTCGGCGCGGGAGCGGTCGAGGCCGAAGACGGCGGGATAGGTGGCCTTTTGCGCGGCTACGTCCTTGCCGGCGCTCTTGCCGAGCTTCTCGCTGGTTTGCGTGACGTCGAGGATATCGTCAATGACCTGAAATGCGAGGCCGAGGGCCTGGCCGAAATTGGTGAGGGCGCGCAATTTTGCCGCGGGGGCATTGGCGCTCATCGCGCCGAGGCGGATGGATGCGGTGAGCAGGGCGGCGGTCTTGGATTGATGGATGAATTTCAGGTCTTTTGGGGAAGCCGGCTTGCCTTCGCCCTCAAGGTCCAGCACCTGGCCGGCGATCAGCCATCGGCTGCCTGCGGCGGTGGCGAGCTCGCGGACGAGCGCGATCATGTTGTAGCGCGGCGTGGGTTTTGCACGGCTGAGGATTTCGAATGCGATGGTGAGGAGCGCGTCGCCGGCCAGGACGGCCACGCCTTCGCCGAAGACCTTGTGATTGGTGGGGCGTCCGCGGCGCAGGTCGTCGTCATCCATGCAGGGGAGATCGTCATGGATGAGGGAATAAGTGTGGATGCACTCGACGGCGCAGGCGTGTGGCAGAGCGTACCCCATGGGGCCGCCGCAGGCCTCGGCGGCGGCGAGGGAGAGGATGGGCCTGAGGCGTTTGCCGCCGGCGAAGAGGCTGTAACGCATCGCCTTGTGGAGGGTGGCGGGCTTGACGGTGGCTTTGGGGAGGAAATGGCCGAGCGCCTTGTCTACGAGGGCGGAGCGCTCCCTGAGGTATTGATCCAGAAGCATGTGGGGCTGCCACTTTGGAAACGCGCGCGCGGTTTTTCAACCGGAAAAGAATGGCAGGGCGGCGGGGGAGTGGATGGGGTGTGGAATTAGCGCGACTTTTCGCCGCGTGCGGGATTTAGATCGATACACCCCAATCTCCGTTTTGCCCATGTACCGGAATCTTTTCCTTGCGCTCCTTCTCCTTCTCACCGCCCCGATGGTGAACGCACAAACCGAAACCAAAGCCGAACATGACGTGCGAATGGCGTGGTGGCGCGAGGCGAAGTTCGGGATGTTCATTCACTGGGGCGTTTATTCGGTGCCGGCGGGTTATTACAAGGGGAAGCCGGTTCCGGGCATCGGCGAGTGGATCATGAACAGCGGGAAGATCCCGAAGGCCGAGTATGAGGCGTTTGCGACGCAGTTTAATCCGACCAAATTTGACGCGGATACGTTTGTGCGGATCGCGAAGGATGCGGGAGTGAAGTATATGGTGATTACGTCGAAGCATCACGACGGGTTTGCGATGTTCGAGACGGAGTATAGTAAGTGGAGTATTTACACATCGACGCCGTTCGGGCGCGATCCGCTGAAGGAGCTGGCCGCGGCGTGCAAGCGGCAGGGGATGAGGCTGGGCGTTTATTACTCGCAGGCGCAGGATTGGAACAACGGCGGCGCCGCAGCGGGAGGGAGATGGGACAAGACGCAGGGTACGGACATGGATGCCTACATCGACAAGGTGGCGGTGCCGCAGGTACGGGAGTTACTAACCAATTACGGGCCGTTGTCGGTCCTGTGGTGGGATACGCCGGTCGACATGAATCACGACCGGGCGGCGAAGTTATATAATACGGTCGAGGAGTTGCAGCCGCAGATCATCCAGAATAACCGGCTCGGGGGTGGATTCCAGGGAGATACGCAGACGCCGGAGCAATATATCCCGGCGACAGGTTATCCCGGAGAGGATTGGGAGACGTGCATGACGATGAATAATACGTGGGGGTTCAAGAAGGATGATACGAATTGGAAATCGACGGAGACGCTTCTGCGCAATCTTGTAGATATAGCGAGCAAGGGGGGTAATTACCTTCTCAATGTCGGGCCGGATAGCGAAGGGGTGATCCCGGAGGCGTCGGTGGAGCGGCTGGAGCAAATCGGAAAATGGATGAAGGTAAACGGCGATTCCATTTATGGGACGACGGCGAGCCCGTTCGCGTATTTGCCGTGGGGACGCTGCACGCGCAAGGGGAGTACACTCTATTTCCATGTTTTTCAATGGCCGCAGGACGGTATGCTGAAGGTGCCGATGACGGCGGATGTTACTTCCGCGCGGCTGCTGGCGGATAGTTCCGATAAGTTAAAGGCGCGGCAGGTGGACGACCACGTGGAGATCACGCTGCCAGAGAAGGCGCCGGATAACATCGACTCCGTAGTCGCGGTGCGGCTGGAAGGCGAACCGGAGATCGCGGCGGCGCCGACGCTTAAGTAGCCGCTGAGTTAATCCTTTGGATTGAGATAATCCATCAGGCTCATTCCAATCAGCATCGTCCATCCGTTGACGAAATTTCCCCGGGTGAAGCTTGGGAGTTTCGGGAAGGTGCCCAATCCTTCGTGGGTCAGCCTTAGCAAGGTCTTGTCCCCTTCCGGGGTTAATTCGAACGTGACGAGCGAATTGCCTTCATATCCTTCGTAGCGCCAGGTGTAGGCCAGCTTTTTGCCGGGAATGACTTCGGTCACCTTGCACAGATGGGGATAGGTCATGCCTTGGTGCTCGACGGTGAAATCGAATTCACGGCCAGGCACGGGGGCGAAGTTCTCGATCATGAAGAACCACTCCTTCATCCGGTCTTTTTCCGTGATTGCCTTCCAAACCAAATCCGCAGGCGCGTCGAAAGTTCGCTCGATGACGAATGGCGCGTCCGAGAACTGCGCCGCCAATCGTTCGAGGGTCTGCTTGCCGCCTTCGATTGCGCCATACTCGCGCACCACCTTTTCGAGATCCTGCACGGTGGGGAATAGCATGCGAATGGTCGCCCTCGTCTTCCCGCCATCCAATTCGTCAAAGGTCCATGTGGCTTCAAAGTTAGCGCCGGGAGCGCCCTTCCTGCCCCCGCCGTGCGAGAAGCAAATGCGCGACGGCTTCTCGACAACGGTGAAGATGCTCTTGTTTGGAAAGTCCGTTCCGTCGGGTCCGTGCATCGTAAGCTTCCAGACTCCACCTGGACGGACGTCCATCTCCTCGATGGTCGTAGTGAAGCCATGCGGCCCCCACCATTGCACCACGTGAGCCGGGTCCGTCATGGCCTGCCATAGCAATTCGCGCGGCGCATCGAAGACACGTGAGATGACAATTTCGCGGCCTATGGCGGCGCCCTGTGGCTCGGCCATATACGCGCCCAGGCGCTCGAGGCTCTGGGACCAACCGATTTTCTGGCCCTCGAGATGTTTCTCGGCCCCGGGTTTTGCGGTGAGGACGTGGGTCCGGAGAGTGACGGTCGTTTTGCCTTCGCTTTCAGCGAAGGTCACGGTGCTCAGGATTTCGAACAGGAGCGTTCCGTCGGGGCCGAGCGCGCCGGCGGTGAATACGATTCGCTCGGGCTCGACGACCTCGCGGTAGGCGCCGGGCATTGGATAGACGGTCCCGTCGGGCGCGCGCATGTCGATGCGGATGAGGCCGCCGGGACGCGGGTCCGCCTCGCAGCGCGGATTCGTAAATCCGTGCGGGCCCCACCATTGCGCGAGATGGCCCGAATCGGTCCATGCCTTGAAGACGAGGGCGCGCGGCGCATCGAAAACGCGGGTGAGTGTCATATCATGGGCGGGGTTATTTTCGGTGGTCATGTTTTTTTTCCTTCGCTTGCAGGCGGGTCAGGTATTCGTCGAGACGGTCGAAGCGTTCTTCCCAATGGCGGCGGTAAAGCTGGAGCCAATCGACGGCTTCCTTCATCGGCGTGGCCTCCAGGCGGCAGGGGCGCCATTGGGCATCGCGGCTGCGCGTGATGAGGCCGCCGCGCTCGAGGACCTTGAGATGCTTGGTGACGGCGGGAAGGCTGATCTTGAAAGGCCTGGCGATCTCCGTGACGGAGGACTCGCCGGCGGCGAGGCGGGCAAGGATGGCGCGGCGGGTGGGGTCGGCGAGGGCGGCGAAAGTGGCGGAGAGATGATCAGCGGACACAGAGGTATTTAACCGAATGGTAAAATAAGAGTCAACTCTTTTTTCGGCCAGCAAAATACCTTGCTTTTTTCCCCGGCATGGCGTAGTCGTTCACCCGTGATTTCCCCGCATTGGTGGCACTGCTAGACGGGCTCGCTCCGGTGATCCGGAGCGGTCGTCGCACCATTGCGTCCGATTGATAGCCCGATGATTCCTGCTCCCGCGAATCATCGGGTTTTTTGTTTTAACCCTGCTCCACCCAATGAATCTCGACTTCAAATACAATGCAGACGGCCTCATCCCGGCGATTGTCCAGGAGACGGGGACCCATCGCGTGCTGATGATGGCATGGATGAACCGCGCGTCGCTCGAAAAGACGCTGGAGACCGGACTGATGAATTATTGGAGCCGTTCGCGGCAGAAATCGTGGCTCAAGGGCGAGACCAGCGGCCACACGCAACGCATCGTGCGGTGGTATGCCGATTGCGACCGGGACACGCTGCTGTTCGAAGTCGAACAGACCGGCGGCGCGTGCCACACGGGATACCACAGTTGTTTCTTCCAGCCGCTCAACCGGGACGGATCGCCCGGCGAAATCGAGGAGGAAAAAGTTTTCGATCCGGCTACGACTTACGCGAATTAGATGACGACTGAATTAAAGCCCGGCCGCGATGAGTTTCGCAAGCTGGCCCGATACGGGAACCTAATCCCCGTGTATACGGAGCTGGTGGCCGACGCGGAAACGCCGGTGTCCGCATTCTCGAAGATCGACGAGGGGGGCTACTCGTTTTTGCTCGAGAGCGCGGAACATATCGACCACGGCGGGCGGTACTCGTTCATCGGGAGCAATCCGCGCGTGGTGTTCAAGAGCCGCGGGCGGAAGGTGACGGTGATCCAGCAGGGCGTGGCGCGGGAATTCGAGACACAGGGCGACCCGCTGGAGGAGCTGCAAAAGCTGATGGCCTGTTACATTCCCGTGCCGCTGGCGCATCTGCCGCGATTCGCGGGAGGCGCGGTGGGATATCTCGGTTACGACATGGTGCGGTTCTTCGAGCCGACCATTGGCGAGCCGCCGGGCGATGACCTGCAATTGCCGGAGTCGGTTTTCATGGTGGCGGAGACGCTGCTGATCTTCGACCATCAAATGCGGCGGCTGCGCGTGCTGGCCAATGCGCTGGTGGAGAATGGCGACGCGGACGCGGCCTATGACGCGGCGGTGCGCGCGATCGGCAACGTGATGGAGCAACTGGACAAGCCGGTGCGGCTGCCGCCGCTGAATGTACACGTGCAGCCGCCGCCGGTGCATCCGAACTCGAACACGACCGAGGCGGACTTCTGCCGGATGGTCGAGCAGGCGCACGAATTCATCCACGCGGGGGATATTTTCCAGGTGGTGCTGTCGCAGCGATTCGAGACCGATTATACGGGCGACCCGCTCACGCTCTACCGGTGCCTGCGATTCGTGAATCCGTCGCCGTATCTATTCTGCCTGAAGTTCGGCGGGGAATTCGCGCTGGTCGGCTCGTCGCCGGAGGTGCACGTGCGGGCGATGAACGGGAAAGTCGAGGTGCGGCCCATCGCGGGGACGCGGCGGCGCGGGAATTCGCCGGAGCAGGACGACTCGAATGCGCGGGACCTGCTTGCGGACCCGAAGGAGCGGGCGGAGCATCTCATGCTCGTGGACCTGGCGCGGAACGACGTGGGGCGGATTGCGAATTTCGGCAGCGTGCAGGTTACGGATTTCATGACCATCGAGCGGTATAGTCATGTCATGCACATTGTCTCGAATGTCGTGGGGCAGTTGCACCCGGACAAGAATGCCTATGACGTGATGCGGGCGACTTTCCCCGCGGGAACGGTGAGCGGCTCGCCGAAAGTGCGCGCGATGCAAATCATCAACCAACTGGAGAAGAGCAAGCGGGGCACTTATGCGGGGGCGGTGGGTTACTTTGGATTCGATGGAAATTCGGACTCATGCATCGCGCTGCGGACCATCGCGCTAAAAGATGGCAAAGCATATGTGCAGGCGGGCGCGGGCATCGTCGCCGACTCGACTCCCGAAGGCGAATACCAGGAGACAGTCAACAAAGCCATGGGCATGATGCGCGCCATCGAGCGAGCCCGCGAAAGCTCAAGATAAGTTCCATTGGTTACATAAGACCCTTCCTATAATGCTCCTCGTCCTCGATAATTACGATTCGTTCACTTATAACCTCGTGCAATACTTTGGGGAACTGGGCGCGGAGTTAAGGGTGAAGCGCAACGACGAAATTACCGTTGAGGAAATCGCGGCGCTCAAGCCGGATAAGATATGCATCTCTCCCGGCCCGTGCACGCCGCGGGAAGCCGGGATTTCGAACGAGGTGATTCGGGCGTTCGGCGCGACGACGCCGATCCTGGGCGTGTGCCTGGGGCACCAATGCATCGGGGATGTGTTCGGCGGCGAGGTGGTGCGCGCGGAACGGCTGATGCATGGGAAGACTTCGCCCATTTTGCACGATGGGAAGGGTGTGTTCGCGGGCCTGCCGTCGCCGTTCGAGGCGACGCGCTATCATTCGCTCATCGTGCGGCGCGATTCGGTGCCGGACGTGCTCGAAATCTGCGCGGAAACGGTGGAGAAGGAGATTATGGGATTGCGGCACCGGCAGTACCCGATTCATGGGGTGCAGTTTCACCCGGAGTCGATCCTCACACCGGAGGGGAAGCAGTTGCTGAAGAACTTTCTCGCGATGTAGGGAAGAATTCCGGGAAAATGCGGGCGGCGATCTCGGCGGCCTGCTTTACGGAAACGGGCCGTCGGGATTCGATTTCCAGATTGGTCATCATGACGCCGGCAATGCCGCAAGGGGAGATTTCCGCGAATGGCGCGAGGTCGCCGCAGACATTGAGCGCAAAGCCGTGCATCGATATCCAGTGGCGTACGCCGACGCCGATGGAGGCGATTTTTCGATCGGTAACCCACGCGCCGGTCAGACCTTCGCGCCGGCGGGCGCTCACGCCGAACGCGGCGCAGATGCGGATCAGCAATTCCTCGAGAGCGCGGAGATACTTATGCAAATCCTGGCCGTGATCGCGCAAATCGAGGATGGGATAACCGATGAGCTGGCCGGGGCCATGATAAGTGGCCTGGCCGCCGCGATTGATTTCGACGACCGGGTAAGGAAGATGATCGCCGCCGCGCAGGCTCGATTGGTCCGGCGTGCGGCCAATCGTATAGACCGCATCGTGCTCGAGCAGCAGAAGCTGGTCGGGGATCGCGCCTTCGCGCCGTTCTGCCGCAAGGCGTTCCTGCAGCGCGAAGCCCTGCCGGTAATCCACGCGTCCGAGCCATTGGATCGACAGCGGTCGCATTGGTTCGATGGGTTGCATCACACCCGGCTCAATGTGACCACGCCGCGACCGACCGAATCATGCGCCTGGAAGTGCGTCAGTCCGATGGCGAGCGCGTCCGCCGCATCCGGCGGCGGGTTCTCCGTCAGCCCCAGCATCGCGCGGACCATGAAGCCGACCTGCTGCTTGGCCGCCGCGCCCCTGCCCACCACGGCCTGCTTCACGCGGCGCGGCGCGTATTCAAAGATCGGCAGGCCACGCTCGGCCATCGCGATGATGGCAGCGCCGCGCACCGCGCCGAGTGTGATAGCGGTCCTGTAACTTTGGACGTAAATGGTGGACTCAATCGCACCGGCGTCCGGCTCGTGCTGGCGGATCACCTCGGCCAGCCGATCGCGGATCGCCACCAGGCAGGTCGAGCCGGGGATTTCCGGGCGATTGCGGATGAGGCCGTACTCGACTGAGCGCACTTTTCCATTCGTCCTCTCGAGCACGGCAAAACCGGTGCAGCGGAGCGAGGGGTCGATTGCGAGAACGCGCATGGCTGGGATCATTCATCGCCGGTTTCCGGGCGGTGCGCAAATCAATCGGCGGGTCGCTTTCATGTGAGGGCGCCGAATGCTTTTTTTTGAAAAATGAAAGTCCGATTGGTAGAGACGAGGCCAAGCTGGAACCGGAAGGACTGAGAATATGCCACTGCCCAATGATGAACGCGTCGTCGCACTCGCCAACGAACTTCTCGAGGTATTCGACAAGTTATTCGGCCTGCATCCCGGTTACCGGGCAGCCCATGCCAAGGGCCAGATGCTGACCGGGACCTTCACTCCGAACGCGCAGGCAAAGACGCTGAGCAAGGCGGCGCATTTTAATCAGCCCAGCACACCGGTGACCGTCCGGTTCTCCAATTCGACGGGAGTCCCGATCATCCCGGACAATTCGCCGGATGCAAATCCGCGCGGTTGCGCGATCCGGTTCCAACTGGGTGAGCACGTCCACACGGACATCGTAGCGCATTCGACCGACGGCTTTCCCGCCAGGGACGGATATGAGTTTCTCGAATTTCTGAAGGCTGCCGCGGCAAGCGGGCCCGATGTGGCTTCGCCGAAACCGGTTGAGGTCTTTCTCTCCACTCATCCGGCGGCGCTGGCTTTTGTCATGGCGCCGAAGCCGATGCCGGTAAGCTTCGCCACGAACGCCTACTATAGTGTCTCGGCGTTTCGGTTCACGAACGCGGAAGGCAAGGCAAGCCATGGCCGCTACCGGATCGTGCCGGAGGGCGGTACGGCGTTTTTGAGCGACAAGGACGTGGCCGCGATGCAGGCCGCGTACCACTTCGATGAGTTGGCCGAACGCGTGAAGTCCGGGCCCATCCGATTCAAGATCGTCGTGCAGCTTGCCGCGGAGGGAGATAAAACCGACGATTCCACGGTCCATTGGCCCGAGGATCGGCCCTTGCTTGAGGTTGGTGTCATCGAATTGACGGAGCTGGTCGCGGACAATCCCAAGGAGCAGAAGCACATTATTTACGACCCCATTCCGCGAGTCGAAGGGATCGAGGCCTCAGCCGACCCGCTCTTCGAGTTGCGCGCGGCGATTTATCTCCTGAGCGGCAGGCGGCGCCGGTCCGCCCCCACCGAAGGTTAAGGAGCGGGTTCGGTCTTTTGCGACCTATTAACGAGCTACCCTGTTGCTCCGGCCAGCCGGACCTATTAGGGTGTGGCTCCTCGACATGAAAATCCTCCCGTTTATCGCCGCCGCATCAGTCTGCCTTTCAGTTTGCGCCGCGGACCCCGCCGACTCCCCAACACCCGCCAAAGCCAAGGCCGGCGATGAGAAACCAGCCGAGTCGTCAAAGCTTTCCGTGACCGAGCACACCGTCACCGTCAATGGGCAGGTGCTCAAATACAAGGCGACCGCCGGTTACCTTACCCTGAGCGAAGAAGACCAGGGAAAGGACGACGGCAAGCCGGACGCCGGCGCCCAGGCCTCCGCATCGCCGCTGCCGGAGGGGGGCAAGCCGGCTGCGAAGATATTCTTCATCGCTTACACGCGTGAGGGGGTCGATGCGGCGTCGCGTCCCATTACCTTTGCGTTCAACGGCGGCCCGGGCGCGGCTTCGGTATGGCTGCACCTTGGGCAGCTCGGGCCGCGGCGGTTGAAGCTGGGGGAATTGGTGCCGAACCAGGGGCCGCCTTACTCGCTCGTGGACAATGACGAGACATGGCTGACTGATACGGATCTCGTCTTTATCGATCCGGTATCCACGGGTTACAGCCGTCCGGCCCCGGGGGTGAGCGCCGGGGAATTCCACAATTACCAGGAAGATATCAAGTCTGTTGGCGAATTTATCCGACTCTATACAACGCAGAACGACCGATGGCTCTCGCCGAAATTGATTGTCGGCGAAAGTTACGGCGGGGCGCGCGCCGCGGGCCTGTGCGATTACTTGCAGAACGAGGTGGGGATGTACCTGGACGGAGTCATTATTGTCTCGGGAGTGCTAAGTTGGGAAAACATGGATTACAGCACGGGCAACGACATAGCCTATTGCCTGGGCATTCCGGCTTATGCGAGCACCGCCTGGTATTACAAGAAGGACGCTCCGGAGTATCAGCAGCAGGATATCCTGACCGTGCGGCATGAGGCGGAGCAATTCGCCATGAATGATTATTATATGGCGCTTGGCAAAGGAGACCTTCTGCCCGACGCAGACCGGGATAGGATCGCGGACCAACTCAGCAAGTTCACCGGTGTGCCCAAGGATTATATAATCCTGCATCATCTGCGGTTCGACATCACGGATTTCCGCAGGGAGCTGCTCAAGAGCGAAGGCAAGGCGCCGGGACGCTTCGACAGCCGCTACACCGGGATTGTCTATGACGCGGATGGCGACATCGGCGATGCAAGCCTGGCGGCGGTCCGCGGGGCGTTTACCGCGACGATCAATGCATATATCCGGTCGGAACTGAAATTTGAATCCGATTTGCCGTACAATGTTCTGGTGGACGTGGACCCCTGGCATTTCGGAAGCGACAACGGGTACACGGACCTTGCCGGCCCGCTGGCGCAGGCAATGACGGATAATCCACGCCTCAAGCTATGGGTGCTGACCGGTGGCTATGACCTTGCGATTCCCTATTACTCGACCGTATACACGCTCAACCATATGCGCCTGGCTCCGGCGATCCGGCAGAATATTACCTTCAGCGAGTATGAGAGCGGCCACATGGTCTATACGGACCAGATCGCGATGAAGAAGATGCGCGGGGATTTCGAGACGTTTCTCAAGACGGCGGTTTCGGGACAGTGAGCGGATCCTGAGATACCGGAGCTTTGGAACACTCCGGTGTCAGTTACCCGGAA
>JBEKOV010000068.1:0-19058 GCA_049521415.1 Chthoniobacteraceae bacterium
GGTGCCATGTGTGGCTTCGAAGACAGCATGGCCGGTGATGTAATTAATATTGCCGCCGGGCGCGATGCCGATGCCGCCGACCTGCGCGGCCAGGGCGTCGCTGAGGTAATCGCCATTGAGATTAAGCGTGGCAATGACGTCGAAATCGGTCGGGCGCGTGAGCACCTGCTGGAGGGTGATGTCGGCGATGGCGTCCTTGATGACGATGCCGGCTCCCGGTTTGCCCTCGGGGATTTTGCACCACGGGCCGCCGTCGATTTCCTCCGCGCCGAAGAACTGCTTCGCCGTCTGGTAGCCCCAGTCGCGGAAGGCGCCCTCGGTGAATTTCATGATGTTGCCCTTATGGACGAGGGTCACGCTCTTGCGTTTGAATTTGATCGCGTAGGAAATCGCGCTCTGCACCAGCCGCACGGTGCCGCTGTAGCTGACCGGCTTGATGCCGATGCCGACCTTGACCTCCGAGGGGAAATCCGGCGCGCCGACGGCCTGCCAGAAACTCTCGGCGGCCGGCTGGGTGCCGAAGCGGATTTTCTTGAAGTCCTTGGGAAACTCCTTCGCGACGAAGTCGAGAATCTTTTGCGACTCGGGCGTACCGGCGGCGTACTCGATGCCGGCGTAAATGTCTTCCGTGTTCTCGCGGAAGATGACCATATCGACCTTTTCCGGATGCTTGACCGGCGAGGGGACGCCGGTGAACCATTGCACGGGGCGCAGACAAACGTACAGGTCCAGCATCTGGCGCAGCGCGACATTGAGCGAGCGGATGCCGCCGCCGACAGGCGTGGTGAGCGGGCCCTTGATTCCGACAAGGAACTCCTTGAACGCCTCGACAGTGTCGTCCGGCAGCCAGTTGTCGAATTTATTCTTGGCCACTTCTCCCGCGAAGACTTCAAACCACGCGATCTTCCGCTTGCCGCCGTAAGCCTTCTCGACCGCCGCATCGAACACGCGCTCGCTTGCCGCCCAGATATCCGGCCCGGTGCCGTCGCCGCGGATGAACGGGAGAATTGGATGATCCGGCACCTGGAGCTTGCCGCTGTGAATGGTGATCTTTTCGCCCGCGGGCGGTGTGAGGTCTGTATAGGCCATGGGCGCTGGTGTTAACAAAACGGGCGCGCGGGGTCGAAGGGGAAAATTCGAAATTCGATCCCGCCGCCGCGGGACGAAGGCGGCGGCGGGCGCGCCGCCAGGGCTCAGGCGGGGAGTTCCTTGCCCGTCGTCGTGATGCTCAGCTTGCCGTGCTTGACGCCTTTAGCCCCGATCACCCGGTCTGCCAGGGCCTGTATCGCGGACGCCTTGCCGCGCACCACGAGCACCTCGAGGCAATTGTGATGATCCAGATGGACATGGAGCGCGGAGATGATGTTGTGGAGGTGATGATGCTGCAACTCGGTCAGCGTCTCCTGCACATTCGGCCTGTGGTGATCGTAAACCAGCGTCACAGTCCCCACCGACTCGACGTCGCCGAGCTCGCGCTGGTGCTCCACGAGGTCGTCGGAAATCATGCCCGCGATCGCAAGGGAACGATTGTCGTAGCCCTTCTCCCTGACCATTTTGTCCAGTTTCCGAAGAAGCGACTTCTTCATGGATATACTGATTCTTGCAACGCCTTCTTTATCCATGGCGCAATTACTAGAGAGCCCGAGGCGGCGCCGGTCAATGAGGAAGTAGCCCGGGTGGGGGCGTCAGTTGGCGGGGGTGGATGTCGTTACCACGATTTTGTCGTACCCTTTCGCCCGGTACACCAGGAACGACCCCAGCCAGCACACCACGAAGATGCCGATAATCAGGTAACCCAGATCGCCGAAATTATCGTTAAGGGAACCGATAAAATCCCAGAACCGTCCGCCGAAGCCGAACTTGTCGCCGATCAATCCCAGCGTCTCAATTCCGCCGACGACCAATGCCACAACCACTGAGACCGCGGTCACTGTGATGTTGTAGAAGAGTTTCCGAAGCGGGTTCAGGAATGCCCAGCCGTAAGCCCCCAGCATGAGAATGCCGTCCGTGGTGTCCACCAGCGACATTCCAGCGGCAAACAACGCGGGAAAGATAAGGACGGACCAAAAGGGAAGGCCCTTCGAGGCCTCGGTTGCCGATATGGCGAGCAGCGCGACCTCGGTGGCCGTATCGAAGCCCAGGCCGAAGAGAAAGCCGAGCGGATACATGTGCCAGCTCGTGCGGATCAACTTGAAAACCGGGCGGAACAGGTGCGCCAGCGGGCCGCCGCGCGCGATAATCATGTCCATGTCTTCCTCGTCGTAATGGCCGCCCTCGCTTACCCGGCGGAAGGTCTTCCATGTGCCGATCATGATGAAGATATTCATGATGGCGACGAGGAGGAGGAAGAACGCCGAGACCAATGTGCCGACGATGTCGCCGAAATCCTTAAATGCCTGAAACCTGTTTTGCAGCGCGCCGGCGGTGAGCGCGACCACCACGGCCATCAGCACGACCACGGTCGAGTGGCCCAGGGAAAAAAAGAACCCGACCGCGACGGGGCGCTTGCCCTCCTGCATGAGCTTGCGCACCACGTTATCGATCGCCGCGATGTGGTCCGCATCCACCGCGTGCCGCAAGCCGAACCCGTATGCGAGCAAGGCAGTCGCCAGCAGCACCGGGTGCGCGTGGAAAGCAATCCATGCGCATACCCAGAGGGCGACGTTCGCAGTGGCGAGGAGAACGTAAATGCCAATGATGGAAAACCGAACGTCCGCCGGCGAATCCCTGAAAATGCGCCCGATCATGATCTTCCGCTCCTCCGTTGAGCGTATTCGTCTTTGAGGATCATATTCATCGATTCGTTCCGTTCCCGGAGGTTAACTGTATGACATTTTCAGCATTCGTAATACCGGCGTCAATCGTTTTGCGATCCCTTGGCACGCGCACGGAGCATCGTGGACGGGATCAGGATTTCCACAGGCCTCAGGAGCGCCAGGCGAACGATTTTAAGTCGCTGACTATCAGCTTCATGCGACTTGGAACCCGACTTTGGTGAATTTCTGATTTCGGATTCCAAATTTTATGACTATAACGCCTGTACATAATGAAGGCGACTCTACCGGTGGTTGTGGCCGTGTTCGGATTCAGTTCGGTCCTGCGGGTGTGCGCGCAAGAGCGGCAAATCCCGGAATCGGTGCAATCGTTGCGGCAGGCCGGCCCGCTGGACGTGCAATTGCGGACCGATACCGGGCGCGACGTCCACCTCCGGCTCGATGAGCAGGACACGACCCAGGAACTAGGCGACCGTCTCACGACCGAGCAAATCGCAAAACTCGACACCATCCGCGCCGAGGCGCCGGACAAGTATCAAATCCTCAGTTGCCTCTTCCCGCGGCAGATCGCGGAGTTTTTGCTCCGCTCGCCCTCCGCGAAGCAGGTCCCGCCCGCCGATGACGCGGTGCAGCGGCTGGTCTGGGAGATCGCCGCCGATTACATCAGCGAGCCGGAGAATCCCTCCTTCACCGACGAGCAGCGGCGCGCCCGGGCCGATTTCATCAAAGCGTCGATCGAGTCCCTGCCTCCCGAGCCCGCTCCGATCCAGCATTTGCTCGAGCAAGCCAGCCAGTACGAGGACCCGGACTTCGACTCACCGGAGAAGGCGAGCGCCTTTCTGATCTTGAAGGATTGGTACAGCCCCTACCGTACAATCGGCATGTCCATGGTCGGGGACATTCTCTCGATTGACGGCACCGTGGTGACCGAGCATCTGTCGGCGGACGCCGCCGCCGCCGGCCAATCTCCCGAGCAATACGCCTACGATTATTACAACCGGTACGCGCAAGCGCTGGAGCATTGGCGCTCCGGGCAAATCACCGGGGATGCATACGCCGGGACGATCCGCCGGTTCCTGAATGATCCGCGCCTGGCGGAATTCACTCCCGAGGAGGTGTCGCGGGCCTACCAGCGGGTGTTTGGCCGGGACCTGAAGACCGACCTCGAGGCGGATCGCATTGCCGCGCGGTTGGGGCATCCGGTGACTTACAACCAGCTTCACGATCAGGCGGCCAAGGAGTGAGCCGGTAAATCCAAGCGCCTTAAAGTGAACCCCTCTTTCGACGTAGCCTCCCTGCGGGAGGAATATTCTCAGCGCCGACTTCACCGGCGCGACCTGGATCCGGACCCGATCATCCAATTCAAGCGATGGCTCGCCGAGGCGGTCGAAACCAGGATCAAGGACCCGAACGCCATGAGCCTTGCCACGGTCAATGCCCAGGGCCAGCCCTCCGCCCGCGTCGTCCTCCTCAAGGGGATCGGCCCGCGCGGGTTTCTCTTCTTCACCAATTACGTCAGTCGGAAGGCCCGTGATCTCGATGCCAATCCCCGCGCCGGCCTCACATCGTTCTGGCCGGAACTCGAACGGCAGGTCGCCATCGAGGGAACGGTTGAGAAGGCCTCACGTGAGGAAGCGGCGCAATATTTCCATTCGCGCCCCCTGGGGAGTCAATTGGGCGCATGGGCCTCGCCCCAGAGCCAGATTGTCCCGACGCGCCAGTGGCTCGAGGAACGATTCGAGCAGGTCGCCGCGGAATACAGCGGGCGCGAGGTGCCGCTGCCCGATTTTTGGGGCGGCTACTGGCTCGAGCCGTCGAGCGTCGAGTTCTGGCAGGGCGGCCCGAGCCGCATCCACGACAGGCTAAGGTACCTGCGTGAGGAGCAGGGGTGGCGGGTGGACCGTTTGTCGCCTTAGGGTACGAGATTCTGGACTTTCGGAGCGTGCAGTGTCAGCCGGTCGACACATATGTCACTTTGGGCACCCTTTTTTCTCGGGGATCGAGGTTTTTTGGTGAACTTTTTGACAAAAGATAGGTCTAAACCACCGTCGCTGATCGTTCTTAATTGAGATGGCACGTGAGTTGCTAAAATCAATTTTGTTCATAACCAAACGGAACAGCCCTATATGAAAAAGCATCTACGCAAAGCCCACCGGTCCCACCTTTCCCTGGGAGACCTGATCCTCGCCGTCTCCAGTTGCAGCCGCAATTCCCGTGAAGCCGCCGCTGCCGTCGCCGATCTGCTCGAGAGCGGACAGGTCCGCCTTTTGAGCCGCGCCCAGCAGGTCCGCCCGCGCGGCTGCTAAGCCGCACTCGGCGATTCCCTTTCCCACGGCGACCCTGGAATGGGTCGATATTTCGTACCGTTCATTTTTTTCGCCCATTCGCGCAGCCCGGTCTGGCAAATTCGGATTAGCAATTATCCATCGCGCCGTCTAATTCTCGTGGTGCGTGATTGATCGATATTCCCTTCCCAACATGCGCCGGCTCTGGTCGGAGCAGCGCAAATTCGAAATCTGGCTCGAGATCGAGACCCTCGCATGCGAGGAACTCGCCGCGCTCGGCCAAATCCCGGTCGAGGATGCCCGTGTCATCCGTGAGCGCGCGCGGTTTTCCATTCCCGAGATCGCGGAGATCGAGAAGCGGACAAATCACGACGTCATCGCGTTCCTCGAAAACGTCGCCGCATCCGTCGGACCGGCGGCGCGGTGGATTCACCAGGGGCTGACTTCGTCGGACATCCTGGACACGACGCTGGCCGTGCAGCTCAATGACTCGTGCGCCATCATCCTGGACGATCTGAATCACTTGCGCAGGGCCGTTGCGCGGCGGGCGAGGGAATTCAAATACACGCCCATGATCGGGCGCAGCCACGGCATCCACGCGGAGCCGATCACCTTCGGGCTCAAGCTGGCGCTAATGTACGACGAATTCGCGCGCGCCACGCAGCGCCTGGTCCAAATGCGCGAGCGCATTCGCGTCGGGAAGCTATCCGGCGCGGTGGGGACGCACGCACACCTGGACCCGGCGGTCGAGGCGGCGGTTTGCAAGCGCCTCGGGCTGGCGCCGGCGGCCTTGTCGACCCAGGTCATCCAGCGGGACCGGCATGCGGAATTCATGACGGTGATGGCGCTGATCGCATCGAGCGTGGACCGGTGGGCCACGGAATTCCGGCATTTGCAACGGACCGAAGTGCTCGAGGTCGAGGAATTCTTCGCCGCGGGGCAGAAGGGCAGCTCGGCGATGCCGCACAAGCGCAACCCCATCACCGGCGAGCGTCTCAGCGGCCTTGCGCGGGTCATCCGGGGCAATGCGGTGGCGGCTCTGGAGAACGTGGCGCTCTGGCACGAGCGGGACATTTCACACTCGAGCGTCGAGCGGATCATCCTCCCCGATTCGTGTACGCTGATCGATTACATGCTGGTGACGCTGGCGAAGCTGGTGGACCGGTTGCTGGTTTATCCGGAGAACATGCTGCGCAACCTCCAGATCACCAAGGGCCTCTACCACAGCCAGACGATCCTGCTGGAATTGACCCGGCGCGGGCTCGAGCGCAAGACCGCCTACGAGGCCGTGCAGCGCGCCGCGATGAAAACATGGCAGGGTGATGCGCCGCTGGCGGAAAATCTTGCGGCTGAGCCGGAGATCGCCGCCGTGCTGAGCTGCGGGGAAATCGACAAGCTCTGCTCGATGGATCATCACTTCCGGCACGTCGACGCGACATTCGAGAAGCTGGGGCTCTGATCGCGCGAGCCCATCGGATTTTGGGTTAATTCCTTTTGCAATGGCTTGAGACTCCGGCGACGCTTTACGCCTCTCTGAAATTTTGTATCTTCGACCCCTTTCATCAATGAGGCGCACACGAATCACTCCGGCCATCAAAAGAACTTTCGCCATCCTGGCTCTCGCGGCCATCCTTCCGCTCTCGGGCTGCTCGAGGGTGAAGGGCATTTACCGTCACATTCTCCATCTGCTGCACCACGGTGGCGCGGCTACGGCGCAGGCCACGCCGGCGCCCGCCGCCGCCACGCCCGCTCCCAAGCTTCTGGCAGCCCTCATGCCGGCGGCCACGCCCGTGCCCGCGGCGGCCACCGCCATCAATAAGAGCGCGGCGGTCATCGTGCTGCTCTATCACCGGTTCGAGGAGCATCCGCGCAAGAACGACTCGCTCGCCGTCACGCCCGAGGAATTCGACAAGGAAATGGGCGAGATCAAAGATGCGGGGTTTACCGTCATCCCGATGCAGGCCTTCCTCGCATGGCGCATGGGCGACAAGAACATCCCCGCGAAGAGTTGCATCATCACCATCGATGACGGCTATCTCTCGGGTTACGACACCGCGTGGCCCATCCTCAAGAAATACAGCTACCCGTTCACGATGTTCGTCTACATCAATTACATCAACAGCGGCGGCAAATCGATTTCGTGGGACCAGCTTGCGGAAATGCGCGACGCGGGCGTGGATATCGAGTCGCACACCTATTCGCACTCCTACCTGGAGCACCCTGGGTACGGCGTCGATGCAACCACGCGGGCGAAGGTCGAGAAGGACATCCAGGCGCTCGGGCGCGAGGGGTGGCTGCACAAGGAGATATTCGATTCCAAGAAAACCCTCGAGCAGCAGCTTGGGATCAAGGTAATTGCGTTTGCATATCCCTACGGCAGCGGCTCGAACAACCCGCACATCCGCGAACTCGTCAAGGAGGCGGGGTATGACCTCGCGTTCAACGTATATGGGCGCCGGAATGGCTACACGTTCCCATCCTTTGACCAGATTGGCCGTTACGCAATCGGCGGCGCCGATGCAGCCAAGATTTTTTCCGATGCGATGAAGATGGTCGGCGGCGGCGAAGGCGGCGTGCCGTATACCGAGCCGGCGTATGCGGAACTGGCCGCGGCCTCGATGGTGACCCAGCCCGCCGAAGGCTCGACCATCAGCAACACGACCCCAACCATCAAGGCCAACCTCGCCACCATGGGCGCGATCGATCCCGGCAGCGTCAAGATGCGCATCAGCGGCCTCGGCCTCGTGCAGGCGACGTATGATCCGGTGACGAGGATCGTCAGTTACACGGTCACGACGCCGCTGGCGAAGGACACTTATTACGTGTTCCTTGACGCGACGCTGAACGGCAAGCAGGCGGAGACCAAATGGAGTTTCAACGTCGATCCCAATGCGTCGAAGACGCCCGGGGCCGATCTCACCCTGCCGCCGTCGCCAGGCCAGTAGCCCGCCCGGCTTTCCGAGTACTTGCGTCCGGGGCGAAATGCCTGATTGTATCGGCCCATGTTTTCTCAGCTCGGCGATAAGCTTCAGGATATCTTCAAGGACCTGCGCGGTCACGGGAAGATCAGCGAGCAGAACGTCACCGATGCGCTGCGCGAGGTGCGCATGGCGCTGCTGGAGGCGGATGTCGATTTCGCCGTCTCGAAGGCCTTCATCGCGCGGGTCAAGGAGAAGGCGCTCGGCGAGGATGTGCTGCGGAGCATTACGCCGGGACAGCAGATCGTTAAAATTTTCCAGGACGAACTGACTGCGCTTCTCGGCGGCGACGAGGCCCCGCTCAACCTGGAGAAGCCCGCGCGCATCCTGATGGTGGGACTCAACGGCGCGGGCAAGACGACTTCCTCGGCCAAGCTGGCGAAATATCTCAAGAAACAGGGCCGCGCGCCGCTCCTCATCGCATGCGACTTGCACCGGCCGGCGGCCATCGAGCAATTGGCAACGCTCGGCCGGCAGATCGGCGTGCCGGTTTTTACGCCGACGCCGGGATTGAAGGATGTGAAGCAGGCGGCGCGGCTGGCGCTCGAGTGGGCCGAGGGACAGATCGGGGACGTGCAGATTTTTGACACGGCGGGGCGTCAGGAAATCGACGCCGTATTGATCGAGGAGATCAAGGAATTGAAGGAACTCCTGAAGCCGGGCGAGACGCTGCTGGTGGCGGATGCGGCGACGGGCCAGCAGGCGGTGAGCGTGGCCACGCATTTCAACGACGCGCTGCAGATCAGCGGCATCGTGCTCACGAAGCTGGACGGCGATGCGCGGGGCGGCGCGGCGCTTTCCATGCGGGAGGTGACCAAGCGGCCCATCAAATTTGCGGGCGCGGGCGAGAAACTGGACCAGTTTGAGCCGTTTTACCCGGATCGGCTCGCGGGGCGCATTCTGGGGATGGGAGACATTGTGTCGCTGGTCGAGAAGGCGGCGGAGGCCATCGACGAAGAGGAAGCGGCCCGGATAGAGCGGAAAATGCGGACGGCGACGTTCGATTTCAACGATATGCTCTCGCAGTTCAAGACGATGCGCCGGCTGGGCCCCCTTGAAAATATCCTTGGCATGCTGCCGGGAGTGGCTAGTATGAAAGGCTTTTCGGTTGACGAAAAACGATTAAAGCGAATCGAGGCCATGGTGCTCTCGATGACGAACCTCGAGCGGATCAGGCCTGATGTCCTGAACGCCAGGCGCCGTCAGCGAATCGCCCGCGGAAGCGGGACCTCGGTAACCGAAGTGAACGATCTGATTCAGCAATTCAACCAGATGAAGAAGCTGATGAAGAATGTGGGGAAATTTAAAAAAATGATGATGGCGCAACCCCGCGGCGCCGGTTTTCCGGGACTACCGAGACGTTAGAAAAACAGAAAAAGATTATGGTTTCCATCCGACTCCGCCGCGAAGGCACAAAGAACGGCCCCTATTACCGCGTGGTGGTGGCCGACCAGCGCAGCCCGCGGGACGGCAAATTTATCGAGCAGGTGGGGGTCTATGACCCGCGCAAGGCCGGCAAGAATTCAAAGCTGGCCATTGACCGGCTTGATTACTGGATTTCCCGCGGGGCGCAGCCCTCGGACACGGTGCGCAGCCTGCTGCGCCGTGCGAAGACCGAGGCGGCCAAGCCAACTGCGGCCTAAGGGCTGACTTTAGGGCGGCCTTGGGCCTTAGGGCCGTAATTGGGCCGTAAATGAGGGAAGTAGGACCGGCGGGGGCGGTATGCCCATCGCCGGGACCGGGACGGGAATTGTAAGCCTTCCGCACGTGCGGCTTGCGCCAGCTTGCACGGCTGGCCTACAACATCTGCCGTGGAAGAATTCCTCGAATACGTCGTCAAGCAGTTGATCGAGTTCCCCGAAGAGATGGTGCTTTCAAAAGTAGAGGCGCCAAAGAAGGTCGCTTTCCACCTGCAATTGCGCCAGAGCGATATCGGAAAGGTGATCGGCAAGCACGGGCACACGATTGACGCCATCCGGAATTTGCTGAGCGCGGCCGCGGCCCGTCACGGGCAGCGGGTGACGCTGCACATCGTGGAGGAGGGCGGGGCTGGGAAATAGCCGGGCCGCGAATGCGGTCACAGTTCGCGCAATTCCCAACGGTACTTGCCGTTGGGATAGAGCGTGAGCCAGGCGTAGGAACTGGGGGCGCCGCGGTTTGGGCGGGTGATGCAGCCGGGATTCAGGAAGACAGTCGAGCCGATCCGTTCGTTGCGCGGGACATGTGTGTGGCCGTGGAGGAGCAGGTCCACGTCCTCGGGCGGTGAGGAAGGCGGGACATGGACGAGCCGGATGCGCAGGCGCTCGCACTCCAGGTCGAGGCTGAAAGGCCATTCGCTCACCGAATCACAATTGCCGCGAACGACCCTGACGATCTGGCTGCCGACGCGCAACTCATCCAGGAGCCATTCGCTGCAAACGTCGCCGAGGTGCCAGATTTCATCCGCTTCGGCGATTTCCTCAGCGAGCCTGAAGGGTAGTTTATCGTGGGTGTCGGCGATGACCGCGACGCGGGCAGGTTCCGGACTCAATGGTCAGAGAGGTTCAAACGGCGCGCATTATCACGGGAGAATCTCAATTTCCAAGCGCCAAACGAAATGCCGGCGGTGGCGGCCTCCCGGTACGAGCCCGACTGCTCACCGCTCCAAAGAACTCGATTTAGGCGGCGGTCTTTGGGCGCTGTGCGGTCCTGGCTTTGATTTGGGGCAAGATCTTTTGGACGGCGGCCTCGGCGGTAAGGCCGTGCTTCTTGCGAAGGATATCGACTGAGCCGTGCTCGATGAATTGGTCCGGCCAGCCGATGCGCACGACGGGCGTTTTGATGCCGGCATCGTTAAGATGCTCGATGACGGCGCAGCCGAAGCCGTTGTGAAGGACATGGTCCTCGATGGTGCAGACGACGTCCGCGCCACGGGCAAAGAATTCGATGAGGCCGGTATCCATGGGCTTGATCCAGCGGGGATTGATAACGGCGGTGGAGATGCCCTGGGCCTCGAGAAGATTGGCGGCATCGAGGGCCATGGCGCACATGCCGCCAAGGCCGAAGATCGCGACCTGCTGGCCGTGCTTGATGACCTCGGCTTTGCCAATTTCCAGAATGCGTGGGTTCTCCTTGGGCTTTACGCCGGCGCCGGCGCCGCGGGGATAGCGAATCGCGATGGGGCCATCGCTGTAATGCGCGGCGGTCCAGAGCATATCGACGAATTCATCCTCATCCTTGGGCTGCATGTGGACGATATTGGGAATGTGGCGGAGGTAACCGATATCGAACAGGCCGTGATGGGTGGGACCGTCATCGCCGCTGAGACCGCCGCGGTCCATGCAGAGGACCACGTTGAGATTTTGCAGCGCCATGTCGTGGATGATCATGTCGTACGCGCGCTGCATGAAGGTGGAGTAAATGGCGAGGAAGGGTTTGAAGCCCTGGACGGCGAGTCCGCAGGCGAAGAGGGCGGCATGCTCCTCGGCGATGCCGACGTCGAAGTATTTGTCGGGATGTTTTGAGGCGAAATGGACAAGGCCGGTGCCGGTCGGCATGGCGCCGGTGATGGCGACGATCTTATTGTTGGTATCGGCAAATTTCGCCAGCGTCTTGCCGAATATCTCCGAGTAGGTGGGCGCGGACACCGGCGCGGTCTTCCCGGTTTTTGACTCGAAGCGCCCGAGGCCGTGGAATTTGTCCGGTTGCTCGAGCGCCGGCGCGTAGCCCTTGCCTTTTTGCGTAAGGATGTGGAGAAGAACCGGCTCGTGCTGGGTCTTGAGGAACTCGAAGGTGCGGATGAGTGTCTCGACGTCGTGGCCGTCGATGGGGCCGTAATAGCGGAGACCGAGGTCCTCGAACAGGACGCTGGGAACGATGAGGCTCTTGACGCCCGCCTCCATCCTGTGGGCGAGTTGGACTGCCCCCTTGCCGCCTAAGCGCTCGACGAAATGAGCCGCCTGCTCGTGCAGGTGGGCGTAGGTCGGGTGCGTGGTGATCTTGTTAAAGTAATGGGCGATGGCGCCGACGTTTTTCGCGATCGACCATTCGTTGTCGTTGAGAACCACGATAAAGCGCCTGGTCGAGGCGGCGACATTGTTGAGCGCCTCGTACGAAATACCGCAGGTGAATGCCGCGTCGCCCGCGATGGCGATGACATGCTCATCGGAGCCGGCCTTGTCGCGGCCCACGGCCATGCCGAGCGCGGCGGAGAGGGCGGTGCCGGCGTGGCCCGCGCCGTAGACATCGTGCTCGCTCTCCGTGCGCAGGAGGAAGCCGTTGAGGCCGCCGTACTGGCGCATGGTCTTGAAGCGCTCGCGCCTGCCGGTGAAGAGCTTGTGGACGTAGCCCTGGTGGCTCACGTCGAAGACGAATTTATCCTTCGGGGTATCGAAGACGCGATGAAGGGCGATGGTGAGCTCGACAACGCCCAGATTTGGACCGAGGTGGCCGCCGACGGAACTGGGATTGTCCTCGGAGAGGATTCTGATGAGCTCCTCGCGCACCTCTCCGGCAAGCGTTGGCAAGTCCTTCTCTTCGAGCTTCTTAATGTCTGATGGGGAATTGATCTGGTCGAGAAAACGCATGGGATTCAACTTCTTAAAATAGACGTGCGCCGGGGTCCCTGGCGCCGGGTGAATCCGCCTCTCTACCAGAAGCTTCCGGTGGAGTCGAGGGCGGGATTTCACCGGGATTTTGGACCGGTTCAAAGCCGGTGGGCTGGCCGGCGGCGTCGCGGGAGATAGTTTGGAGGCGTTTCTCGGCTTCGTCGAGGCGCTCCGCGCAGAAACGCACCAGGCGCAGGCCCTCCTCGTAGATGACCACCAGTTGCTCGAGCTGCAATTCGCCGGCTTCCATTTGAGCGGCGATCTGCTCGATGCGCTCGATGGCGGATTCGAAGGTTTCGGCAGCTTTCTTTTGGGCCATGGTTATTCGGCCTTGCGCGACCAGCGGTCGCGGTCGGAGAAGTAGATGCACGCGTTCTCGATGGGGAGAGCGGTCACGGCCTGGAGGGGGAAGCCCCTTGCATTGAGGTTGCGCAGGATGAACGGGGACCATTCCTTGTACTCGCCCTTGACGATATCCGTAAAGAATTGGCTATCGCCGGTGACGGGTGTGAGGTAGAGGCCGACGATGGGGCCATGAAGGCGCTCATAATCGCTCATATCCATGAAGGTGTCGACGGTATAAGGCAGCCAAAGGGATTCGCGGTTGGCGTACCATGCGACCGCCCAGGGCATATCGGAGGCGATGATTTCATTCGGTTCGGTCCATTCTCCAAGGATGGCGATATAGGGAGGAACGTAGGGAGGCCATTGGACGCGTCCGCTGGTAGTGAGCAGCATGTGCGCAAACGGAAAAGCCGAGAGGATGTAAATGGCGACGAAAAAGGTCCAGCGCACGATTCGCAGGTTGATTTCCGCCATGTCATTGGCCAGGCGGGTCCAAAGGACCAATACGAACGCCAGGCCGTAGAAGAGCATCATGGGGATGAAGAGCATGTGCAGGTCGTTTGCGTGGATGGCGCCGTCCTCCGGCAGGCCGAAGAGGGACATGCCGAGCACGGCGGAAATCCACATGAAGAAGACGCACCAGCGGAAGGACGCGGTCTCGCGGCGCTTGAAGCTGTGCAGCAGCGAGACGAAGAAAACCGGAGCGATCGGGGAATGGCCGAGGTAACTGTAAATGTTCGAGAACTGGGCAATGGTCTGCGCCTCGACCTTTGACCGGAACCAACTCAAAGTGAGCGAATTCGTGTCCAGGCTCAGTTCGCGCATCACCTTGGACTCGGTGCCCAGCAATTGGCCGAAGCCGGAATAGAGGGCGATCCCGAAAGGATCGCCGGTGAGCCGATAGAGGCGCAGAAGCCACGGGCCTTCCATGGTGAGGACGATGAAGAGAGGGACCCATGCCGGGTGGAGCAGCACGATCCGCCACCATGGGCCTTCGCGAGGGCGGAAGGCGAATCCCAAGTAAACGAGCGCGCCAATGAAAATCCAAATGGCCAGCCCATGGGCCAGGACGAGAAGGCCGAACCCAATGCCGCTGAGGGCCAGCCAGAGGAGGGTTTTTTTGCCGGAGTCGCGATTCTCGATGGCCCGGACCAGGCAATAAGTGACGAGCGAGAAGATTAAGAGCATCAGATTCTGCGGCAGGCCGGTGAGGCCGAAATTCCAGAAAGTGTCGCAGATGAGCAGCAAGCCCATGCCCAGGAGCGCGAGGCGGCGGTCGAAGAGGCGCTTGGCGGTGGTGAAATTGACGCCGACGGAAATGATGAAAAAGAGAAGCGACGCGCCGGCGATGACACGGTCGCTGGTATAGACGACATCCTTGTCAGTCATTTCCCAGGAGTTCCGGGTCAGGCGGAGCAGGAGGGAATCGACGTATGGATTGAGCGGGGCGTTGTAGGTATCCGGGACATCGCCGCCCGGGAACCTGCCGAAATGGCGCATGAACTGGCCGTAGGCGATGGGGCGGATGAACTTGGTGGTGAAGCCGTGGCCGCTGGCCAGTTGACGGCCAATCTGGGCCTGGTCCATGCCCTTGTCGTTGTCGAGGCCCTTGAACTGGCTGAGGATGACGATGATGTAAATCGTCGCGATGGCCGCCAGCAGCAGGATGAGGCGGATACGGCTGACCCACCCCCCCTCCTCGAGGGCGTGGATGAAGGCCTGAACTTTGGTCTCGTTCGCCATAGGAGCGGGATGGGGAGGGTCAACTCATCTGTTTTTCCGGGGTGGCACAAGCCGGAAAAATCGATAATTGGGAGAAGGTTTGGACGCGCGAGGGCGCGAAGGGGGAAATTGGGTTCGGCTTAGGATCGCGGGGTGATGCGGTGAAGGGTCATGTCGCCGTAGAACATCATGCAACTGGAATCGGCCACGGTGGTGATATTGATGGACAACGCATAGCCACCGGATGTTCGGCGAAAAGTGCCGGTGCCACGATTTGAGAAGCTGTCTTCGAAATCGAAGCGGAAAACGCCATCGGGTCCGATCTGACCCGTGCCGTCGCCATCCGGGGCGGCGCCGTTGCCGTCGGGATGGCCGCCTTCGAATCCAAGGTGATAGCCGTTGCTCCCATGGGAGATGGTGATGGTGACATCAACGTCCTGCGGGCCATCGCCACTGCGATATTCATATGTGCCGGTGAGGGAGCTATGGCTTTGCCCGGCGGGATGAGACTGTGCGACGGGCGGGGGACTTGTGGTGACGCATGCGGCGAGGAGAAATATCACGAGCGGAGCGGCGGATGAGGGTTTCATTTGGGCTCGGTGGGCGGCGCCGGGGTATTTTCGGCCGAAGGTTCGGGTTGGGAATCGCGCAGGGCCTTGAGCTTGCGGTGGAGGGTGCGGCGGCTGATGCCGAGTTTGCGGGCGGCTTCGGTGATGTTGTTCTCGCTCTCGGAAAGGGCGCGCTCGATGAGGCGCCGGCCGGTGTCGTGCAAATTATAGGGCTGCGTGGTGGAGACGGGGATGAGGCCGCGGAGTTTGTTACCGGCGGCCTGGCGGATGGTGACTGGGAGATCGCGCAGGGTGATGCGCGGGCCATTGGCCATGACGACGCCGTGCTCGACCGCGGTGCGGAGCTCGCGGACGTTGCCGGGCCAGTCGTAGGCGAGGATTGCCTGCATCGCGTCGGCGGTGAATTCGCGGAAGGGTTTCGAGTTGTCCTTGGCGAAGGACTTCAGGAAGGTGTTCACCAGCAAGGGGATATCTTCCTTGCGTTCGCGCAAGGGGGGCATGGTGATCCTCACTACGTTGAGACGGTAAAAGAGATCTTCGCGGAATTTTCCGCTATGAACCATTTCCTCGAGGCTTTTGTTGGTGGCGGCGATGAGGCGGACGTCGGTCTTGATGGTCTGGTTGCCGCCGACGCGCTCGAAGACGCCGGGGTCGAGGGCGCGGAGGATCTTGACCTGGGTGTTGGCGTCGATTTCGCCGATTTCATCGAGGAAAAGGGTGCCACCGTTCGCCTGCTCGAAACGCCCGGCCCGGCGCTCGCTCGCCCCGGTGAAGGCGCCTTTTTCGTGGCCGAAGAGTTCGCTTTCGAGCAATTGCTGGGAAAGGGCGGCGCAGTGAACGGCGATAAATTTCGACTTATTGCGGTTACTGAGGTGATGGATGGCGTGCGCGACCAATTCCTTGCCGGTGCCGCTCTCGCCCTCAATGAGGACGGTGGCGCGGGTGGGGGCGATTTGCTTGACGGTGTCAAAGACCTCCTGCATGGCGGCGGAATTGCCGATGAGGCTCTCGAGGCCGAAATGTTTTTCGACCTGCTGCTTGAGTTCGCGGTTTTCCTTCTCGGTCTCGCGACCGTGGAGGGCGCGCTGGATGAGGATTTCGAGGCGGTCGATGTTGATGGGCTTGGTGACGAAGTCGTAGGCGCCGTGCTTCATGGCCTCGACTGCCGTATCGACCGAGCCGTAGGCGGTCATCATGATGCAGACGGGCGGACGCTGGAGGCGAAGGGCGCGGTCGATGAGTTGCATGCCATCCTCGCTGCCGATGCGGAGATCGGTGACCACGAGGTCGATGGAATCGTTCTCGAGGACATTCATGGCGCTGGGAATGTCCGCCGCGACATAGACGTCGAACTTGTCCTCGAGTGCGGTACGGAGGCCCTCGCGGGTGTGGCGCTCGTCATCGACGATGAGGATGGTGGGATGCATGAGAAGGGTCCGCGCTCTCTTCTAAGTGGAGGATTCGCCCTGGGCGAGCATGCGGATGCGGCGGTCGTGGAGGGGGAGGCGGATGGTGAGTTGCAGGCCGCGGCCCTGGTTGTTGACCATGTCGATCTCGCCGCCGTGCTCGCGGACGATGCGGCGGACGATGAGCAGGCCGAGGCCGCTGCCGGTTTGCTTGGTGGTGAAGTAGGGGTCGAAGACTTTGCTCATGTTCTCTGCGGGGATGCCGCCGCCGGTATCATTGAAGGTGACGGAGACGTGGTCCTCATCGCGATCCGTGCGGATGTGGAAGATGCCGCCGGATTTCATGGCCTGGGCGGCGTTCTTGATGATGTTGTAGAAGGCCTGCTTGATTTGGTGGCGGTCGAGGGGGAGAAGCGGGAGATCGTGGCGGAGTTCGGTCTCGACGAGGATATCGCGGTCCTTGAGTTCCGGGGCGAGGAAGGCGAGGGACTCCTCGACGAGGACATTGAGGTTCTCAAGCGTGGTATCGAGCGGGGTGGGACGGATGGCGCGGAGGAACTGGTTGACGATGTAATCGAGGCGGGTGATTTCCTCGCGGGCGATGCGGACGGATTCCTGGAGATCCTGGGCCTCCTTTGCCGGAAGGCACCGGATCTTTCGCTCCATGAGCTGGAGATGGATGGTGAGGGAATTGAGGGGATTGCCGATCTCGTGAGCGACGCCGGCGGCGAGGAGAGTGAGGGCGTTAAGGCGCTCCGACTCGATGGTCTGCTCGGTGGTGCGGCGGGTCTCGGTGATGTCGCGAAGGATGATGGCGTAGCCGACGACATTGGCGGGTTCGCGCGAGGCGCGGCGGGAGCGGCGAAGGGATTTCGAGGAGGGCTCGTCGTCGTCGCGGCGGGCGAGGGAGATGGGGGCGACGTAGAAATTGATGAAACGATTCTGGGGATAGAAGACCTCCATGTCGCGGGAGATGATGGTCTCCGAATGGGCGAGCGAGGGCCAGTCAAGGCCGGTGATGCGCTCGGAAAGGGCGCGGCCCATGCAATCGTCGCGGTCCAGGCCGAAGAGTTCGCAGGCGGCGTCGTTGACGAAGGAGATGTTGCCCTCGGTATCGGTGACGATGACGCCCTCGTGGATCGCGTTGAAGATCGTCTCGAAAAAGCCTTTCTCGTGCGCGAGGCGGAGGAGGTAATTCTGGACCTCCTCGGGGCGGATGCGCCCGATGCGCTCGATGAGTTTTTCGAGGAAGCCGGAGGTCATGGCTAATTAATTCGCCTTAGATAACGGGCGAACTGGAACCCCCTGACGGCAGGCAGACAAATTCGCCAAATATTGCAAAGTCCGCTGCGTTCAGTGTCAGCAGGGAAGTGACGCCCGCAGCGCGATGTGTGGCAGCCAGCAGGGTGTCGAGGACTCGTTTCCGGCCAAGTTGGTGATCGCGCATCCAGTTGTGGAAACCTGCAACAGCGAGGTCGGACGGCAATACCTGTTCCGTCTCCGCGGCATTCCACCAGCGCTCAGATTTGATCATGGCTGTTTTCATCGACAAAGGCCGCTGAAAACGCCGCGAATCAGTCACGACATGCACGAATTCCGCAAGGACCTGAGGCGTGATTGCCACGCGGTCTCCGCGCCCGAATAATTCCCCAAGGAGACGCGATGAGTCGGCATGCCGCGCATGCTCCGTGATCTCGACTGCTACGAGGAAGCTGGTATCCGCGCCATGCGTCACGCACGGCCCTCCAGCATCTCATCATACCAATCACCGCGCGCGCCGAGAGGTGCGAGGATTTTGCCGACGCTGGTTGGCTCGATATCGCGGAGGCTGGGTCTTTCGCCGTGTTCCTTCTCGCGCCGCGCTTTGCGGACGAATTGCTCAAGCTCCGCCAACTCATCCGAGGACAAGTGCGGGACAGCCATTTCGATCTCTGCGAGCGTGCTCATTGGGGAAATGATAGCACCATTGCCGCATCAGGGGCAAGCAGAGGAGTCGCCAGCATCGACGATGAACTTCACGTGGTTTTCAGCACGGCGTGGTCGGTCTGGGCCGCAGCGTATTGCAGGTAGGTCCGGATATCCTCGGCTTGCAAGTCCGGGAAGTCCTCAAGGATCTGCGCTTCGCTGGCGCCCACGGCGAGCATTTCGAGCACGTCTTTTATGAACCGTGCAGGGGTCACGAGCATGAGAAGGGATTCGAGAAGATTGCAATTTACGCGAACAAAGAGAAATCTGTGACGCATGTGGCGAGGCAAACTTCCTCTGGAAAATGGACTAGAGCATTTTCTATTTAATCTGAGGCAAAGAGTGGTATGGTAGGTGGATGCGAACCTACAGTCTTGATCTGCGGGAGCGGATCATAGCGGCGAGAGAAAAGGGGCACACGACTGCGG
>JBEKOV010000069.1:0-25533 GCA_049521415.1 Chthoniobacteraceae bacterium
TCCGCAGTCGTGTGCCCCTTTTCTCTCGCCGCTATGATCCGCTCCCGCAGATCAAGACTGTAGGTTCGCATCCACCTACCATACCACTCTTTGCCTCAGATTAAATAGAAAATGCTCTAGCCCTGGTATAAGCCTATTATTTACTGCGTCGCGCAGAGGGCTTTTAGTACCTTGTCGAGGAGCCGGCTCTGCATTTCCTGCATGAGGGAGGCGGCGGCCCCGGCAAGGTCGTCGTGGCCGTTCAGGTGCAGGAGACCGTGGATGATGTAGAGGCCGATCTCATGCTCGAGCGGCTGCGCGTATTCGCGGGCGTAACGGGCGGCGGTGGCGGCGCTGACGATGATTTCGCCATGCTCGAAGGTAAGGACGTCGGTCGCACCGGGGATGTTCATGAAACGCCGGTGGACGGCGGCAATCGCGCGATCGGAGACGATGCTGACCTCGATCTCCGCCAGCGAGCCGAGCGGCACGCCGGGTGGAATCCCCTCACCTTCGCACGCGGCCAGCGCAATCGGCGCGAAGCGGCGCAGCCATGCCAGATCGAAACGGACGGCCCGCTGGCGATTGTAGATGTGAATGGCGCGAGGGGCGGCCATCGCATTGCGCGCCTTATGCGCCATGGACCTCAGGCGGCGGAGACAGGCGGCGCGTTCTCCGGGAAGCGGACCGTCTCGGTCGCCCGGCCCGCCGGCTCGGTGGGATAAGCGATGCGGCTGTGGAGCATGTTCGTGAGCGTATGTGCGAAACTTTCGCCAATGGCCTGAATTTCGCGCATCGTCAGGTCGCACTCGTCGAGCTGCCCATCGATGAGCCGCCGCTGGATGATGTCGTGGATTAATTGCTCGAGGCGTCCCGGCGTGACTTTCTCAAGGCATCGCGAGGCGCTCTCGACGGCGTCGGCCAGCGAGATGATGCCCGATTCGCGCGATTGCGGCCTCGGCCCGCTGTAGCGGAAGCTCTCCTCGCGGACCTCCGGGATATCCTCCTCGCGGATGTTCATGATCTTGCCGCCCTGCCGCGCGTCCTCCTGCTGCTGGAGCGCGCGCTGGTAAAAGTAACCGACCATGGAGGTGCCATGGTGCTCCTGGATGACATCGACAATGCGCTGGCTGAGCTTGTACTTGAGCGCCAGGTCGACGCCTTCCTTCACGTGCGCGATGATGATCAGGGCGCTCATCGTCGGCGCGAGTTCGTCGTGCGGATTGCGCCCGGCGCGCATGTTCTCGGTGAAATATTCCGGCTTCACCAATTTGCCGATGTCGTGAAAATAAGAGCAGACCCTGCACATGGTGGGATTCGCCCCGATGATCTCCGCCGCGGATTCGGCCAGGTTCGCAACGACGAGAGAGTGATGATAAGTGCCGGGTGCTTCCATCGTGAGCCGGCGCAGGAGCGGGTGATTGAGGTCCGCGGCCTCCAACCACGAGATATCCGTGGTCAGCCGGAAGGCGGTCTCCATGATGGGCAATGCGCCGCCGACGATCATCGCGGTAAGGATGCCGCCGCCGATCGCCGCGAGGCTTTGCGCGCCGAGGGCCGGCCAATCCAGCGAGGGGAACATGTCCCACATGACAGTGATATTCCCAAAGGTCAGCGCGAGCAGCCACGTCGCCAGGCCCACGTAAAATCCGGCGCGCACCAGCCGGCTGCGCCGCCTGACCTGGAGCGTTACGAATACGGCGACGAAGCCGCAGATCAAACTGCTTACCAGATAGATGAAGGCATCCCGCTCATGCCAATCCGGCGAGCCCCAATAGACAATGGATCCCCAAAGCGAAACGAAGGTGGCCGCATAGAGGCCCTGATTTTTCCCGAGCAGCACGGAGCAGACCAACGGCGCCAGCGCATACGGAAGGATCAACGGGACATACTCGTGAGCAATGCTGCCGTGATGCCCGAGGACGAGGATGATCTTTGTGACGACGAGATGGATCAGCATTGTCCCAAACATCAGGCAGACGCGCGAATTGCTGGCGAATGAGATGGGGTGATTGACCCAAAGCTGCGCCAGGGCGGTCGCGAAGATCAGCAATGAGATGACCAGTTTCTCGTACGATCCCTCCGGCGAGCCGTAAAGGATGAGCATCGCCAGCCCGGTGCAGAAGAGCAGGAAGATGCCGGTCTTGACCCGCGCGCCGGTCTCAAGCGTGTGCAGCAACTCGCTGCGCGTGCGCCGGCGGCGGATTTTCGCGGATGCGAGGCCCTTGCGGATGAGCCGCTTTCGTTCGAAAAAGTGGAACATTTATCCTGTCACGGGCGTTCTGCGCCTGAGCCTTTTACTCCACGGTAGTGCTTGTACGCACGCACAATCGATTGGACCAGGGGATGCCGGACGACGTCCCGTTCCTCGAAATACTGGAATTCGACTCCCTCGACGCCCTTGAGCGCCTGCATCGCTTCGATGAGGCCGGAGCGTTTGTTGTTCGGCAGGTCGATCTGCGTCTGGTCGCCGGTGACGACGCATTTCGAGTCCGTGCCCAGGCGGGTCAAAAACATAAACATTTGTTCGGTGGTGGTGTTCTGTGCTTCATCGAGCACGATGAATGCCCGGTTTAATGTCCGCCCGCGCATATAGGCCAGCGGGGCCACCTCGATGACGCCGCGATCCATGTGCCGCTGCACCTCCTCCGGGTCCAGCATATCGCGCAGCGCGTCGTACAAGGGCCGGAGATAGGGAAAAATTTTCTCGTTCAGATCGCCCGGCAGGAATCCGAGGGCTTCCCCGGCCTCGACCGCAGGCCTAGTAAGGATGATGCGGCTCACCTGCTCGCGTTTGAATGCGGAGACGGCCATCGCCATGGCGAGGTAGGTTTTGCCCGTGCCCGCCGGTCCAACGCCGAAGACGACGTCGTATTTGTCGATCAACTGAACGTAATTCCGCTGGCCGGCGCTCTTCGGGACAATGGGGGCGCGCTTCGAGGATAGCGTGATCTTCGTATCCAGAAGCGAGTCGAGCCCGGCGCCGTTGCCGTCCTGGCCGGGCTGGCTGACGGAGCGCAGGGCGTAATCGAATTCATGCCGCCGGATTTCCACCCCGCTCTTGCGGGCCGTATCGAGTTGCTGGAAGACTTGGCGCGCTCTTGCGACATTCTCCGGCTCGCCCTCGAGCCGCACCCATCCCTCGCGCGTGGTCACCTTGACCTTGAGGGCGTCCTCGAGGGTCTTGAGCAGCCGCAAGTCATTTGCGTACAGGGCCTGAAGGGCCCGCGGGTTTTCGAAGTCCAGAGTCTGGGTTTCGGCCATATTCGGCAATTTTCGCCGGACGACCAATAGATACCAAATTGGCTGGGTTTGCAACCGGGTCGCACCGCGCCTACCGTCCGCGCACCGTGTCATCGGGCAATCCCTTCTCCATCGGCTTCCGCGCCGCCCGCGCCAATGTCGTGCCGGGGCTGATCATCCAGGCGGCGATGATCGCCGTGGTGCTGGCCTATTACTTCCTGCCTGCTTCAGCATCGTGGTTTCAAGCGGTTGCCGCGGCCAAGGGGCGCTGGGGCTACGGGTTTAGCTTTGGCTCTTCCATCTTCGCGGGCGCGGTTTTGCCCATTCTCTTCAAGATCACTCTTCTCCGGCGGGGCCGACTGAGCCGCGCGGAGCTTCGCGCGGATCTCGCGGAGCTTCTCTTCCTCGCGCTGTTCTGGGGCGTGGAGGGAATGATCGCCGATGCGTTCTACCGGTTTCAGGCGGTTCTCTTCGGCGCCCATGCCGATTTTCCGACGGTGCTCAAAAAGGTGCTCGTGGACCAGTTCATTTATAACCCGGTATTCGCGGCTCCCTACATGCTGGCGTGGTACGAATTCAAGAACAAGGGGTACCGCCCGCGCGGCATGGGCCATGTGTTCACCGTGGAATTCTACCGCGTCCATACGATTCCCACGCTTTGCGCGACGTGGGTTGTGTGGATTCCCGTCACGAGCGCCATTTATGCGCTTCCGTCGCTGCTGCAGATTCCGCTCTTTGCGCTGGCGCTGACCTTCTGGGTGCTGATGCTCGCGTACATGACGGCCCGCCACCGTACCCCGGAGCCGGTCCCCTCCCCGCTCCCGCAACCGGTTGCCGATTGACGTTCTTTTCTCCGGCTCCCTATTCTCGACCTCCCGCATGAGTCCCAACGAAATCTTTGCCCAGATGCCCGCGAGCACGTGCTCGGCGATCCTCTCCGACCTGCTCGAAAACGAGAAGGCCCTTTACAAGAACCTGATTGAAAACCTGGCCACGCAACGCAAACTGCGTCCGGTCTTCATCGAGCGCAAGCCGCGCGCGGAACGTTTTGAATGGATTCGGGAAGCGCTTGGCCGCCGGCAGAATGAGGCGATTGCCGCCAACCTGCTGCAAATCTGGCTCGTGAGCCGCCACCCGGCGATGCTGTGCGATTTCCTGGACAGCCTCGGCATCAAGCACGACGACAACGGCACCGTGGAGCAAATCCCGCCACAGCCGGAGAAGCCCGCGCTCGAGGCCGCCGTCGCCGGATTGCTTGGGAAATACGACGCGGCAATGGTCGCGGTGTATCTGCACGCATTCCAGGCGCTGAATGAAACGGGATGGCCGCTGCTTGAGGAGATCATCGCCGCCGACCCGCGTCTGCATCTTGCAGCGCCGGCGCATGCGGGGTAGCTCAATACATTGAGCGCGAATCTTTAAACCGCTTCCTGCTCAACCTGGCGCGGGGCGAGGGTGGCGGAGACGGCTTTTGCGGCGTCGAGCAGTGAGCAGGAGCGGGCGCGCGCGGCGGTCTCAAGTTTCTCGATCGCGTCGCGGCGGTCGATGCGGAATTTTTCCATCAACAGCGCCGCAGCGTGATCGACGGCCTTGACCACGGTCAATTCGCTTTGCAATTCGGCGATCTTCGCGACGGCGACCAGTTTCTCATGGTGGCGGACCATCGCCATCGTGATGGCGGTCTTGAGTTGCTCGCGGTGAAATGGTTTGACCAGGTAGGAGTGGATATCGGCTTTCTTCGCGCGCTGGAGAGTGGCGTCATCGGTGCGGCCGGTGCTCAGGACGATGGGGATCGACATCTCCTTCATGATCCTCTCCGCCGCTTCCATGCCGTCCATGTTCGGCATCGCGTAATCGATGACGATCAAGTCGGGCTGGTGTTTGCGAGCGAGCTCGACGGCCTGGAGGCCATCCGTGCCGGTGGCGACCGTTTCGTGGCCCAAGTCCTTGAGGGTGCGGCTCAGGAGCTCGACCATCAGCGGCTCGTCATCGACGACGATGACAGAGAGGGCGGAGGGCAGGTCCTGCTCGGTGGCTTTGTAGCCCTCGAGGCGAATCAGGTTTGAGATCAGGGAATCCATCCTTGGAGGTGGTACTGAGGAACATCCTTAAGCACCTTCCATGCTCAGTACCCTTCGGAATAGCCAAGGGTGACTACTGATATGCCATCGGACTTTTGCCTCGCAGAACTGTCATCAAATCCATGACCCAAAATACCGTCTCGCATCCGCGTCGCCGGGTGATTATATACACTTAAGTGTTTGGATATAAACAACTTACATTCTTTGAAATTGAACCGCCCGGCACTCTGCGCCGCCACTCTGTCAACAATTGCACCGGGGCCCGTCTCAGTGCCCGGTAAGAAATCTTTGAAATGATCGGAAAATATTTGAGGGAAGGCTCTCAAAGTCGCGGGTCACGGTCGTTCCCGCCTCCGGCTGCTGGCGCCAGCCGCCGCCCAAATCGGTGGCCGGATAGCGCTGCGGCGAGGCGGCATTCATTGCCTCAACCCAGATGGGCAGAGCCAGCGCGGCGCCATATCCGCGGGCCTGAATCGTCTGCGGATGATCGAAGCCGACCCAAACCCCGCAGGTCAGGCTGCGCGTGTAGCCGACGAACCATGCGTCTTTGTAATCGTTCGTGGTCCCCGTCTTGCCGGCGGCGGGTCGCGTCCAGCCGAGCGCGCGGGCGCCGGCGGCGGTGCCGTGCTCGATCACCTCTTCCATGACGGAGGTCATCTCGTCGGAAAGCCTGGAGCTCAACGCCGGCACGGTCACGTGCGCGGCGCGGTAAAGCATTTGGCCATCGGCGTCGTCGATGCGCTCGACGATATAAGCCTGCTTCCTCACTCCCTCGTTTGGAAAGACCGAGTAGGCCGCCGTGACGTCCCGCAGCGACTCCTCGAAGGCCCCGAGGTAAATCGAGGGCTGGCTCGGGATTTCTCCCAGGCCCACCACGCCGGCCACGCGCTGCACATTCTCGATGCCCGCGTAATCCCCCACGCGCACGCTCATCGTATTGCGTGATTGGATCAGCCCTTCGGCCGCGGGCATTTCGCCGTGGTAGGTGCCGTCGGAATTCTCCGGATGCCAGTTCGAGACCGTTCTCAGTTCTCCGTTTCTGATCGGCCCGTCGTCGATGGGCGCGGTCGGCTGCAACCCGCGGGCGAAAGCCGCGGCGTAGACGAACGGCTTGAAGGTCGAGCCCATCTGCCGCTTGGCGAAGAGGGCGCGATTGAAATGACTCTCGTCGTAATCCCGCCCGCCGACGAGCGCCCTGATGCCGCCGGAGCGGTTGTCCACCATCACCAGCGCCCCTTGCAGGTATGGGGTCGCGCTGTCCGCATCGAGCGTCTGGCCGGCGAATTGCACGCGCGTCGGGTGCCTGTATCCGGGCCGCTCCTCGACCTTCCGCAATTGGGCGTCCACCGCGATCTGCGCGGCTTTTTGCAGGATGGGATCGATGGTGGTGTAAACCCGCAGGCCGCCCTGGTCCATCTGGTCGTTATTGAGGAGGGTATCGACTTCGCGCTTAATGGCGTCCATCGCGTAGTTGTCTTCCGTCCTGGGCGGCTTCTTCGCGAGCGCGAGGGTGTCGCGCTTGGCCGCGTCGCACTCCGCGGGCGTGATCATTTTCAACTCGGCCATGCGATCCAGCACCTCGTCCCGCTGCGTGATCGCACGGCGCAGATTCTTGAAGGGCGAATAGCGGTTCGGGCTGCGGATCAACGCCACCAACATGGCCGATTGGGTCAGCGACAAATCCTTTGCATGCTTGTGGTAATAGGCCTCGCTCGCCGTCTCGACCCCGTAGACGCCGGCGCCGAAATAAATCCGGTTCATGTAGCTCTCGATAATCTGCTTTTTGGTAAAATTCTGTTCGATGCGCAGCGCGAGGAACGCCTCGATCAGCTTGCGATTGATGCTCCGGGTGTGCTCGCCGCCCAGGAAGGTATTGAGCGCCAGTTGCTGGGTGAGTGTGCTGCCGCCCTGGCGGATATGGCCATGCGCGAGGTTGGTCATCATGGCCCGCGCGATGCCCACCGGATCGATGCCGTGATGGCTGAAGAACCGGGAATCCTCCCGCGCCAGCAGGGCCTTGACGAAATAATCGGAAACGTCCTCCAGATGCACCACCACCCGGTCCTCGCCCGAGAGCCGGGCGTAGAACCTTCCATCCATGTCGTAAATGGCGGACCGCTCGGGGATATTGTCCACCTGGGTCAGGTCAAAGGTCGAGGCCCAGACGCCGTAGACGATGCAGACCACAGCCGAGCCGATCAGCAGCAGGAGGGCAAGCCCCACCCACATCCCATGCGAAAGCCCGAGCAGCCGCTTGCGACGGCGCGGCTTTCCCTGCGATTTTCGATTCGGCACCCCCCAATCTTCAATCGGCGCCGCAAAATCGCCAACATCGATTTTTTTGGGCCGGGGGCGGGAGACCGTGAAGTTACACTTGAACATGGAATGGGACGCTCCAAAATCGGCGAGTCATGCCGTTGCTCAAGCAAGTCGTCGAGGCGCTGGTATTTGCCTCCCAAAAGCCGCTCGTCCCGCACGAGATCGCCGCGGCGCTCAAGGCCGCCGCCGCCGAAAGCGACGACCCGGAGGTGCGCGCGATGGGCAAGACCCGGGAATCGGAAATCGGCGCGGCGCTCGAGGAGATCAAGTGCGAGCTGGACGGCGCGGGCCGGGCGTTTCAATTGATCGAGCAGGTCAACGGCTGGCATTTCGTCACCAACGGCGCGTGCGCGCAATGGGTGCGCCAGCTCTTCCCCGAGAGCAAGCCGGTGCGCCTCAGCGGCCCCGCGCTGGAGACGCTGGCCATCGTCGCGTACCGCCAGCCGATCACCCGCGCCGATATCGAGGCCGTGCGCGGCGTGGCCGTCGATGGCATGGTCAATATGCTGCTGGAGCGCGGACTGCTGCGCATCGCCGGGCGCGCGGAGGTGCCCGGGCGTCCGCTCCTTTACGAGACGACCGAGTATTTCCTAGAGCACTTCGGGCTCAAGACCCTCGACGAGCTTCCCAATTCATCCGAGCTTCGCCGCATCCCGCTGCCGGTGGCGGAACCGCCCGCGTCCGAGGCCGCCGCCGACACGCCCGAACCCGCTATTGAGTCACCCGAGCCCGCTGAACCGTCTCCCGCACCCGATTCCATTCCATGACCCTTGGCGAAATCCGCTCCCGCATCGATGAGATTGACGCGCAGCTCCTGGAGTTGCTCAACCAGCGCGCCGATCTGGTCCACGAGGTCGGCGTGCTCAAGAAGCGCGACGGAGTTTCCATTTACGCGCCGGAGCGCGAGGAGAAGCTGCTCCGTTCGCTCATCGAATTGAACGAGCGCAACAAGGGGCGGCTTCCCGCCACGTCGGTGCGGGCCATTTACCGCGAGATCATGTCGGCATCGTTCGCTCTCGAGAAGGGGCTCACCATCGCGTACCTGGGCCCCGTCGCGACGTGGTCGCACCAGGCCGCGCGGGAGAAATTCGGCGCCAGCGTGGAGTACTCGGCGCAGTCCAGTATTGCGGAGGTATTCAACGTCGTGGCGCGGGGCAAGGCCGATTACGGCGTCGTGCCGATCGAGAACTCGACCGAAGGGGCGGTCAGCTACACGCTCGATCAATTCATGGATTCGGAGTTGCGCGTCTGCGCGCAGTTCTCGCTCAAGATCGAGAACAACCTTCTCGCAAAAATTCCGCGCGATCAGGTCAAGACCGTCTATTCGCATCCGCAGGTCATCGGGCAATGCCGGCAGTGGCTGCGGCACAATCTTCCGCACGTCGATTTGATCGAAGTCTCGAGCACGACGCGTGCCGCGGAGCTGGCCTCGAAGGAGCCAAACTCGGCCGCGCTCGCGGGGCGCATGGCCGCCGAGGTATATGGCCTCGATATCCTTGAAACCTCAATCCAGGACAGCGCAAACAACACGACCCGCTTCCTCGTGATCGGCCCCAATGGCTGCCCGCCCAGCGGTGACGACAAGACGTCGCTCATGTTCAGCGTCCAGGACAAACCCGGCGCGCTCCTCTCCGCGCTCGCTCCATTCAAGGACCTGCGCATCAACATGAGCAAAATCGAAAGCCGCCCGTCGAAGCGCAAGGCATGGGAGTATTTCTTCTTCGTTGACATCGACGGCCACGCCGAGGACCCCGCCCTGGTCAAGGCCCTTGAGGAACTGCAAAAGCATTGCTTATTCGTGAAGATCCTCGGCAGCTACCCGAAATCCGCGCTGCCATAATACGAGGTGAGAACACAGTTGCCTAAAGTGAAAATGAAAAAATCCGGCGATGTCGCGAAACCGTTTATGCGGCACGCGGGAGCCATCGACGGGCCGATTGGGCTTTCCCAGCGCAAAGGCTATTCCCAGCCTTCGAAATGCACTGGCACTCCTTCGCCTCGCTCCTGACGGTTTTCGCATTTCCAGCGCCAAAGGCGCGCCTCATAATAGCCTGGGGCAACGCCCCAGGTTGGCCGATGAAACAAAACAAGCGCTGAAAGCGCGTTTCAAACACCCGATGCCACAATCGCTCAGCTCGGTCATCATCCACATCATATTCAGCACCAAAAATCGCGAGGGGTGGATTGACCGAGACCTGCGTCCGCGTCTCCACGCATATCTTGCCACGATCGGCCGCGATAACGGCTCCGATGTCTATCGCGCAGGAGGCGCAATGGATCACGTCCATCTCCTGGCAACTTTGCCACGTACCGTCACGCAGGCCGGTTTCCTGGAGGAAATCAAAAAACACTCCTCCCGTTGGGTAAAGGAGATCAATCCAAAATACGGCGGATTCGCCTGGCAGCGCGGCTACGGCGCATTCTCCGTTGGCCGCGATGAAATCAACGACCTGATCCAATACATCGAGGGACAGGAGGAGCATCATCGCCACATCACCTTTCAGGAAGAATATCGGAACCTGCTCAAAAAACACGGCCTCGAATTCGATGAACGGTATGTCTGGGATTGAGCTATCTGACCGCATGAAACGCGCCTTCAGCGCTCTGCCGCTTGGTGCCGGTTAACCTGGGGCGTTGCCCCAGGCTGTGCTATGAACGACGCCTTTGGCGTCGCGGCAACCGACAGCAACCGTCGAAATACGTCGTCGGCACCCTGCCTGTTCAATCAGCAATCCCTACTTCCCCACGTAGATAGCCTCATCCGGCCAATCCTTGCGGATGTAGCCGTCCTGCATATTCACGAAGGGCAGGTAATTCCTCATCACCCGCACCGGCTTGAGGAGCCGGATGGTCGAGACCTCGGCGATTGATCCTTCGCCGTGATTCCGCAGCAGGCTCGGGATCAGCTTGTCCTGCACGGTCTGGACGATATCCGAGTCGTTTGCCCCATCAATGAACAGCAGCATCGCCACGCAGCCATCCTCCTCGGCGATGTGGCTCTCGAACAGCATCTCGGTGAAAATCGACCGCACGAAGGGCTCCCGTTTGATGTCGTCCTCGACCTGTTTGACGGTGATCCCGAGACGGAACTTGATGATGTACACGTGGCGGGCCGTGAATTGCCCCGTCCCGCCCTCCGAGAGATTGACCTGGGTGTGGTAGGAGAGAACGCCCTCCTGCTCCAGCCGCTGGCGCTTCCGGCCGACGGTGCGGACATTGACTCCGGTAGCCTCGCCAATGCCGTTGTCGGACTCCCGGGGATCGCGAATCAAATGCCGGATAATGAGCCGTTCCTGATCATCCAAGTCTCTCATGGGGGGTAAAACAGTGTTTTTTGTGGTTCTTTTTGCTCTGAAAGGGCCAAAGTTAGACAATCCAATGGTCAATGTGCGACATAAATTTGTCAAAACTTAGAACTTTTCGTCTTGAATTGTCTCGTGGAGCGTCTATCCTCGGCCAGTTACGGAGGACCCAGAACCATGAACCACGTCATCCAGGAGGCGCTCAAGGGGCGCCAGACGCTGTACTCGCCGGAATTTGAGCACGACGCCTGTGGTGTCGGCTTCGTCGCTTCCATACGTGGAAAGCGATCCAACCAGGTGCTCCGTTACGGCATCGATTCCCTCTGTCACCTGGCCCATCGCGGCGCCGTGGATGCGGACGCCCGGACCGGCGACGGCGCGGGCGTGATGACCCAGATCCCCTACAAAGTGCTGACCCCGGAGGTAAAGCGGCTGGGGCATGAGCTGTTCCAGGAGAGCGACCTCGGGGTGGGCTTCGTCTTCCTGCCGCACGACAACGCCTATGCGCAGGCGCGCGCAAAGGCCATTACCGAGGAGGTCATCGCCAAGCGCAACCTGTTCCTGTTCGGCTGGCGCGAGGTGCCGATCAATTTCCGAATCCTGGGCGAGAAGGCGCAGAGCACGATGCCGCGCATCGAGCAGGTGCTGATCGGACGTCCATGGGGCATGACCGATGAGGATTACGAGCGCAGGCTTTATCTCTCCCGCAACGAAATCGAGAAGCGCGCCGCGGAGGCGGGGATCAAGCATTTCTACATCCCCTCCTTTTCCCATCACACGATCGCCTACAAGGGCCTGATGACCTCCTCCTCGCTGGAGAAGTTCTACAAGGACCTGGCCAATCCCGATTACGAGACGGCGCTCTGCGTTTACCACCAGCGCTACTCGACCAATACCTTTCCCACGTGGCCGCTGGGCCAGCCCTTCCGCATGGCCGCCCACAATGGCGAGATCAATACCCGCCGCGGCAATGTGAACTGGATGCGCGCCCGCGAGGCCGACCTGCAGGCGGATGTCTGGGGCTCGGATATCGAAATGCTCAAGCCGATCATCCAGGCCAACGGCTCGGATTCCGCGGAACTCGACAACGCGCTCGAGGCGCTGGTGATGAGCGGTCGCTCGATCCTGCACGCAATGACCATGCTGGTGCCGCCGGCGTGGCGCTCGATCAAGGACATGAGCCCGGAGCTGTCCGCATTTTACGATTACCACAGTTGCTTCAATGAGCCGTGGGACGGCCCGGCCGCGCTCGTCTTCACCGACGGCATCACCGTCGGCGCGTGCCTGGACCGGAATGGCCTGCGCCCATCGCGCTTCAAGGTCACCGAGGATGGAATCTTCTCGCTGGGTTCCGAGGTCGGCACCATCGAGCTGGACGACGCCAGCGTCATCGAAAAAGGCCGGCTCGGTCCGGGCGAGATGATCGCCATCGACACCGCGCAGGGCAAATTGCTGCGCGACACGGAGATCAAGGCTACGCTCGCCGTGCGCCGGCCTTACGGCAAATGGGTCTCCGATAATTTGCTGAAGCTTCAGGACAAGCTCGTCGCGCAGTTGGAGGAGCCGGCCGGCGAACTGGATATCCTCACTTTGACTCAGCGGCAGATGGCTTTCGGCTATTCCACCGAGGAACTGGACATGATCGTCAAGCCGATGGTCAGCAGCGCCTACGAGGCCACCGGCTCGATGGGTGACGACACGCCGCTGGCGGTGCTCTCGCTCCAGCCGCGGTTGCTTTACACTTATTTCAAGCAGCTCTTCGCGCAGGTCACCAATCCGCCCATCGACCCGATCCGCGAGAAGCTGGTCATGTCGCTGACTACGAACATCGGCTGGCGGCGCAACTGGCTCGGGGAAGGACCCGAGCACGCGCAATTGATCCAATCGCCGACGCCGATCCTTTTCCCGAACGAATTCGAGACCATCCGCTCGCTGCCGGGCCATAATCATTCCTCCGCGACGATTTCCTGCGTGTGGCCGCTGGCCGAGGGCGAGGCCGGTCTCGATAAGGCGATCCAGCGGATTTGCCAGGAGGCTGGCAACGCGGTGATCACCGGCGCGCGCGTGCTGATACTTTCCGACCGCGCGACGGATCACGAGCATGTCCCGGTGCCGATGCTGCTCGCCGTCGGCGCGGTGCATCATCACCTCATCCACATCGGCAAGCGCATGCGCGCGGGTATCGTCTGCGAGACGGGCGAGGCGCGCGACGTGCACCAAATGGCCTGCCTGATCGGTTACGGCGCGGGCGCGATTTATCCCTATGTGGCATTTGATACCTGCCGCGAGGTGCTCGAGAAATTCCAGGCCGCCGCGGCGCAAAAGCTCGAGGCCGCGCGCAAGCTGAGCGATCCCAAGAAACTAGCCGACGCCGAGACCGAGGCGAAGACCTGGAGCGCGCTCACATGGACACAGGTCTTGAATAACTACCGCAAGGCGATCGAGGAAGGCCTGCTGAAGATCATGTCGAAGATGGGCATCTCCGTCCTCTCGAGCTATCAGGGCGCGCAAATCTTCGAGGCCATCGGCATCGGGCCGGTGGTGATCGAGCGTTGCTTCGCCGGCACAGCCTCGCAGGCGGGCGGGATTGGTTTCGTGGAAATCGCGCGCGAATCGCTCTTCCGCCACGCGCAGGGCTACGGGCAGCCGGTGCCATCGGACAAGGATGGCACACCGCAGCTTGGCGATCCTGGATATTACCGCTTCCGGCGGGATGGCGAGGTGCACGCAATAACGCCGCCAGTGCTCAAGAGTTTCCATGCCTTCGTGAAATCCGGGAAACAGGAGGACTATTCGGTTTATGTCAGCGAATTGCTCGCCAATCGCCCGCTCGCATTGCGTGACCTGACGGAATTGGTCCCGCTTGCTTCGGGCCCCGTGCCCATCGACGAGGTCGAGGCCATCGAGGACATCCGGCGCCGGTTCACCACGGCCGGCATGTCGCTGGGCGCGCTCTCGCCCGAGGCGCACGAGTGCCTTGCCATTGCCATGAACCGCATCGGCGGCAAATCCAATTCCGGCGAAGGCGGCGAGGACCCGGAGCGCTTCAAGCACCGCGAGAACGGCGACCTCGCCAACAGCGCCATCAAGCAGGTAGCCTCGGGCCGCTTCGGCGTGAACGCCACCTACCTCGCGAGTGCGAAGGAAATCGAAATCAAGATGGCCCAGGGTTCGAAGCCCGGCGAGGGCGGCCAGCTTCCCGGCCACAAGGTCAGCGGCCTCATCGCGCGGCTGCGTCACACGGTGCCCGGCGTGATGCTCATCTCGCCGCCGCCGCACCATGATATCTATTCCATCGAAGACCTGGCCCAATTGATCTACGACCTCAAGCAGGTCAATCCGCGCGCGCGCATTTGCGTAAAGCTCGTCGCGGAAGCCGGAGTCGGCACCGTGGCCGCGGGCGTTGCGAAGGCGCATGCCGATATCATCCTCATCTCCGGGCACGAAGGCGGGACCGGCGCATCGCCGCTCTCCTCGATCAAGAACGCGGGCAGCGCGTGGGAACTCGGCATCGCCGAGGCGCAGCAGGTCCTCCTGCTCAACGGGCTGCGCAATCGCGTCACGCTGCGCACGGATGGCGGCTTGCGGACCGGCACGGACATCGTGCAGGCGGCGATCCTGGGCGCGGAGGAATATAATTTCGGCACCATCGCGCTGATTGCCGCCGGCTGTGTTTACGTGCGGCAATGCCATCTCAATACGTGCCCCGTCGGCATCGCCACACAGGACGAGCGGCTGCGCGCGAAATTCAAGGGCACGCCCGAGAACATCATCAATTTCTTCAACGGGGTGGCCGAGGACGTGCGCCAGATCATGGCCAGCCTCGGCATCCGGACGCTGAATGAATTGATCGGCCAGACAAAATTCCTGCGCCAGCGCCACGTTTCCGATCATCCCAAGGCCAATACGCTCGACCTTGGCAAGATGCTCGCCGACGTCGCCCCCGGCGACGGCACGCCGCGCTATTGCACGCGCATCCGCAACGACGGCGCGTGGGATCGCCCGCTCGACGACGCCGTACTGCAGGACGCCAAGGACGCCATCACCGACAAGGTGCCGATGTCGCTCTCTTATAAAGTGCGCAACATCAATCGCTCGATCGGCGCGCGTATTTCCGGCGAGATCGGCTACCAGCGCGGCATCCAGGGCCTGCCGGACGGCACGCTCGAACTAAAACTGGAAGGAAGCGCGGGCCAGAGCCTTGGCGCGTTCCTCTCGCCCGGCCTCCGCCTCGTCCTGGAGGGCGAAGCCAATGACTACGTCGGCAAGAGCATGAGCGGCGGCGAGATCATCGTGCGCCCGCCCGCCGTGCGGAAATTTACCGCGCATGACAATTCGATCATCGGCAACACCGTCCTCTACGGCGCGACCGGCGGCATTCTGCTGGCCAGCGGGCGCGCCGGCGAGCGATTCGCCGTGCGCAACTCCGGCGGCACCGCCGTGGTCGAGGGCGTGGGCGACCATGGCTGCGAGTATATGACGAACGGAACCATCGTCGTGCTTGGCCGGACCGGTCGCAACTTCGGCGCCGGCATGACCGGCGGCGTGGCGTATGTGCTGGACCTCGAGGAGAAATTCGAGGGGCTCTACAACCCGCAGCTCGTCGGCGTCGAGCGCGTGGCCGAGCCCGACGTGGCCATCGTTCAGCAACTCATTTACAAACACCTGGAAAATACCGAGAGCCAGCGCGCCAAGGAAATCCTTGGCGATTGGGCCGCGTTTGGCCCGAAATTCTGGAAGGTGCGCCCGCATCCTCCGGCCGCCAAGCCGGCTGAAGCCCAGCCCAAACCCGCAACGGAAACCGTCGGCTCGGAACGCGTCATTGCGACCAATCCGTGATCGCTCCCATCAAATTGCAGCTAAACTTGAACTGGAGCCCTCCCGGGCTCCGGCACCCTCATTATGGACATCGCCAAGCAACTCTCTGTTTTTCTCGTCAATACCCCCGGCACGCTTGCGGAGGTCTGCGATGAACTGGCCGCCAACAAGATCAACATCTACGCGCTGACCATCTCGGACACGGTCGATCACGCCGTGGTCCGCCTCATCGTCAGCGACACCAGGCGCGCGTTGCGCCTCTTTGAGGAGCGCGGCACGCTGGCCATCGAGAACGATGTGTTGATGATCGACGGCGACAATCGTCCTGGCTCACTGGCCGCGATCGCCCACAAGCTTTCGAAGGCAAAGATCAACATCGAATACGCCTACCTCGCCACCAGCCCCGGCTCGAAGCGCGGCCTCGCCATCGTCCGCCCCAGCAACGTCAAGAAGGCGCTCGATATTCTGAGCAAGTGAGGCCGGCGGAGAAGTCGGCAGACTAATGCGTTTCTCGCGCTGAGGGGCTCTGACTCTTCTCGATTGAGTTCGCGTTCATTTGTGGACTGCTTCTCCCCTCCAGCAGCACCGGTTTCCAATTCGGATCCTCCAGCGTCCCCGTCCCGCTGTACTCGAGCAGCTTGCTGACGGGGAATAACAGCACGCCCGGAAGGCCTTGCATGTTCAGGCGGATGTTGAAATTGAGCCGGTCGTCCAGGAATAGCAGCCGTCCGTCGCCGATCATGCTGAATCCAAGCCCCTTCACCACGAAGTCGTGCGTGGTTATCACGCCGTTCTTCACCGTGTACGTCGCCGTGCCGTCGTGCGCCACGTTGTAGCCCATACCGGGCACGACCGAATTGAGGATACTCGAGAATGGTCCCAATAGGGGAATCGCGAATACGTTCCCTTCCCTTACCTCGACAGCCCCCTTTCCGTAGAGCGTCCATGGATCGTCATTCACCCCGCCGAAGTCGAAGTGGCCGTTCAACAGACCGTGCGAATCGTTGTAATTGAAATAGAGCCGCGTGAGGCTGGCGAAATCGATCTGGTTCACCTCGACCTGCGCCGTGTAACCGGGCGCGTCACGCCCCAGCCGAATATCCGCGCCGCCCATCACCGGCCCTCCGAACAATTTCCCATACACGTTCGTGAGGATGATCCGGTTCTCACCGAAGAACACATCCCCCGAGATGTTCGGGAATGAAAGCGTCCGTTTGCAAAAGGTGTAATCGAGCCCGCCGGGGGCGTTCACCTGCACGTCCAGGTGCGTGCCCTTGCCGGTAGCGCACTGGACAAAGCCATTCAGCGTCAGGTCCGGCGCGCTCTTGAAACGGTACGGCGCGACCTGCCGCGCAAGGCCCGGATCCACCCACACCGCGGCCTCGGTGGTATTCAGGTGCGTGTGGATATTGGTCAGCCACGACTCATGGCGGCCAAAGTCATAGCTGAACGTCCCCGTCGCCGCCCCTTCGTCCCGTTGCACGATGAAGTCGCGATAGGTGAATACCATCCCCCTGGCATCCACGTTCGCGCTCGCCCAATCGAACGGCACGCCGCGCATGCTGGTCCGGCCCAGCCCGACCCAGCCTTGAGTCTCCCAGCACGCCGGGTCGGCGCTCGTTCCCGTGATGGTCAGGTAAGCCTTCGGCGATTCCTCGAAATCCCAATCCCGCATCCCGTCCGCCGCCGGCCCGCTCAAGAATCCGCTCAGCGAATTCGGATTGATCGTGCTGTCGATTTGCGCCCGGAACTCGCCGGGAACCGAGATCGCCTGCACGTGCGCCGATCCGGTCGCATTGCCGATCCACCCATTGCGCACATACCAACGCTGCCCATCCCATGAGAAATCCGCGCCCGCGCCATTAAAGTCCGTGTCCCTGGCCGTGAATTTCTTCACCGCGAGGTGTCCGATCAAGAGCCCGGCGGGATGAGTCCCCAGCGTCCCGCTCCCCGAGAGCTCAAGAACCGGCGGCGTCGGGAACGACCATTCGTCGATCTGGCCCGGCAGCTTCAGCAATCGCGCCACGTTCGCCGGCCCGAGCGTCGAGCGCAATTCCAGCGACGTCTTTCCGTTATCCATATTATAATAGCCGTTCGCCTCCAGTTCCCCGCCCGCATCGCCAATGTCGGCCTGCTTGAGCTGGATTACCCGGTTCCGCAGCGACAGCGCCGCATACGCCTGCGACAGTTCGGCGCCTCCGCGCTCGACCTGCGTTCCCCAAATTGTCGCGTCCGCGAATACGGACGCCGGCTCCGCGAGGTCGCCGCCAAAATTGATGTCGATCTGCGGCGGGGCGGCGCCGTAGTGCAGGCTTTCGAGCAGCCTCAGGACATCGAACGATAATTGCTGCCGCCCGGCCGCGCCCGCCCGCTGGGCCGCGCTGTTGCCGGGCTGGAACGCCTCCGGATTCTGCAAGCGCCCGCGTGCCGAGACCTGGATGCCGTACATCGTCGCCTCCGCCTGGCTAACGTACCACTCGTGCGGCGGGAAGATGACCCGCGCGTTCAGTTGCGAGACCTTCACGCGCTCGCTCTGCGGGTCGTCGGGATTCACGGGCAGCGACAGGTCGGCGTTGCGGAGATCGACCGCATCCAGGAATGGCCGGCTGTGCAAGAGGTTCGACAAATTGATGTCCAGCGCCACGCGGTCAATCGTCGCCAGCACCCGGGTCGGATCGCTCGAGTCAAAAATCTGCACGTCCCGCGCCACCAGTCCGTGGATTGGGTCCAGCGTCAGCCGGTGCACATACAGGTCCAGGCCGCGCCGGCGGAACTCCTGGCTCACTCGCAGGCGCCAATGCCGGCTGAATCCACGATTGCACACGTAGTACCCTCCCCACGCCAGGAATCCCAGGATCAGCAAGGCCGCCAGCCACATGAGCCGGCGCAGGAATGGTCTCATCGTTGCGCCGAGCTTACCCGCCTCCTCCGTGCGCGCAAAAGCTTTCCGGCGGGCGTCCACCGGAGTATCGTTCACCCGGTTCATTTGGTGAATCCGATGCCAGTCCGTAACATGCAGTCCCCGTTGGCACACCGGCTGCTCACTTCAAAGACCCGATGATTCGAGCGAATTGCCGGGACCGCTTCACAGCCGAGGATTTCGGCTTCATCGTCCGGACTCTCGGCAAATCCCGCGCTGATTCCGTGTCCCTTACAGCGCTTTTGAGCGATCAGGAGACCCGCGACTCGATTCTCGATCACGAGTTGCTCTTCCAGGCCATCCTTTCCGAGCTGCCAGACCGCCGGCTCTGCGATTACATCGCCTCGCTCCTCGAGACATTTTCCCGCACCGCCCGGCTCAAGTCCCCCGCCACGCCCGCCGGCAGCCCCGCGCAGCCGATCCAATATCTCTCGGATATGATGCTCGCCCTGCGCGACGCGTCGCCCGTCCAGACCTTTCTCATTCGCGCGCACGCCGGCAATTATTCGCTCTTCCTCAGCGGCATCTTCCACGAGACCGTCCAGCGCCGGTCGGAGCGCGGCGCGCCGGATATCAGCTATTACGAGGACTTGGGCCGGATGAATTTCAAGGTCGTCGCCGGCCACGCCTTCGCCCGCAACTCGGACCTGGGCGCCATCTACAATGCGCTGGCCGAGCACTTCCGCGATATCCGGCTCGCGCTCAATCGCCTCTCGGACTCGCTGCTGACGATTGACGATTCCGCCCACCTCCCACTCCTCGGTTGACCCATGCAGCCCACTCTTTTCAGCGAAATCCAAAGCCTGTTCGAGCGCACCTACGCCAGCGTGGGCATCAACCTCGAGGAATGCCTCATCGACAGCCAGCGCTACGGGCAGCTCTCGCGCCTGGCCGGCGCATCCGCGCGCGAACTGAGCGAGCTGGCCCGCACTTTTCTGCGCCGCTCCGGCGATCAACTATACGTCGGCATCTACTACTCGCGCTGGCTCATCAATCAACTCGAGCAACACGATCCGCGCCGCAGCCTCAGCGAATCGAACATCCACGCGTTGATCGCCTTCGTCGAGGAAATCAATCACGCGCTCCACGCCGCGCTCAAATTCAAGGAGGGGCTGCGCGAGATCCACAGCGAGGATTTTGCGCGCAACCTGGAATTGCAGGCGCTCGTGGATACTTATCTCGTCCTGCTGCTCTTCGTCGCGTTTTTCCGGAAGAGCCAGCGCATCTCCCGCACGGATCGCCGCTGGCTCCGCTTTCACCTCTTCGCGACCGCCGCGCCCGGCGCCTACTCCGACCCGAACCTCCGCGGACGCTACATCGAGACAACCGAGCTCGCCTCGCGCTACACGCGCTACCTCGATTCCCTCAACGGCATGCGCCGCGTCGAGGAAATCCGGAAATTTCACTCCCTCGGTTTCGGCGACAAGAAAGCATTGATCCTCGGCCTGCCAGACCGCTGATCGCGGTAAGCTTCGAGAGACCAGCCCATCCCCAGGCGTCGTTCAGAAGGCACATCTGGACCCTTTGCTTTCTTTGCTTCCTTCTGTTCCCTCTCCTTCTGTTTCTCTCTTTTCGAATTTCGAGTTTCGAATTTCGAATTTTTTCCTATCTAATCCCCTCCGTGTCCAAACGCCTCATCCTCCTCTCCGTTCTCCTCCCCCTCGTCGCCCGCGCCGATCTCCAATGGGTCTCGCCGAAAGCATTCATCGCCGCCGATCCCTCGGAGCCGCACGCATTCACAAAATTCCTCTTCACCAACACCGGCTCGTACCCGATCCGAATCATGGGCACGCATACCTCGTGCGGCTGCACTGCCGCGGTCGCCGATGCGCGGCCCGTCGCTCCGGGTGGGACCGGCACGATCAATATCTCCTTTCGGACGCTCAACCGCCACGGCCTTTACGAGGAGCCGATCCTCATCGATACCGACGACCCGAAGAACAAGCAATGCACGGTCACCCTCCGCATCCTGGTGCAGGATGCGGTCGAAGTCCTGCCCACCCTTCTCTTCTGGCAACCGGACGAGCCGCTGACCCCAAAGATCGTACTGATCACCGTCACCGATGGCTTCGATGTCAAAAGCGTCGCCGCGCAGTGCCCCGACCCGAACGTCCAGACTCGTCTCGATATCATAAAACCGGGCGCCACTTATAAGCTGACCGTCACGCCCACCGCCCCACATGTGAAAGCGAAGATCGCGGTCACCGCCGGCGTCGAAGGCAAGTCTGCACGTTCCGTCACCGTCCTCGTCCGCGTCAGTTGATCCGCCCGCTCCCTTGCGCCCTCCTGTTCAACTCCCGCGCCAAATCCTGGCGCTCCTTTCAATCGCGCTGCTGCCGGCGATCGCAACCGCGCTCTGGCATCCACGGCGCCCATCGTGGCAATCGGACGAAGTCACCCTTGGCGCCGCGGAGGCGTGGGGCCGCACCGTACTCTGGGTCGATGCGCGGCCCGAGGCGGACTTCGCCCGCGCCCACATCCCCGGCGCCGTCCCGCTCAATGAGGACCAGTGGGACGATCTCCTGCCCGGCCTTCTGGACCAATGGGACACGAGCCGGAAGGTGATCGTTTATTGCAGCAGTCTCAGTTGCCAGACCAGCCACGACGTCGCCCGCCGGCTGCGCGAGCAGGCTGGCATGCCCAATGTATTTGTCCTCGAAGGCGGCTGGGAAGCATGGGCAAAAGCGAATCATCCATCCCCTCGTCCATCCCCATGACCCGCCCGACCCAGCGCATCATCGCCGCAATTCCCGGTCTCGTTTTCTTCGTCTTCGGCTGCGCCAAAATTCTCGATCCCGCCGGTTTCGCCGTCGATATCCGGAATTACCGCATTCTCCCGTGGACTTGGGGCGTGCTGCTCGCGCTCTATCTCCCGTGGCTTGAGATCGTGTGCGGCGCCGCGCTGCTCCTGCGCCGCGCCTATCGCGGCGCTCTCTCGATCATCGCTTTGCTCCTCGCGATCTTCATCGCCGCCTACGGCAGCACGCGCCTTCGCGGCCTCGATATCAACTGCGGCTGTTTCGGCCATGGCGTGCATCGCGGCTATTGGGCCGTGCTCATCGGCGACGCGCTCCTTCTGGCAATCGTCATCTGGCTCATTCGGGAGGACGCGCGCCCTTTGTCTCCCGTGCTCCGCGGCGAACCCGGTAAATAGCTCCCATGCCCTCGCTCCATTTCCTTGGCACCGGTTCGGCGATTACCGATCCTCATCGCACCACCACCATGCTGGCGTTCGAGGACGCCGGCTCGATCCTTGTCATTGATTGCGGGGGCGACGTGGTCCAGCGCCTCTTGCAATCCGGTCTTGTGCTCGATCAAATCTCCGCCGTCATCCTGACCCATGAGCATCCCGACCACGTCGCCGGATTTCCCCTCATGGTGCAAAAGCTCTGGCTCGCGGGCCGGCGCGATCCCATTCCCGTTCACGGCATCCCCGCCGCGCTGGCGCAGGCCCGCGCATGTTTCGCCGCATTCGACACCTCCGGCTGGGAGGGCCTTCCCGCGATTCCCTGGCTTGAATTCCCGCATACTCCCAATGCTCCCGTGCTCAACGCGGCGCCGTGGCGCCTGACCGCAATCCCATCCGCCCACGGCGTCCCAAGCGTCGCGCTCCGTATCGAGCATCTGCCCAGTGGACGGGTCTGCGTCTATTCGAGCGATACCGCGCCATTCGAGGAAATGATCCCCTTCGCCCGCGGCGCGCATCTGCTCATTCACGAGGCGAGCGGCGAATTTCCCGGCCATTCCACCGCCGCCGATGCCGCCCGCATCGCCGCGCAAGCCAATGCCGGCGCGCTCTACCTCGTCCATCTTCCTCCTGAGTCCCAGCTCGACTCCGCCCGGCTCGCCGCCGCGCGCGAAATCTTTCCCAACACATTCAAAGCCGGCGAACTCGATAGAATCGGCTTCTGAGGCGCTTAAAATACCGTTACTGATTTATCCCGCAACCTGTGCCACACTTCTCCTCATGAAGTTCTGGCTTAAGACTGGCGGCCTCGTTGCTGCCGTCTGGCTCGTGGCGGTCGTGGCGATTCATTTCGCCCGCGCCAGTCAGCCCACGGCGGCCTCCGTCGCGGCTTACTTTCAGTCGCTCGACCTCGATTCCCTCCAGGGTGAGGCCCGTGCGCGCGCCATCGCCCGCATGGAGGATATGATGAACCGCGTCAGCTTCGAGGATCGCCAGGATCTCGATCATGAACGCATCGGGCGCGATTTCCTCCACAAGCTCACGCCTGCCGAGCAGGACGCTTATCTCGACGCCACGCTGCCCACCGGCTTCCAGCAATTGATGGATTCCTTCAACAAAATGGATCCCGCCCGGCGCAAGGAAATCGTCAGCGAGGCGCTTGAGCGTATGAAGGAGCACGAAGGCGACGGGCCGCCCCCGGGCATGGACTCGAACATTGCGCAGCACGTCATCGACCAGGGCCTCAAATCCTTCTACCGCGACGCCAATGCGGACGTGAAACTCGATCTCGCCCCGCTGGTCGAGCAGATGCAACGCAACCTCCAGCATCCGTGAGGCGCGGCTTTACGCTGGTCGAGCTCATCGTGGTGATCGCCATCATCGCCGTACTCACCGCTATCGCTTTCCCCGTCACCTCGCGCATCGCACAGACCGCCAAGGCCGCTGCCTGCCTCTCGAACCTCCAGCAAATCGGCGCCGCCCTCGACCTCTACCTCGGCGACCACAAACAGATCATGCCCACTCTCGCCGCCGGACGCCAATCCATCTCCCAGAATATCCCGGTCATCGACAACACGCTCAACGCCTATGCGCGCGATCCGCGCGTCTTCGCCTGCCCCGCGGACAATCGGGGCATCTACGCCGCCACCGGCACCAGTTATTACTGGAACAGCGTGCTCAGTGGCCAATCGACCGCGCATCTCCAATTCTTCCTCTCAAAGGGATTGAACAGCGAGATTCCCGTCCTTTCGGACAAGGAAGGCTTTCATCCCTACGCGGCGAACAAGGTCAATATCCTCTACGCCGACGGTCACGCCTCGCAGAACCTGACCTTCGTGACCACTCAATGATCCGCCTGGACCATCTCTCAAAGACATTCGGCTCGCGACCCGCTCTTCACGAGCTCTCGCTCGATATCCCAAAGGGCCAGATATTCGGACTCCTCGGCCACAATGGCGCCGGCAAGAGCACCGCCTTCGGCATGATCCTCGGCCAGATCCATCCCACCTCCGGCGCCGCTTACATCCGCGATATCTCCGTCCAGCGCCATCGCCTCCGCGCGCTCCAGGGCGTCGGGGCGATCTTCGAAGCGCCCGCATTCTACGATTACCTCAGCGGCTGGACCAATCTCCGCATCTTCACCTCCTACACGCGCCTGCTTCCCGATGCCGAGCTGCTCGAGACAGTCCGCTTCGTCGGCCTCGAAAGTCGCATCCACGATCCCGTGCGCGCTTACAGCCACGGCATGCGCCAGCGCCTCGGCCTCGCCCAGGCCCTCCTGCCACGCCCCGAGCTGGTCCTGCTCGACGAGCCCGCCGAGGGCCTCGACCCCGAGGGCATCCACGAAATGCGCCACCTGATCCTCCGGCTCAATCGCGAGCACGGCATGACCGTGGTCCTCTCCTCCCATCTCCTCTCGGAGGTCCAGCAGATTTGCGACTGCATTGCCGTGCTCAACCAGGGCCGCATGATCTTCCACGGCAAATGGACCGATCTTATCGGCGACTCCGTCCGCTACCGCATCGAGGCCGAGCCTTGGGACAAAGCCGCCACCATCATCGCCGCCCAGTCCGCGCTTAATCTTGCGACTGACGGAATTCTCACCGTCGCCTCCGGCTACGATATCGCCGACCTTGTTACGCAATTGGTGCAATCCGGAGTCAAAGTCCGCGCCCTCGAGCCAATCAAGCAAAGCCTCGAGGAAATCTATCTCAACCTAGTCGGCTCCCCGACTGCTTGAACTTATACTGATAAGTCTCAAGCAACAAAACCTCCCATGTTTTTCACCCAACTCCGCTTCGAGCTTCTCAAGATGTTCGCCCGCAAGCGCACTTATATTGGCTTCGGCGCGTTCCTATTGATGGAGACCTTCGTCCTCTTTCTCCTCAATCTCCCCAAACCGAAGGCCCACATGCGCCATATCATCGAGCAGAACGGCTACGGCTTCGACGATTACTACTCCGGCCTTACTCTCGCGATCATGATCCTGATGTGGACCACCACCTTGCTCGGCTCTCTCTACCTCGCCCTCGTCGCCGGCGATCTCATGTCAAAGGAAGTCGAGGAAGGCACCATGCGCATGCTCCTTTGCCGGCCCGTCTCCCGCATCCGCGTCACTCTTCTCAAATACATCTCTTCCCTCATTTACACTTTTGTCCTCATTGAGTTCATTGGCCTCACTGCTCTCGCTGCCGGCCTGCTTTACCGCGGCTACGGCGGCCTTTTCGTCATGGCGCCCCAGGATGGCGTCTTCGCCCTCATGCCCGCCGCGCGCGGCCTCCGCCTCTTGCTCTGCTCGATGCCCCTGCTCGCGCTTTCCATGATGTCCATCAGCAGCCTCGGCTTTCTCTTCTCCTGCTGTAACATGAAACCCGCCGCCGCCAGCATCGTCACCCTTTCGGTCATCTTTGTAGATTTCATCTTCCGCGGCATTCCTTACTTCGAGACCCTCAAAGGTTTCTTCATCACCACCCATCTCTCCGCCTGGATTCACATCTTCGAGAATTACCCCCCCTGGTGGCGCATGTTGGAAGACTATACCTACCTTATCGGACTCGACATCACCTGCCTCATCCTCGGCACCGCCATCTTCATGAGACGCGATTTAAAATAGGCCGCCCGCCACGGCAAAATGACCTCGACTTTATCGGGTCCCGATCATTAGTATCCTCGGCGGCACTTGAT
>JBEKOV010000070.1:0-19675 GCA_049521415.1 Chthoniobacteraceae bacterium
AATTCGATCCAGGCTCCTGGCCCGCCCCGAGCAGCTTGGCAAAGGCAAAGAGGCGGACGAGCCGCCGGGGAGCGAAAGTTACTTTCTTCTTCCGACGCCGCAGGTGTCTGAGGGGCTGAAGACTACTCCCGCTGGCCGCCCTGCTGCGCGGGCTTTGGGTCAAAAGGGCGACAGAACGAGACGAACGGTTGAGTACCAAAAAAAAGACCATGAAATCCACCGCACAGAAAAAAGTAAAAAACGGGCTCTTGAGCCGATCCGAACAGTTGGGCTTTGAGGGCAGACCCGAAATTGACTTCGACCTCCGCCGGGCGAATCGCACCCTGGACACTGAGAGACTGCTCTTACTCCTCCGCACCGAAGCACCCCGATTCTTCGAGGTTGCCGAAGTGGTTGGGAAGTGGGTCTGGATTCAGTTCTCCGACAAGCAGCCCTCGACGATCACTCGTGTTTTGGCCGAGTTTGGCTTCCACTGGAACAACACCCGGCAGGTTTGGCAGCACCCGTGCGGCACCATTCAGAAGGAGCGGGCCGCGTTCGACCCCCGCAAGCGTTATCGCTCCTACTTCGCCGCCGATGCGAAACCCGTCTGAGAACTCCCCATGAATACCGCTTTGACCTTCCCCAAATTGCCAGCAAAACTGCCAGCAAAACACGCCATAAAAGTGCCGCGAAAATCGCGGTTTCCGGTCCATAGGGATCGCCCCTACCGCTGGGGCCAAAAAACACGAATTTGCCAGCAAAATTGCCAGCAAACAGGAGTGAAAGAACCCGCTTTGATAGCAACCCAATACGCCCAAATTTTGGTTGTTTTCCCTGCTGGCAACCGTCGCCCCCGAGCGCCTCCACCAGTTGCACCGCCCCCGTCATCTGTTGGATCTGGACATCGATCACCTCCTGCTGATCGGTAAGCAACGTCGTCTGCGCCGTCACCACGTCCACGTACGGATCGATTCCCGTCTTGTACCGGTTCATTTCCAGGTTCAAATACTCCTCCGCCGATTTCTCCGCATCCCGCTGAATGAGAATCTGCTTCGACAAGATTCGCACCTGCGCAAGGTAATCCTCCACCTGCTGGAACGCCGTCAGCACCGTCTGCCGGTAAGCCGCGAGGTCCGCATTGTAAGTCGCCACGTATTGCCGGATCGTCGCCCCGCGCAGCCCCGCGTCGAACACCGTCTCGGACACGTCCGGCCCGATCGACCAGAGATGATTGTGCGTATCGAATAGATTCCGGAAGACATCGCTCTGGAACCCATTCTGATCGCTCAAGGTAACCGTCGGATAATACGCCGCGTACGCCACGCCAATCTGCGCGTTCGCCGCCGCCATTGCGCGCTCCGAGGCCGCAATATCGGGCCGGCGCTCCAGCAGTTCCGACGGCACACCGATCGGGATCGGCGGCGGACGCGTGTTCAGCGCCTGTGGCGGGATGGAAAAACTCGACGGATCCTCGCCGATCAATACCGAGATCGCGTGTTCATACTGCGCCCGCGCCACGCCCAGGTTCGTCGCCGTCGCCTCCGCGTTCTGCAAGGTATTGGTCGCCTCGACCACCGATATCTTGTCCGAGATCCCCGTGTCGAATTGCGCCTGCGTATAATCCAGCGCCGCCTTGTCCGCCGTAATGGTATCGTTATATAACTTCTCGAGCGCATCCTGCCCGCGCAATTCGAAAAAATAGACCGCGAGGCTCGATTGCTCGATCAACCGCTCGTTCTCAAGGTCCGCCGCGCTCAGTTGCGCGTTATACTGCGCCGAGCGCATCGCATTCTCCACCTTCCCCCAGATATCAATCGCCCACGAGAAATCCAGCGCGCTGAATATCGTCGTCCCTGGCAGCCCTGGAGGAGTGCGCGAGTGTGTATAACTCCCGTTTGCGGTAAGCGATGGATAGAGTTGCGCGCTCTGCTCGCCGATCAATGCCCGCGCCTCCAGGTAATTCTGGTAGTACTGCTTGATATTTTGGTTGTTGATATCCAGATTCGCCTCGAGAGCGTCCAGTTCCGAATCGCCAAATATCCTCCACCACGGCCCGCGCAGCATTGCGTCCGATGGTTGCGCCAGCCTCCAGTTCCCGGAGCCCCTGTACTTCGACGGAACCTCCTTGTAATTCGCCGGCATCACCCCCGTCATGGGCGCGGCAGGGCGATATCTCGGCCCCACCAGGATACATCCGGTCAGCAGACATAGCCCCGCGCAAAGGCCCAGATTGATCGGTAAGTTACGCATTCGCTGCGAGTGGCCCTTCTTGGCGTTGAAAAATACTTCCTTCCCGCTCCCCTTTCGCCCACAGCCGCATCCGGTCGAATGTCATATAAAGCACGGGAGTTGTATAAAGGGTGAGCAGTTGACTTACAAGAAGTCCGCCCACGATGCTGATGCCAAGCGGCTGCCGCAGCTCCGACCCCGTGCCCGTTCCCAGCGCCAGCGGCAGCGCCCCAAACATCGCCGCCATCGTCGTCATCATGATCGGACGGAAACGCAACAGGCACGCCTCGAAGATCGCATCCGCCGGGCCCTTCCCCTCGTCCCGTTCCGCCTGCAGGGCAAAGTCCACCATCATGATCCCGTTCTTTTTCACAATCCCGATCAGCAGCACGATTCCGATCAGCGAGATGATGTTCAGGTCCACGTGAAAAATCAGCATCGCCAGCATGGCCCCGGCGATTGCCGAAGGCAGCGTCGATATGATGGTGATCGGATGCACCAGGTTTTCGTACAGGATTCCAAGCACGATGTATACGGCAAGAAATGCCGTCAGGATCAGGATCGGCTCGCTCTTCAGGGAGCTCTGGTACGCCTGCGCCGTGCCGGCGAAGAATGTCCGCACGCTCGTCGGCACCCCCAGCCGCTTCTGCATCGCGCTGATTTCCGCGGTCATCTGGCTCAATGACACATTTGGCGCAAGATTGAACGACAATGTCACCGAGGGGAACAATCCCGTGTGGTTGATCGCCAGCGGAATGGTATTCGACTGGCTGCTGGCCATGGCAAATAGCGGGATATGCCCGTTGTTCTGCGCGGAATAATAAGTCGTATTGAAGCCCTCCGGTCCTTGTAGATACTGGGGAGCCACTTCCAGGATCACATAGTATTGGTTCAATTGCGTAAAAATCACCGAGACCTCTGACTGGCCGAATGAGCTGTACAACGCGGAGTCGAGCGATTGCACCGTCAACCCCAGCTTCGCCGCTGTCGCGCGATCATAAGTCAACATCTCGTCCCGCCCGCCGTTCTGCTGGTCCGTATTTACATCCTGCAATCCCGGCAGCTTCTTCATCTCCTTGAGCATGATTGGCCCCCATTTTGCAAGGTCCGCCGCGCTGTCGGATTGCAGCGTGTATTGGTACATCGCGCTGCTCCCCCGCCCTCCTACGCGGATGTCCTGCGCCGCCTGGAGGAACACCGATGCCCCCGGCACCCTGTTCAATTTCGGTCGCAGCCGGTTGATCACCTCGGCCGCGCCTACTTTGCGCACCGACAGCGGCTTGAGCGCTATATAGACAAATCCGGTATTCGTAGCCCCCTGGCCCCCGGTAAACATAATTACATTCGCAACCGCGGGGTCCGCGTCAATGATCTTCCCGATTTGCTGGATCGCCTGATTCATCGTCTTATACGACGAATCCTGCGGCCCTTGCACCCCTCCCGTGATCGCTCCGGTATCCTGCTGCGGGAAGAAGCCCGTCGGCAGCGTGAATGCCAGCACCACCGTCAGCACTATCGTAAGTCCCAGCACGATCAGCGTCGGCGCCGGATTCTTCAATACCCACTCCAGGCTCCGCCGGTAAATCGACAGCATCCGGTCAAATACCCGTTCGCTCGCGTTATATAGCCTCCCGTGCTTCAGATCCCGCTCGTTCTTGAGTAAGTGCGCGCACATCATCGGCGTCGTCGTCAGCGAGATCGCCATCGATACAATGATCGCCGTCGATAGCGTTACCGCGAATTCCCGGAACAGCCGTCCCACAATTCCCCCCATCATCAATATCGGCAGAAACACCGCGATCAATGACACGCTGATCGCGAATACGGTAAACCCGATCTCCCGCGCCCCCTTCAGCGATGCCTCAAATGGCTCCATCCCGGCCTCCAGGTGCCGCGTGACATTCTCCATCACCACAATTGCATCGTCCACCACGAACCCCGTCGAAATGGTCAGCGCCATCAGCGATAGATTGTCGATGCTGTAACCGCACAGATACATCACCGCGCAGGTCCCCAGCAGCGAAACAGGAACCGCAACCCCGGGAATGAGTGTCGCCCGCCCGTTCCGCAGGAAAACAAACACCACCAGGATCACCAGGACGATCGCTATCATCAGCGTCAATTCCACGTCGTCCACCGATGCCCGAATCGTCGTGGTCCGGTCCAGCACCACGGTCACATCGATCCCCAGCGGGATCGACGCCTTGATCGAATCCAACGCCGCGCGCAATCGGTCCACCGTCTGGATGATATTCGCCCCCGGCTGCCGGGTAATGATGATCGTCACCGCCCGCTGGCCGTTCAAGTACCCTCCCGCGCGCACGTTCTGCACGGAGTCGGTCACATCCGCCACGTCCGAGAGCCGGATCGCCGCGCCATTGCTATAGCCCACGATCAACGGCTTATAATCCGCCGCGTGCGATATCTGGTCGTTGTCCAGGATATCTTCCGAGATGCCGCCGTCCGAGATCTGCCCCCTCGCCAGATGCGAGTTCTGCAAGCTAAGCACCGACTCCACATTGCTCATGCTCAGCCCGTAGTTCGCCAGTTGCGCGGGATTGACATCCACCCGCACAGAGGGCAGCGCCCCGCCGCCCACCGACACCTGCCCCACTCCGTCGATTTGCGACAACTTTTGCTCGATCACCGTCGAGGCGATGTCATATAACTCCGACGGCCCGTACTTATTCGAAGTAAGTCCCAGGATCATGATCGGCGCATCGGCCGGATTCACCTTTCGATAACTCGGATTCGACGGCAGGTTCGCCGGCAGGTAAGTCCGCGAAGCATTGATCGCCGCCTCCACGTCGCGCGCCGCCCCGTCGATATTCCGGCTCAGGTCGAACTGGATTGTAATCGAAGTGCTCCCCAGCGAACTCGCCGATGTCATTTCCGTCACGCCCGCAATGTGGCCCAGTTGCCGCTCCAGCGGCGTCGCCACCGACGACGCCATGATCTCCGCGCTCGCCCCCGGCAGACTCGCGCCCACCGAGATGGTCGGAAAATCCACCTGCGGCAGCGGCGATACCGGCAGCACCCGGTACGCCACAATCCCCGCCAGCGCGACCGCCAGCGTGATGAGCGTCGTGCCGATCGGCCGCCGGATGAACGGTTCGGAGAAGCTCATGCCGGCGCCGCCCCCTCGATCTCGCTCCCGCGTTCCTGCCTTGCGGCCTTCCGCGAAAATCGCTGCGCAAGCTTGTCAAAGAAGATGTAAATGACCGGCGTCGTGTAAAGCGTCAGCACCTGGCTGAAGATCAATCCGCCCACCATTGCGATGCCGAGCGGACGCCGCAGTTCCGATCCAAGTCCCGTCCCGCACGCCAGCGGCAGCCCCGCCAGCAACGCCGCCATCGTCGTCATCATAATCGGACGAAAGCGCAGCAGGCACGCCTCGTACACTGCGTCCGCCGCATTCTTGCCCCGCTCGCGCTCCGCTTGCAGCGCAAAGTCCACGATCATGATTCCATTCTTCTTCACGATGCCGATCAGCAGGATCAGCCCGATGATCGCCACAACGCTCAAATCCTGGTGAAAGAGGATCAATGCGATAAATGCCCCCACCCCGGCCGAAGGCAGCGTCGACAGAATCGTAATCGGATGAATGTAATTCTCGTACAACACGCCCAGCACGATATAGACCGTCACCAGCGCCGCCAGGATCAGGATCGGTTCATTGGTCAGCGATGCCTGGAATGACGCCGCCGTCCCTTGGAAACCCGCCTGGATGCTGGCCGGCATGTGCATATCCTTCTGCACCTTGTCGACGGCTGACAATGCGCTCCCCAGCGAGGAATTCGACGGGATATTAAACGATACTGTAACCGCGGGAAATTGTCCCTGATGATTGATCGAGAGCGATTCCATCGTATTCTGAAATTGGCAAAACGCGCTCAACGGAATCTCCCCGCTCGCCGCCGAACTCGGCGCCTGCACCCCCGTCGTTGCGGTCTCCCCGGAAAGCGCCCCGGTCGGCGCCACCAGGACGCTTGTGGACGGCGTATATTGCACCCCCGTCGTCAGCGCGTTCGATCCCGCGGACGAAGACGCGGAGGCCGAAAACGATGTTGACGCGGACGCCCCGCTCGCTCCCGACGAGGCATTGGTCAGGATATAAATCTGGTTCAGCCGATCCGGGCTCATCTTGAAGTACGGCTGCACTTCCAGCACCACATGGTATTGGTTCGTTTGCGTGTACATCGTGTTGATTAACCTTTGACCAAACGCATCGTACAACGTGTTGTCGATCGTTGTCGGCGCGATCCCCAGTCGCGACGCCGTAACCCGGTCGATATTCAAGTTCACCGCCAGTCCGCCGGGCTGCTGGTCGGTTGCCACTCCCTCGATCTCCGGCAGTTGTTTCAATCGTTCCACGAACTTATTCGTCCACTCGTCGAGTTCATCCTGATCCGGATCCTCCAGCGTATATTGATATTGCGCCCGGCTTACCCGGTCATCCACCGTGATATTCTGCACCGGCGACATATACAGTTGGATTCCATGCACCTGCTTTAGCTTTGTATTAAGCCTCCGGATCACATCCGATGCGCTCATCTTCCGCACATCGAGCGGCTTTAGGTTGATCGATATTCGACCCGCGTTCGCCGTCGTGTTGATCGCGTCCGCCCCCGTAAACGACGACAGGCTCTCCACCGCCGGATCCTGCAGGATCACCTTTGCAAGCTCTTGTTGCTTCCTGGCCATCGCCTGCGACCCGATACTCGGCGGTCCCTGGGATATCCCCTGGATCTCTCCCGTATCCTGGACCGGGAAAAAACCCTTCGGGATATCTATATACAGGACCACCGTCAGCACCAGCGTCGCCAGCGCGATCAGCAGCGTGATCGTCTGGTATCGAAGAATAAATTTTAAGGTGCGCCCATAAAAAGCGATCATGTTCTCAAAAACACGCTCCGACGCCTGAAAGATTCGCCATTGTTTCCCCTTCGGATCGTGTTTGATCATTCGTGCTGTCATCATCGGCGTCAGCGTCAGCGAGACAACCGCCGAAATTACAATCGTCACCGCCAGCGTGACGGCAAACTCCCGGAACAACCGCCCCACCACGTCCCCCATGAATAATAGCGGGATCAGCACCGCGATCAACGACACCGTCAGCGAGAGAATCGTAAACCCTATCTGCTCCGCACCCTTCAGCGCCGCTTCCATCGGCGGATCGCCCGCCTCGATATACCGGGTTATATTCTCGATCATCACGATCGCATCATCCACCACAAACCCCGTCGCGATCGTCAGCGCCATCAGCGACAGGTTATCCAGGCTGAACCCCAGCAAATACATCACCGCAAATGTTCCCACCAATGACAACGGCACCGCCACGCTCGGGATGATGGTCGCATAGACATTGCGCAGGAACAGAAAGATCACCAACACCACCAGCACGACCGTCAAACCCAATTCAAACGCCACGTCGGAGACCGACGCCTTGATGCTTGTCGTAAGGTCCGTAAGTGTCGTCACCCGGATGCTCGCCGGCAGGCTCGCCTCGAGCTGCGGCAGCAATTGATTGATGCTATTCACCACCGTGATCGTGTTTGCCCCAGGCTGCCGCTGCACGTTCAAGATCACCGCCGGAGTCAGGTTCATCCATGCCGCCTGCGTCTCATTCTCCACCCCGTCCACGATCTGCGCCACATCCGTCAGCATCACCGGCGCCCCATTCCTGTAAGCCACCACAACCTGCTGGTAATCCTTGCTCGTGACCAATTGATCGTTCGCATCGATCTGGAAATCCTGCCGCGCCCCGTCAAAGTTACCCTTCGCCGCGTTGACGCTCGCCTGCGTCAGCGCCGTGCGCAGGTCTTCCAGATTGATCCCGTACGATGATAGCGTCGTCGGGTTTGCCTGGATCCGCACCGCCGGTTTGTTCCCGCCGCTGATACTTACCAGGCCCACTCCCGCGATCTGTGATATCTTCGGCGCCAGCCGCGTATCCACCAGGTCTTCCACCTGCGAAAGCGGCATCGATTGCGACGTGACCGCCAGCGTCAGCACGGGCGGATCCGCCGGATTCGTCTTGCTGTAGATCGGCGGCGCCGGCAGGTCCGCGGGCAGGAAGCTTTGCGCGGCATTCACCGCCGATTGCACCTCCTCCTCCGCCACGTCAATGTTCAAGCTAAGACTGAACTGCAACACCACCACCGACGTCGCCCCGGAGCTGATCGACGTCATTTGGTTCAGCCCGGGTAATTCCCCAAACTGTCGCTCCAGCGGCGCCGTCACCGTCGTCGCCACCACGTCCGGACTCGCCCCCGGATAAAATGTCACGATTTGGATCGTTGGATAATCCACCTGCGGCAGCGCCGAGATCGGCAGTTGCGTAAGTGCCACCAATCCCACGAGGAGGATCAACACCATCAGCAGCGACGTCGCCACCGGACGCTGGATGAATGGACGGGACGGACTCATGACTCACTGGCCGGCCGCTACTCGTCCGACGTGTCTGACGGATTGGGCGAGTGGTGGGCGTGCGGAGAGTGTCCGGCATGCGGTGAATGCCCCGCGTGCGCCCCCGGCGAAGCCCCGGCGCCGGCCGCGGCGGCCGCAATCGTCACCTTCGAATTATCCTGCAACTTATCGAAACTGCTATTCGCGATCACTTCTCCCGGATCGATCCCGGTTACTTGAGTAACTCCACTGTCGCTGTCACTGATTCCCTGAGTTACATCGCGCACGTGCGCCACACCATTATCCACCACATACACAAACGAAATCTGCCCATCCTGCTGGATGCTCGCCGTCGGTATCAACGTGACCCCTTCCAGTTCCTGCACCAGCAGTTTCGCATTCACAAATTGATTCGGGAACAACGCAAAATCATCGTTATCGAACACCGCCCGCACCTTCACCGTCCCCGTCGTAGTGTCGATCTGGTTATTCAGCGCCAGCAGCTTCCCGCTCGCCAGCTTCGTCTGCAACGAGTGGTCATACACATCCACCGTCAGCGTCGCATTCTTTCGCAGTTGCTGCAGTACCGGGTCCAGGCTGTCCTCGGGAATTGTGAACACCACCGTCATCGGTTGCATCTGCGTGATCACCACCAGCGGCGTCCCCGTGCTGTTCGCCGATACCAGGTTCCCTGGGTCCACAAACCTCAGGCTCACCTGGCCCGTGATCGGCGCTGTAATGTGGCAGTAATCAACCTGCACCTGGTCATACTGCACCACCCCCTGGTCAAACTTCACCGTCCCCTCATCCTGCTCCACCAGCTTCTCCTGGTCGTCCAGTATTTGCTTCGCCACCGCGTTCTTTGCCCATGCGTCCTTGTACCGTTGCAAATCCATCTGCGCCTGCGCCAGCACGCTCTGGTCCCGCGAGAGCGTCCCCTGCGCTTGCATCAGCGTCGCCGCATACGGGCGCGGATCGATATCCACCAGCGAATCCCCCTTCTGCACAAACTGCGCCTCTTGATAGCTCACCCCCTCCACCACCCCCGTCACCTGGCTCACGATCGACGCCGTATACACCGGCGTCACCGTCCCGATCGCCTTAATATACACTCCGATGCTCCCCTTCTGCGCCGTCGCCGTCGTGATCGTCACCGGCGGCGTCATCCGCCCCGTCGCCTGCTGCTTGTGGCCCAGGATCAGGTAAAACGCGAACACCACCAGCGCAATCAACGCGATCCAGACCAGCGCCCTCAGCCACCGGAATGTCCTCAGCCATCGATGCCGCTTATGGTCTGAAGACGGGGATTGAAGGCTGCCAGCAGGGGTGGGTTTAACGTCGGTTTCGATGGGCTTACTTCTGCCGCACTATCCGTCATAGTCAACGGCAAAAAAGCGCCGCCCGCTCCCGCACATTCTTGTATGGGTAATTCTGCTTATCGCCCCCTCCTGCCCTCGTAGGCGACCGAGCCGCCTCCCCCATTTCCACCTCCGCTCCGGGGCCGGCGGCCGGGATTTTTCCTTTGCTCCCTTCTGTGAAACAAAGTTTCAACTTTGCAGGGGCATACTCGTCGCGTAAGGTTCGTGCGTGAGCAAAAAAAAATTCCAGGCCATGAGAAAACGCCTGGAGCGGCTGGGCAACGGCCTGAGCGAGCACGAAAAAATCCTGTTCGCAAGGAGCCTCGCCGCCACGCCAGACGAGCGCTGGCGGATGCACGAGAACTTTCTCCGCTCGCTCAACTTGTACACACGCTCGGCGAGGAAGGCATACGGTTTCAAATAGCCGGCATGTCCGCCGCCGTCCTGCAGGGCGTGCCCGCCACCACACTGGACACGGATATCTGGATTGATCTGCCGGAGAGAGAATACGTGAAGGTGCTGGCCGTCTCCCGTCGTCTAGGCGCCCAAACCCTGGCAAGAACCGTCGTCTCTCTTCGTGATGACACGCTCGTAAATTTTCTCTATCGCATCGATGGGCTCGGCCCCTTTAAGACTGAAGCAAAAAAGGCGGTCCGGCTGAGATGGTTCGGAATGAAAATCGATGTACTTCCGCTTAAGAGCATTATCCGCAGCAAAGAAGCCGTGGGGCGGGAAAAAGATCTGGCGCATCTTCCGTTACTGAGAAAGGCTGTCGAACTCAGCGCGAAAACCAAGCTATAATAGAGTATCACCCTCACTATAGGTCACTTGCAAGCACCCCCTCCGGATGAAATCCATGCACAACCGCTACCAATTCTTTTTCCATTACGGCGATGCGGAACACTCCCGTCAGCAAATCGAAAAAGTGCGCCGCTCCTTCGAGGATATCACCGATGAGAGCAATCCCGAGACTCCGAGCACCAATTCGTCTGCGTAGCCGAACGGTCTGCTTTTGGCCGAAACATTCCACCCCGTAGCCACCTAGTAATCCGGCTGGCCGAAGCGGTGGGTTGTGAACAGCCCCCTGCGTCCCAATTCAAATCATGAAACCGCCGCTCGTTATCCTCGCCTCGGCTTTGACGCTCGCGAGAATCGTCCATGCTCAGGCTTACGACTGGACTGCTGATCCGCTCCCGGGCGTGAAGATCAACACTGTTGCATTCAGGGGATGGATTCCCGCCGGCCAGAAGCCTCTGCGCGGCACCCTTGTGCTCGTTCCCGGGGATCTCCAGGATGGCCGCGGCATGGCCGCGGACCAGCGCTGGCAGGCGCTCGCCAGGGACATCGGGTTTGCCGTGATTGCCTGCCAATTCGCCGATGGAGACCCGGCCATGTACCAAAACGATCCCGATGGCGAAGTTGCGCAGGCCCTTGATGCCGCCGTCGAGCGTCTTGCCAGGGATGCCCGTCACCCGGAGCTGGTCAACGCTCCCCTCGCCTTCTGGGGCACATCCGCCGGGTCAAATGTTTGCGGGCGCTACTGCACCCAGTTCCCCCTCCGGGTCATCGCCTTCGCCAGCTCCAAGGGAACCTGGGGGCCATCCCGCGACATGACCTCCGGGAAGGCTGAGATCCCGATGTTTTTCGCCTTGGGTGCAAAGGACAGCCGCATCTGGTTGATCTCCTCCATCCACAACATCGATGCCGGACTCATGCTCCATGCGCCATGGACAGTCGCTCTTCAAAAAAACGAAGGGCACGAGGTTGGCCGCAGCCTCGACGTTGCCATCCCGTTTCTGAAAGCCGCCATCAATATGCGATTCACCACCGCCTCGACAGCGTCCGATTCAGCGTCCGGTGATTCCGGCGATTCAATAAACATCTTCAAGACCCAATTGCCCTCCTTCGGACAACCCGGCGCCGGCGGCCAGTCAGCCCAGCTTTACAAGATCGACATTCATACCGGTTGGCTGGGCAATCCCGATACTCTTGACGTCGTGCCCTACAGCCACTTCAAAGGAGACAGGAACAAAGCCATCTGGCTGCCCGACCAGGCCACCGCCCTCGCATGGCAACAATATCTCGGGAATTAGTTCTTTTCTTCGCGCCATGGAGGTTAGGCGGTAAACCGCCTGCTGAATTCAGGACGCGGGTTATGGCGATGCGACCTCGAGGCGGATGAAGCGGGGGACGGCGTTGCTCATCGGGACCAGATCGCGAACTGTCACCGTTTCCGTGAGGTTGCCGGGATTGGGCGTTGAACTGACCGTGGCGGTGTAGGAGGGGCCGGAATTCCATATTTGCAAATCACCGGAAACCTCAGGGATATAGGTGATATCCGTGGCTAAAATAAGCTCGGTGTAGGTGAGGCTCAGATAATTGAGGCCGCCAACGGACGTCACGGAGACGCTGGGCAGCTTGCCGGCGCCGCTGACCAAGGGATCGAGATTCAAGGCGTATTTCAAAAGATTTGAAACGCCGTCGCCGGCGGGCGTGGCGGCCGTGCCGCTGATGGCGGGATTGGCCAGTTGGCTCGGCGTAAACCAAGTCTGTTGCCAGGCGGCGTAGGAGGGGATATTGACCACGAGAGTCACGCTGCTCGTTGCGCTCTGGCCCCAAGAATCGGTGACGGCAACCTGCAGGTTGTAGGTGCCTGACTGAGTAAATGAGGCGTTTGTTTGCTTCGCCTCATTGGTGCCATTGGCGCTAAAGGTCACAGGGGCCGGAGTCGTCCCGGTGGTCCCCCATGTATAGGTCAAAGTGCTTTCGCCATTGACGTCGGCGCCGAGAACCGAAAGGATCGATGTTGCGCCGGGAAGGGTGTTTGCTGAATTGGCCGCGGCGGGAATCGCAATCCATGGCGGGGACACCCCATAGAGAGAGGCCATCTCCCCGCTGCTCAAGCCGCGATTATAGACGCGCACATCATCGAGCCAACCGTCGAATATATTGCCTTGGGTCGTTGAAACCGCGTCTTTGGCGCCGATGTCCAACGGGCTGTTTGTAACTGCCAGCGTCCCTGATGCGGCCATACTGGCAACCGCGACATTATCGACATACAGCGTCATTATGCTGCCGTTCCATGTGCCGGCGATCAAATGCCATGTGTTGGTACTGGGGAGTGCTTGTGTCGAAACAAGCGTGCCAACACCCGTCAGATCAAATTTAAGCTGCCCATTTTCCACCAATAACCGATATTGATTATCTCCGCCATTGACCCCGTTCGGATTGCACTTTTCCAGGATCCGATTATTGCCGGTCCAGGCTATTGGATTTGCCCATCCGTAAATCGTAATTCCCGCCGTGGGATCGAGGGTTGTCGAATCGGGAACGTGCACATAGGACAAGCTGTTTGAGGGAAAGAGGAGACATCCGTTGCCGATTTTGCCCGGCGTTACCCACGTCAGGCCGCTCGTCAGCGTTCCGTTGTTTGAATTCCCGGAGGTATCGTGGGCAGTGGTGCCGCTTAGTTCCTCAAAATTCCATCTCCCGACCAAGCCGTTCGTCACGTTGGCGATAGTGCCGACATCGACGCTGGCCACGGCCGTGTATGTGTAGGAACTGCTGGCTGCCTGGATGGTGGCCACTCCGGACGTCGAGGAGGCCTGATACAAGCCGCTTGTGCCAATGCTTCCGGGCCCATTGAGTACGGACCAGGTTATGGCGCCCGGCGAGGAGAGAATATTGCCGAATTGGTCGGTCTCGACGGCGGAAAACTGCTGCGTACCGCTGGGTGCAATATATGCGGAGGGAGGTGAAACAGTCAGGATTGGGGTGCTCTGATTCACGGTGACATTGACGGTGGCATTGACCCAATTGCCCCCATTATAAATACTCACCTCAAAAGTGTAGTTGCCCTCGCCATAGAAGGTGGCGACCGTGCTGGCGCCGGCATTGGTCCTGTTGCTGCTGCCAAAGGTGGGCATCGCCACACCGGTTGGCGAGGAAATTACGTTCCAAGTATAGGTAAGCCCGGCCTCCCCGGCGGGGCTCGTATCGGCGCCCAGCACGTTCAAGGTCGTCGTCGTCCCCGTTACGATCGAAGGGGAGGCTGAAGGGGGGATCGCAACGGTCGGCGTGGTTGTGGGACTGGTGATCCCACTGAGCGGCGTGACCTCGATGTAGTTGATGCCGACAGCGAATCCGGTCGAAGAGGAATTCTGTCCAGTCACCGAAAACTGGAAGGGCAGCGTTCCGCTGACAGACGGCGTCACCGTGCCGATGTCGATCGGACCATAAGAATTGGGGGAATTATACAAATCGACCACCGCTCCCACGCTGCTGCCGCTCACGGCAAGCTGCATCTGGCCCCCCGTCCCCGTAAATTTTACGCCGGCCGTGACAATATAGGTTCGTCCGGCGACCAGATTGGGAACCATGTACTGCACGTATTGTCCAACCGCGGTGGAACCAAGATTGCCCCATTTGCCGCCCTCGGCATTCGGATCGGCCGTAAGCGTATAGGGAACTCCCGGCGTATTGCTCTCGGCGAGCGTCTGCACATTATACGTCGTGGCGTTCGCGGATACCGAGTCGCCATTCCAGGCTTTTGCGATGACCAGCGGATTGGCGCCGTTGAGCAAGCTCGTGGCAAATTGAATATTCACCACCCTCGTCTCGCCGGGCATAAGAGAAATATAATTGTCGCTGTAGAGGATGGGCAGGATCCTTTGCGTCGGCGCGCTATCTTCCACGACTTTCAACTCCGTCATGAGCGCCACATTCGGACTGGGGTTGAAAATGGTCGTGGTCAGATACGTTGTTCCATTGGAATCGGTCCGGGTTGTATTCTGCGTTAAATTCGCCCGATTCATTCCCAACAACGCCGTGCAGCTATTGGAGGCTAACGAGCTCGCCCAGTAGAAGTTGTTCGACAGGGTGGTGCCGCTCTGGGTCAACAGAAGCTTGACGAAATAGACGGGGGACAAACTGGCGGGAAATGACAGATTAAAGCAGTTCGTCACCGTGCCGGCATTTACAGAGACCGGGACGGAATTGTGCCACTGCGGCGAGCCGTCCATGTTGTAGATCGTCGCCTGCGCCGTGGCCCCGGTCAGGTTGGTCAACGTGTCATCGTTTACCTCGATGGCATTGGTGTTGGCATTCCAAAAAATATGAATCGGCTCAAGGGCGTGCTTCACGCCATAGTAAGCGCCCGTCGGCGCCATGAAATAGTCGTAGAGCTGGCAGATCAAACAAGGCCATGCCGCCTGGCTCATCCAGACGATTCCACCAGGGCCGCGATTCGCCCGAAAGCATTCCATCATGGCCTTGGCCGTTTCAAGATTGAAGAGCTGCGCCTTTTCACAGAAATCCTCGATCCCCGACACCTGCCCATAACGCGCGGGGATGTCCGCCGTGTACTCCTGGGCGCGGGTCTGATAGTAGTCGTGGACGCCCCACGTGTCATCCATCGGCCACAGATCCGTCCCGGACATGGTCAGGCGCATGCTGTCGCTCGTCGGCACGCAAACCAGCCCGAGTTCGGCCTGGAAGTCCGTGCCTCGATTTGCGAAATACCAGGCTGGCGTCTGATTGTCGTAAGGCCCGGGGCTATTGACCGGCGAGGAGTTCGACTCCGGAATATAATAGCGGGTGGAGTCCAGCGTTCCGCTGCCCGATTCCATCGCCGCCTCCATGGCCGTCTCGATCGCCGCAGGCGCCGGGCTTTCGTTGCGGCCGACATAGAGAGCGAGGCAAGGATGATTTCGCTTTTGAATGACATAATCCTGCATGTTTGCGATAAACATGTTGTCGTTGTTGGGGTCGGGCCCGCAATTGGTATTGGCAAGCCAAAAGTCATTCCAAACCAAAAGTCCGTAGTTATCGCAGGCCGTGTAAAATTCGTCCTTGTCAATCTCCCCGGCCCAGTCCCGGATTATCACCATGTTCATATCCTTGGAATATTGAGCACAGGTATTGTAGTTTGCCTGGGTATAGCGCAGCAGGCTTTCGTCCATTCCCCAATCTCCGCCGTTGCATTGAATGACGTGCCCATTGCAGATTATCTGGAGCTCTCCGCTCACACTCGCGGTATTGTAGGTGAGCATCCGCATTCCGAAGGGAACCGTCTTCTGATCGCTTACGACGGAACCGAGATTGGCGGTCAGATTTAGGTTATACATATTCGGGGCGCCATATCCGTTCGGCCACCAGAGTTGAGGATTGGCGATGGAAAGCTGCGAAACATTGGAACTGGTGAGTGTAAGCGTTCGCGTCGTTCCGGCGGGTACGCTGAAATTCGTCGAAAATTGGACACTTCCCCCGGTTCCGCTCACCGGCACAATGGTTCCATTGAGCACTCCGCTTTGGGTGGACGAACTGGTATTTTTCAGGCCGACCTGGATGGTCAGATTAGCCGTCGCGTTGTTGTTCGTCAGAACCGTGCTCACAAAGGGGTCGATGATTTGGACGACGTTTGCGCCGTACAGATAAACATGGCTCCAAATGCCAATATCGCGTCCGACCACTGTTGGAACCCAGTTCCAGCCCTGGCTCGCGATAAACGTCGGACTATCGGCGGTCATCGGACCGCCATCCCCGGTGCCGTTGTTCAGCGTGAACGTATGCACCGGGCCTGGATCGGCAACCGTATAAATGAGCACCGCGATGGCATTTTTCTGTCCCGGGTTCAGAAAGCTTGTCACGTCAAATTTGCCCCGAATGAAAGCGCCGTCAATGCTTCCGACGTAGCTTCCGTTGATATAAACATCGGCCATCCAATTGATACCGTCGAAATTGATGGTGATATCTTGCCCGCTATAATTCGAAGGGAGCGTGAATTCGTCGCGGTACCAGTAGTTTTGACCGGTGAAAGCGGTATCCGAAGTAAGATACTGGTTGTTTCCAAAATTCGGGTCGGGAATCAGGCCCGCATTGATATAGCTGGTTAAGGCCACCCCCGGCACGACCGCCGGAATCCAGCCCGCAGTGTTGAAACCCACTGTTGAAATGGCGGTGCCCGTTGCCGTAACGGAATTGGCGCCGATAATCGTCCATGAGCCGTCTTCCAGGTACATGGCGCCCGCAGGCGATTGGGCGCGCGCGATGCCGCACGAAACCACCAGCAGCACCAGAAAGAAACCGAGACGAATGCGCGGAATGATTCTTTTCATGACTTCATAAAATTGTTGCCCCAACTGAACATCAACCGGGATTTCCAAGATTGGCGTGGGGAGTGGGAGTTTCTGCAATTTACTTCCCGGGCAGCGGCGTTGCAAGCCTATTCCGGCCCGGAACGTCGTTCTAAGCCGCCACACAGTGCTGAAGCTGTTTTCTGCCCCGGCGAGACCTTCATGGTGCGCATGGTCGATGTGAACAGCATCGACCGTCCAAAATCAAGCGTACGCCGGAATGCTGGACGTTAATTGCCGGGGCGCTTAAACATTGCCCATGCTCTGATGCCGATGAATTTCACCGTTAAACACACGTCTCTATACAGCTACAGCAAACCTGTGTCGCTCCAGCCGCACATCATCCGGTTGCGGCCCCGGTGCGATGGCACCGTGCGGCTGGTGCGTCTTGAAACTGAAATCGAGCCGGAGCCGATTACGCTCTCCGAATGCCTGGATATCGAAGGGAACTCGGTGCTCCATGCGTGGTTTGGTGATCCCACGCCCCGGCTTGCGATCCAGACCTCGTTTGAGGTGGAAACCGCTCGCGGCAATCCATTTGACTACCTCCTCGCGGCGGCGGCTGACACCTTGCCAATCGTCTATGGCGACGAGTTGAACCGCTCCCTTGCCGGGTACCTGCAGCGCGTCCACGATGAGGATACCGTCGCAAATTTCGGACGTTTAATTGCGGAAACAGCCGGCGGGCGCACGCTCGAGTTTCTCAACGCCCTCAACAGCGAGATCTACAAAACATGTCCCATATCAATTCGGGAAACAGGTGCGCCTCATCCACCCGCGCACACCCTCGAGCATAGATACGGCTCGTGCCGTGACGTCGCGATGCTCTTTATCGATGCATGCCGCGCAGTGGGCATCGCGGCGCGTTTCGTCAGCGGCTATCGGCCCGCCAGCACAGGTCGGCAGCGGCGTTACATGCATGCCTGGCCAGAGGTCTACCTGCCCGGCGGAGGCTGGCGTGGCTATGATCCGACACACGACATGGCGGTCAACGACGAGTACATCGCCGTCGCCGCTTGTCGCGAGCCGCTCGGTGCGACGCCCATCGAGGGTGGCTTCCGTGGCACCGGCGCAACATCGACGCTGGAAGCGAACATCGAATTCCATTAGGATTCATCGAGGGTTCCTCCAAGGGTTAAAATATCAGCCGCAACTTTGGTGCAGCATTCCGCTCGAAATGATGCTGTGATTCAGGGATACGTGCGATGTTCTCGTTATGCCCAACGCATACATTACACCCACCCACGATGAAATCGCCGTCGGCGCGTATCACGTTTGGGAGCGGGAAAGCCGCCCCTTTGGCAGGCAAAAACAGAATTGGACCGAGGCCCAGACCCAGCTCGTGTCCTTCCGTCAGACGCTCGAAGCGAATCCGTCCATCGGCGAAAACAGCATTTTTGCTCAAAATAGGGGCGGAGCCACAGCTCAAACGGCATTGATGACGCCCAGACGCGGCAAAAGGAGAAAGCCGCGTCAACCTCGCGTTTTGGTCGTTGATGACGAACCCCCTGCAACTCGCATGTTGGGAGGGTTGCTGAGAAGGCACGGGTATATATCCGCCGAAGAGAATGACCCGACCAAGGCGGTCCAAATGGCCCATAGATTCAAGCCGGACATAGTCCTTCTGGATATGCATATGCCCTGGAAGGATGGACACGAAGTGGCGGAAGCTTTTGCATTGGATAAAATCCTGTGTTGTGTGCCGCTTATTTTCTTAACCCATGACGCCCGAGACCGAAATACATCGACGGATTCCATTCACATCCTCGTCAAGCCGTTTTCCATTGAGGATCTCTTTGGCCGCCTCGAAGAAGGGCTCGCCAGGAAACCACTGATCAAATAATTCCTTGGGAAAATGTGATCGTCGATCCTACTTTCTTTCGCCCGGTTCGTCCGAAGTAGTGGGATGGCCGGGTGTAGCCGTGTGACCGGAGGTGGGATGATGCTGGGCTTCCGCGTTTTCCAGCTTCGAACGCACTCCCGCGTCAGTTCTTGCATGCTTTTGAATGTCTTTTTTATGCGTTTCTTTTCGTGATCTATCGCCCATATATTCCACACTCTAATGCAGATGCTCCCATTGTAAACAGCACCCGGTTAACTTCCGGGTATTTTACGGAATCGCATTCGATTGAAGCGCACTTTGGCGTCGAGAACCGATTTAATTGGAAATACCTATGTTTCATATAATTTGGTATATTCTCATTGGGTTAATCGCCGGGGTCATTTCGAAATCAGTGATGCACGTACACATGACGCTTTTCTGGACGATTGTGCTGGGCATCGTTGGGTCAATTGTTGGCGGGGCGGTTACTCACATATTCTCTCGCCCGGCAAACGCGCGATACCATCCCGCCGGCCTGATATTTTCCACACTGGGGGCAATCCTCGTTCTCTACGTTTGCTTTAAGCTGAAGATTCACTTTCCAGAGGTGTCTTTACCGCAGAACTAGAGCATTTTCTATTTAATCTGAGGCAAAGAGTGGTATGGTAGGTGGATGCGAACCTACAGTCTTGATCTGCGGGAGCGGATCATAGCGGCGAGAGAAAAGGGGCACACGACTGCGG
>JBEKOV010000071.1:0-18890 GCA_049521415.1 Chthoniobacteraceae bacterium
GGGCGTGGCGCAGGTGACCGCCATCTGCCAGACGCTGCTGCGCACCATGCCGCCCGGCACCACGCCGCCGCTGGTCATCCAGTACAGCGCCTCGAATGTGCCCGTTCTCCAGGTCGGCATCACCAGCAAGACTTTGAGCGAGCAGGACATCGAGGATTACGGAGTGAATTTCCTCCGCACCGGGCTGGCCACGGTACAGGGGGCTCAGATGCCGCTGCCCTACGGCGGCAAGATCAAGGAGGTGATGGTCGATCTGGACCTTCAGAAGCTTTACGCCAAGGGCCTGTCGCCAGCGGACGTCAGCAACGCGCTCGACGCGCAAAACCTGATCCTGCCCGCGGGCACGGAAAAAATCGCGGACCGCGAGTACAACATCCGCCTCAATAGCAGCCCGCTTCAGTTAGAGGAACTCAATGATGTGCCGATCAAGCAGGTGAACGGTGCGATGGTCTATATCCGCGACGTCGGCCAGGTGCGCGACGGCTACTCGGTGCAACAAAATATCGTTACGCAAAACGGCGTCCGCTCCTCGCTGCTGACCATCCTCAAGAGCGCGAACGCCTCGACCCTCGATATCATCAACCGCGTCAAGGAGCAGCTCCCGAAAATCCAGGCGACCCTTCCTCCGTCGCTGACGCTGACGCAGATGTTCGATCAATCGATCTTCGTGCGGGCCGCGATCAACGGCGTGCTGCGCGAGGGCGTGATCGCCGCCTGCCTCACGGCGTTGATGATCCTGATTTTCCTCGGGAGCTGGCGCAGCACGCTCGTGGTGGCGACTTCGATCCCGCTCTCGATCATGTGCTCGATCATCATCATGGGGGCGCTGGGCCAGACGCTCAATATCATGACGCTCGGGGGCCTGGCGCTGGCCGTTGGCATCCTGGTCGATGACGCGACGGTCGAGGTCGAGAATATCCATCGCAACCTCGCGATGGGGAAGCCGATGGTGCGGGCAATCCTGGACGGCGCGTCGCAGATCGCGGTGCCTGCATTCGTCTCGACGCTCTGCATTTGCATTGTGTTCGTGCCGGTATTCTTCCTGAGCGGCACGGCGAAATATCTGTTCATGCCGCTGGCCATGGCGGTCATCTTCGCGATGCTCGCCTCCTATTTCCTGTCGCGCACGGTCGTGCCCACGATGGTGAAATTCCTGCTCAAGGAGCACATGGAAGAGGTGCATCACGAGGGCGAAGCGCTCAAGCGTCCGCCGGGCATCATGGGATTCTTTACCGGGATTTATATTCGTTTCGAGAAGGGATTCGAGAAACTGCGCGACCGATACACCGCGGCGCTCACATGGGTGCTCGGGCACCGAAAAGTCGCGTTCGTCGGAATGGGAATCCTGGTCGTGCTCTCAGCGTTGATGGTGCCGTTTCTCGGACGCGATTTCTTTCCGGAGGTCGATGCCGGCCAGTTCCGTCTGCACGTGCGCGCGCCGGTCGGGACTCGCGTCGAGGAGACAGCGGTGCGCTTTCACGACGTCGAGGGGACCATCCGGAAAGTCGTGCCCGCGGACGAAATTCACGCCGTGATCGACAACATCGGCCTCCCTGGCAGCGGCATCAATCTTTCCCTGGGCGACAATTCGACGATTGGCGAATCGGACGGGGAAATCCTGGTCTCGTTGAATGAGAATCATCATCCGACGTCGGATTACGTTCAGAAGCTGCGGCTGGAACTGAAGCGGGACCATCCCGATATGCAGTTTTACTTTAGCGCGGCGGATATCGTCAGCCAGATATTGAACTTCGGCATTCCCGCGCCGATCGACGTGCAGGTGACGGGGCGCGATCCCTCCGACTACACCCTGGCGACGGAAATCGCGCATCAGGTCGAGGGGCTGCGCGGGGCGGTGGACGTGCGCGTCCACCAGGAAGTACACGGACCGGACTTGCGCGTGAATGTCGACCGGACGCAAGCGGAGGAGATCGGGCTCCAGCAGCAAAATGTTGCCAGCGCCATGCTGATCTCGCTGGCCTCCAGCGGGCAGGCGGCGCCGAATTACTGGCTGAACTTCAAAAACGGCGTTAATTACAACGTGGCCGTGCAGACTCCGCAATACAGCATGCAGACGCTGGATGACTTGCGAAACACGCCAATTTCCCTGAGCGGCACAGAGCGCCCGCAATTACTCGGCAACCTCGCGACCATCACGCCCAGCGAATCGCCGATCATCGTCAGCCACTACGATATCGCGCCGGTCTTTGACGTGATGGCAAACGTGCAGGGCCGCGACCTCGGCGCGCTGGCCGATGACGTGCAGAAGGTGCTCGACGGGTTCGACCCAAAGCCCGGCATGGTCCGTAATGCCGCCAAATACCTCGGGCTGGACTGGGTGCTGGACAAGCTGCACCTCTTCGTCGTGCCGCCGTCGAAACTGCCGCGCGGGACGACGCTCAAGGTGCGCGGGCAGGTCTCGAGCATGAATAGCTCATTCCTCGGGCTGGGCGCGGGGATCATTTTCGCCATCGTGCTGGTTTATTTTCTGATGGTGGTAAATTTCCAATCGTGGACCGACCCGTTCATCATCATCACGGGATTGCCCGGCGCGATGTGCGGGATCATCTGGATGCTCTTCGTCACCGGGACGACGATCAATGTCCCGTCGCTGATGGGGGCGATCATGGCGATCGGAGTAGCGACCGCGAACAGCATCCTGCTGGTGACCTTTGCCAATGACGAGCGCTGCGAGGGCAAGAATGCGATGGAGGCCGCGATCTCCGCCGGCCATACGCGGCTGCGCCCCGTGCTGATGACCGCGCTGGCGATGGTTATCGGGATGCTGCCGATGTCGCTGGGCCTGGGCGAAGGAGGCGAGCAGAACGCGCCGCTCGGGCGGGCCGTCATCGGAGGCTTGCTCGTGGCCACGGTGGCGACACTCTTCTTTGTGCCGGTCATTTACACGATGCTGCGGAAGAAAGAATTTTCCGGCGATCCCGACGAACGATTCGAACGCGAAGCAAATCGCGAGTATAAGGCAAAGAACGCATGAGCACTGTCGATGAAAGATTGACCGCGAGGGGGCATAAACCGACCGGGCCGGCCGAGCGGATTGAGCCAGCAAAGACCGCCGCACCGCCCGCCGAGCCGCAACAGCGGCTGCACCCGCCGGTGAGGCAAATCGCCGTTTGGGGACCGCTGGTCGCGGTCATGGCAGTGGCGGCGCTCATCATCATGGGAGTCTGGAGGCATGTCGCGGCGACGCACGCGCAGGAGGAATTCGCCCAGCAGATTGCGCAGACGGTGGTCACTGTCCAGACCGTGCAACGCGACACGGAGCCGACCACGCTGGTGCTGCCCGGCAGCATCGAGGCAAACCAGGTGACCACGCTTTACGCACGCACGAACGGTTATCTCGGCAAATGGCTCGTGGATATTGGCGACAACGTGAAGGCCGGGCAATTGCTGGCCACCATCGAGACACCGGACGTCGAGCAGCAATTGCGGCAGGCGGAGGGGACTCTTAATCAGGCGCACGCGAATTATCAGATCGCGAAGATCACCGCGGAGCGGTGGCAACGGTTGTTCGAGCAAAAGGTGGTCGACTCGCAGGATAACGACACGCAGCAAAGCGGCTACCGGGCCGCAACGGCCGCGCAGGCCGCAGCGCAGGCGAATGTCGATTTGCTCGAACAGCAATTGAGCTTCAATCAGATCACGGCGCCGTTCGACGGAAAGATCACTTACCGCTATCTGGACATCGGCGCGCTGGTGAGCGCCGGCAGCGGCTCCGGCGGCACGCAGATTTACGACATCGCGCAGACGGATCCCCTGCGGATCTATGTTTATGTGCCGCAGAATAACGCGCCTTCAATCCGCCCGGGCGTGACCGCGAAGGTGCTGGTGCGGGAATTACCGAACCGCGATTTCGTTGCGACGGTCACGAGAACGGCCGGGGCCATCGACCCGCAATCGCGCACGCTGCTCACGGAGCTGTTGATCGCGAACAAGGAAGGCACGCTCTACGCGGGTATGTACGGTCAGATCAAGTTCTCGCTCGATGCGCCTGAAAACGGCCCAATTATCGTGCCGGCAAACGCTTACATCTTCCGGCCAGCAGGCGCGCAAGTGGTGGTGGTGCGCGACGGGAAGGTCCACTGGCAGACTATCGAGGTGGGACGCGACTTCGGGCCTACGATCGAGGCGCTGTCGGGGTTGAATGTCGGGGACAACGTGGTGATGAATCCTACCGACGACCTGCAGGAAGGGATGCCCGTCCAGGCCCAGGAAGAGCAGCCCTCGCCCGGCGCGAAGGGGCAATGAGCGGGGGGCCGCGTTTGACCTTGGGCTGATCGGTGGCATCCTTGTGGCTGGCCGGGTTGAGCGGATGCGACCGCAGCGCGAGACCATATCCCTCCTATTTTCATTCATGGGCTCGTCGCGCCGATTTTTCGTCATGGTTTTGGTTTTGCTGGCCGGGGCAGGATTGGTCAGGGCGGCGTCGGAGCCGCGAACCATGCTGCCGGACAGCATCAGGCTGCCGGACCCGCACCGTGTGATGTCCGTGCAGCCGCTGCGCAAGGAGCATCTGGGCAGGGAAATGGAATTCCAGATCGCCCTCCGGATGCGCGATTATCCGAATTTGCTCAAACGGATGGAGACAGGCGAGCGCATCCCGCACGACGAGATGGAGGCGCGTTACCTGCCGCTGCCGGCCAATTACCAGGCGGTGATCGAGTGGGCGAAGGGACAGGGCCTCGCCATCGTGGGAACCGATTCGTCGCGGCTGGCGGTGTTCGTCAAGGGAACGGTGGGGCAAATCCAGACGGCCACGCAGGCGCAATTCGCGGAGGTCACGGTGGCCGACGGCACCTACACCTCGGCCGTTACGGCGCCGAGCATCCCAGCCACACTGGAGGCGGCGGTGCTGGGTATCAATGGATTGCAGCCGCACATTCATCTTCATCACGTGCAATCGGCGCAGCCGCTGATCGCCAATGTCCCGCCTTACCTGGTCAGCGAAATTATGAGCGCTTACGGCGCGTCGAATCTTGGTTACAACGGGGCCGGGGAGACCATTGCGATCCTGATCGATACCTTTCCCCGGTCCAGCGATCTGACCGCTTTTTGGGCAAGGAACGGCATTTCGCAAAGCCTCGCGAACATCCAGGAGATTCAGGCCGTGCAGGGCACGCCGGACTCGCTCAGCGGCGAGGAGACGCTCGATACGGAATGGACCAGCGGCATCGCCTCTGGTGCGAACATCCGCATTTATGCGTCGGCGCAGCTTTCGTTCACCGACCTCGACGAGGGGCTCGAGCGCATTCTCAGCGATCTGCCCAATACTCCGTCGATGCACGAGCTTTCGATCAGCCTCGGGATTGGAGAGACGGAGGTCTCGGCCAGCCAGAAAATGACGGATTCGCAGTACTTCGCGAGCATTACCAATTATGGCGTGAGTATCTTTGTCGCCTCTGGCGACGATGGCGCCTATATGGGCGGCGTCTTGCAGCCGTCTTATTATGCAAGCGATCCGAATGTGACGGGAGTGGGCGGGACCTCTCTCACGCTCGAATCCAGCGGAACGGTCGAGGCAGAGACAGCCTGGGATGACAGCGGCGGCGGCGTGAGCAGCTATTTTTCGCGTCCGGCATGGCAGACGGGCCAGGGCGTGCCCGCGGGAACCACACGCTGCGTGCCCGATGTCGCCTCCGTGGCCAATCCGAATACCGGCGCTTACATTTATTTTGAAGGAAGCGAGGAGCAGATTGGCGGGACGAGCTGGGGCGCGCCGACATGGGCGGGTCTTTGCGCGCTGATCAATGAGGCGCGCATCCAGAACGGCCTCGGGCCGCTCGGTCTGTTGAATCCCAGGATATACCCGCTGATCGGGACGAGTTCTTTCCAGGACATCACCTCCGGCAATAACAGCGCCTACTCCGCCGGCGTGGGATACGACCTCGTCACCGGGATCGGACGTCCGATCATGAGCGCGCTGCTGCCGGCATTGAGCGGGGGAGGAAACACCATTCCGGAAGTGACTTCCTTTACTCCCACGGTCGGACCGGCGGGCACCTCGGTGGCTATCACGGGAATCAACCTCGACCTTGTCACGGGGGTGGAGTTCAGCGGCTCCGCGGCAGCTTATTCCATTAACTCGGACAACTCGATTTCCACGACTGTCCCGCCAGGCGCCGTCACCGGTCCGATTACGCTCTTGAGCGCGACGACCAGCAGCGTGACCACGGCGAATTTCACGGTCGCCCCGCTGCCTACCAATGACGAGTTTGCCGACGCGACAATCATCGGCGGCACGCAAGGCCAGGTGCTTTCGAGTAATCTCGGCGCGACAAGGGAGGCGGGCGAGCCGGAGATTGGCGGGAATCCCGGCGGCTCATCGGTCTGGTGGGAGTGGCAGGCGCCGGCCAATGGCACCTATACCCTCAGCACGGCGGGCAGCAGCTTCGACACGCTGCTGGGCATTTTTACGGGCAGTGCGGTCGATGCGCTCACGACCGTCGCCACCGGCAGCGATTACGGGACCAGCGTAAACAGCAGCGTCACTTTCAACGCCTCCGCGGGCACGACTTACTATATAGATATCGACGGTAATGACGGTGTGCAGGGGGCGATTACTTTGACCTGGGAGGAAGACGCCGCCGCGCCGGAAATCGCCGGGTTCAACCCGCAATCCGGTATGCCGGGGAGCGTGGTGACCGTCACCGGGTCGAACTTCCTGGGTACGACAGCGGTGACACTGGGCGGCACGGCCGCGGGTTTCAACGTATTGTCGGATACTGAAACGACTCTGACCGTGCCCGCGGCGGCGATGAGCGGTCCCATCACGATGACCAGCCCGGAAGGGACCGGGACCAGCGGCTCGGACTACACCGTGATACCGCTGGTGCCAAACGACAATTTTGCCAGTGCCACGGTGATTACCGGCGAGAGCGGCGTCGTCACCGGTAATAACGAAGGGGCGACAAAAGAGCCCGGGGAGCCTGATATCGCCGGTAATTCCGGCGGTAAGTCGATTTGGTATCTCTGGACGCCCCTCACGACAGGTCCGGTCACATTTACAACCTACGGCAGTACCTTCGATACATTGCTCGGAGTATTTACCGGCAGCAGCGTGACAACACTTACTCCCGTGATGGAAAATGACGACTACGGAAATACCACCACCAGCAGCGTCACCTTTGATGCATACGCGGGCACTTACTATCATATCGCCGTCGACGGATATAATGGGGCGAGCGGAAGCGTCGTGCTCAATTGGGCGGTCAACGATTCGCTGCCGGCCATCACGGGGTTCAGCCCGGCCACCGGGTCGATCGATACCACGGTGCAGATCACGGGCTCCAATTTTACGGGCGCGACCTCCGTCACGCTGGATGGTACGCCGCTCAGTTACACCATATTATCGGACTCGCACATCGCCGCGGTTGTCGCGCCCGGAGCAATGACGGGGGTTATCTCGGTGGGCAATCTTCTTGGCGCCGTAAATAGCGCGACCGAATTCACCGTGCTGAGCACGCCGGCCAATGACGACTTTGCCAATAGCACGCCGCTAGCCGGGGCGACCGTCCACGTCACCGGCGCGAATGTTGGAGCAACGAGGGAGCCGGGGGAGCCCGAAATCGAAGGGAACCCGGGTGGCGCCTCGGTGTGGTGGAACTGGACGCCTCCGGTTACCGGGGTCTATGCCGTGAGCACATTGGGCAGCAACTTTGACACATTGCTCGCCGTCTTTACCGGCATCGCTGTGAACGATCTATCCCTGGTCGCGCAAAACGATGACGACCCGGCGGGCGGCGTGACCAGTTACCTTACCTTTACCGCGACCCAGGGAACGATATATCAGATCGACGTCGATGGAGTAAGTGGAGCGCAGGGAGCGATCGATCTGAGCATTTATCCGCAGGAGCCGAGCACCGATCTCTATTCCACCGGCTTCGAGGCAAAGGATGGATTTGTAAACGGCGATCCGCTCGCGGGCCAGCCGTTCGATGCCCCCGGCACGAAATGGGTATCCGAGGGGTCGGGTGGCAACGGTATCGTGAGCGGATATGCTGGAATGACCGGTCAGCAGGCTTATGTGGGCTACAGTCCGCCGACAGTCGCCGGCGCGGACGGAGTCGATCTGTATTATCCCGTGGACTATTCGCCGGTCGGGACCAACGAACCGATCATAACCTTCAGTGTCACGATGGCGATCGACGATTCCACCAATTCCAATTACGATAATTTCGAGTGGCGTCTCTATAACAAGGAACGCCACAATTTTTTCACCCTCGATTTTAATAATAGCAACCTTCAAGTCTATTACTACCAGGATGGTTCGAGCACCCCCGTGCCGACGCATGTTCAATTTGAAAATAATACCGCGATGACCCTGATGGTCACAATGGACTATGGCCACAATAAGTGGAGCGCGATACTGAACGGCTCGCCGCTCGTAAGCGGGAAACCGATCTCAACCAGCTCCAACCCGCTCGACTTCGGCAGCATGGATGCCGTCTGGCAGCTTGCCGATCCGGGCGAGCCCGGCAATAACTATATGGTCTTTGACAATTACTCGCTGGTTGCAGGCCAGAGCCCGGCGGTGAAAATCACCGCGCAACCGCAGAGCCAGACCGTCATCGCAGGCGATCCTGTGACGCTCTCGGTAGGGGCGGTGGGCGAGGCGCCGCTCTATTACCAATGGATGCTCAACAATCGGCCACTCGCAGGAGAAGATAGTTCGAGCCTCATCATTCCGGATGCCGATCCCCTGGTCGCGGGCAATTATACCGTCTCGGTAAGCAATGCCATCGGACTTGTCATGAGTTCGCGTGCGAAGCTGACGGTCACGCCGGAACCCGTGGCGCCCGAAGTGACACTGGAGCCCGGCAGCGTGACCGTTGCGGCGGGGTCCAGCCCGGTCCTGCAGGCAGTCGCCACCGGCTATCCCGCGCCGGCCTTGCAATGGATGTTCCAGGGTAATCCGATTGAAGGCGCCGTGAAGAAGACGCTGACGCTGGCAAAGGTGCAGGCGGCAAGCTCCGGTACTTACACCGTGCTCGCCTCGAACCCGCTCGGTACGGGTACGAGTAATGCGGCGACGATTTCCTTGGGGAATTCCTTCCCGTCGCAGCAGGGTAACTTCAGCGGGTTGATTTACAACGGCCTGGGAGTTGGATCGGGCAATGGGCTGTTTAAGATCACACTGGGATCCGGCGGAGCCTTCACCGGCACGGTCACACTATCCGGAGTCACTTACCGGATGGCGGGCGCGTTTAATCCGGAGGGCGAGTGGCAGGGTACAGTAGGAAGGGCGATGGGCGGGCTTCCGGTCGTTGTGACCTTGCAGTTATCGCTTTCCGGCGCCAATGAAATTACGGGCAGCGTCGTCATCGGCGACACGCAGGAGACTGGAGCGGCCGTGCGAAACACTTACAGTAAGAACATCACCGTGGCGCCCGAGAGGCCGGCTTATACGCTGACCCTGACGGGGACGACCAATGGATTGCCGCAGGGCATCGGATATGCGGCGATTACCGTGGACCAGACGGGCAATGTGCGGGCGACGGGACGGCTGGGGGATTACACTCCATTCTCGTTCTCGAGCGTCGTCTCGGACGCGGGGACATGGCCCTTCTATGTGTCACTGTATGATTCCACGGGTTATATTAGCGGGGCGCTTACGTTCGAGGAGCTTACACAGACCGATCTGGACGGCGTCCTGTTTTGGCTCCGGCCCGCCGTGAACCAGATCGGCGGATACTCGGCGGGCTTCCAGGGTGAAGTGACAGCGGCGGGATATGTATACACGCCCCCCGCGAAGGACGCGCCCGCGATCCCACTGGACGCGCAGCACCAGGGCACGCTTACATTCTCCGGCGATCTTCTGAGCAACCCGGCCGCCGCGCAGCTTTCGCTTGGCTCGACGGGCGGGTTGCTCGTGAGCGGTACGTCGGGAATCAAGTTATCACTAAGTCCGGAAACGGGAGTCTTTTCGGGAACTGTCAATCTGGGATACAGGAAGCTGACTCCCTTTGAAGGCGTACTGATTCAAAAGCTGGACGAAGGGTCCGGCCTGTTCCAAAGCCCGACTGTCTCGGGACAGGCCGGGATCACCTCACCTTGATGAATCTTACAGATCGGGCAGATAACCACGCGCGAGTTCGGTGTAAGTCGAGACTTGTGTCGCAACCCAATGATCGTCACGGCCAAGCTCCGCAGCCATAAGGCGGGCGATCATCGGAGCCGCTTCAATGCTCGCCGCGGCGTCGAGTAAGAGGGAGCGTGTGCGACGCGCGAGTATATCCTCCACGGTGCGCGCCATTTCGTGCCGGGCAGCCCAGATGACTTCGCCGGCGGTGTATGGGAGGCGTGGATGGATCGCAGCCGATTTGCCAAGTTCGGCGATTTGCCCCGCGTCCGAGCCGTGCAACAGCAGCGAAGCGGTCCGGCATGGCCGCGGGTCAAGACCTGCGGCCTTTGCGGCGTGATCGACAGTATCCTCCGCCATCTTGCGATAAGTAGTCCATTTGCCGCCTGCGACAGTGACGAGCCCCGAGCCGGATACAAGGATGGCGTGCTCCCGCGAGATCGAAGCGCTCCGGCGAACAGGCCCGGTGTGGATGAGCGGACGGAGGCCGGCGTACATGCTGAGAATCTGCGAGCGTTGCGGCGGCCTCGCCAGATAGCGCGCCGCCGTAGACAGGATGAAATCCAACTCCGCCTCCATCGGCCGCGGCTCCGCGGTGATGACGGGAACGACATTATCGGTAGTGCCCGCAATAAGCCGCCCATGCCACGGAATGGCGAAGAGGATTCGCCCATCGGAAGTGCGCGGAATCATCAGGGCGCTCGATCCGCCGAGACACTCGAGCGGCAGCACGACGTGCGACCCCTGGCTGGCCGTGATGACCGGCGGCGCGGCGGGCTCATCAAGCCGCCGGATCGAATCACTGAAGACGCCCGTGGCATTGATGACAACGCGCGCCAGGATATCCCGCTCAGCGCCGGTCTCGGCATCACGGATGCGCACGCCCTCAATTTTCCCGGAGCGTTTCAGCAGGTTAACGACGGGCGCATAATTGAGCGCCGCGCCTCCATGATCCGCAACGCTCCGGGCGAGCGCGACAGCCAGCCGCGCATCGTCAAATTGCGCATCCGAATAGGCGATGCCGCAGCGCAGACCGGTCGGCTCCAGGCCCGGCAGCCGCGCCAGCACCTCCGCCCGCGAGAGAATACGCGACGGCGCGAGCCCAAGCCTCCCGGCGAGCAAATCGTAAACCTTGAGCCCCACGCCATAGAACGGCGCCTCCCAAGTCGCGCGTGCGGGAATGATAAATTCGATCGGGCGGACCAGATGCGGCGCATTGCGCAGCAGCAGGCCGCGCTCGCGCAGCGCCTCCAGCACCAGCGAGACACGCCCGGCGCGCAAGTAGCGCACGCCGCCGTGAATCAGCTTCGTGCTGCGGCTCGAGGTCGCCTTCGCAAAATCGTCCCGCTCGACAAGAACCGTGCGATAGCCGCGCGTGGCGGCATCCAGCGCCGTGCCCAGCCCCGTCGCACCGCCGCCAATGACGCAAACATCCCACGAGTCACGGTCGATGGCTGCGAGAGATTCCGCGCGGGTCACGGATTTAAATCAGGCGGGCGCCCAATCCTTCGAGCGCTCGACGGCGTGATGCCAGCGGCTCTTGAGTTCCTGCATTTCGGACGCGGATCGCGCGGGCTCGAACCTCCGTCCCACCGCCCAGCGCGCCGCGATTTCCTCGCGGCTCTTCCAGAATCCCGTCGCGAGCCCCGCCAGACACGCCGCCCCCAGGGCGGTCGTCTCCACCGTCCGCGGGCGCACGACCGGCACGCGCAGCAGATCGGCCTGGAATTGCATCAGGAAATCATTCACCGCCGCGCCCCCGTCCACGCGCAATTCGCGCAGCGGCAGGTCGGAGTCCCGCGCCATCGCATCGAGCAGGTCCGCCGTTTGGAAATCGATCGCCTCCAGCGTCGCCCGCGCCAGATGTCCCGCGGTCGTCCCGCGCGTGATCCCGACAATCGTCCCGCGCGCATACGGGTCCCAATGCGGCGACCCCAGCCCCGAGAAGGCCGGCACGAAATAGACGCCCCCATTATCCGGCACTGTCGCAGCCAGCGCCTCGATGTCCGCCGAGGACCGGATAATCCCCAGCCCATCGCGCAGCCATTGCACCGCCGCGCCCGCGATGAACACACTTCCCTCCAGCGCGTATTCCGTGTGGCCGCCGATCTTCCACGCGATGGTGGTGAGAAGCTGACTTCGCGATTGCCGCGCCTCGCGCCCCGTCGCCATCAGCAGAAAGCAGCCCGTGCCGTAAGTATTCTTCGCCATCCCGGGATGAAAGCATGCCTGCCCGAAGAGCGCCGCCTGCTGGTCCCCCGCGATGCCCCCGATCGGGACGCCCGCCCCAAATGAATTCGGCCCCACCTCGCCGCACACATGGCTCGACTCGACCACCTCCGGCAACACCGCACGCGGTACCCGCAGCAGCGCCAGCAACTCGTCATCCCAGCAGCAGCGATGAATATCGAACAGTTGCGTGCGCGAGGCGTTGGTCACATCGGTCACATGCAGGCGGCCCTCGGTTAGATTCCAGATGAGCCAGGAATCCACGGTCCCAAAGGCCAGTTCCCCGCGCTCGGCCCGCTCGCGCGCGCCGCCGATGTGATCGAGCATCCATTGCAGCTTCGTGCCGGAGAAATAGGGATCGATCACCAGCCCCGTGCGGCTCCGGATCATCGGACCCGCGCCGTCTTCGGTGAGTTGCTCGCAGATCGACGCCGTGCGCCGGTCCTGCCAGACAATCGCATTGCAAATGGGCGCCCCGGTCTTCCGATCCCAGAGCAGAGTGGTCTCGCGCTGATTGGTAATACCGATCGCCGCCACGTCCCGCGCATGAACGCCCGCGCGCGCCATTACCTCCGCCGCCGCTGCGCTCTGCGAGGACCAGATATCCTCCGGCCGATGCTCCACCCAGCCGGGCTGCGGGAACAATTGCTCAAACTCCCTCCGCGCAATGCCGCGCGTCTCTCCCGCGGCATCGAAAAGAATGGCCCGCGAGCTGGTCGTCCCCTGGTCAAGAGCGAGGATGTATTTCATGGGAGGTCCCCCCGGGCCCTATGACGCACCCCCGGCGAGCCGCTGACAAGCCCGCGTTTTCGGAGCCATTGCGAGCGCTGGCCAATCGTGCGATTTGTTGCTTTAAATTGGGCGCGCCGCCGGTATGGTGCGCGCCGCGAGAAGCCTTACCCCGTGGTGTAATGGTAGCACAACAGACTTTGACTCTGTTTGTGGAAGTTCGAATCTTCCCGGGGTAGCGTTTGACCCGGCGCGGTGGGAGGGGCCATTATGGGGGCGTGGACAGTCTGCGCGTGCGTCTCATGCTGCTGGCAGCGCTGGCTCTGCTGCCGCTGGCGGGACTCTTGTTTTACAACGCGGTCCAGCAGCGCCATGAAGCGGCGGCGGAGGCCGAGGGCAATGCCATGCGCCTGGCCCGCGTTTGCTCGAACAATGAAGAGCGAATGGTCGAGTCCACGGCCCGGCTGCTCACTCTCATGGCCGACATGCCCGCGGTGAAGAGCCTGGATGCGCGCGCCTGCCGGCCATTTTTCGCTCGGGCGCTCGGCAACGAGGCGGGCTACGCAAACCTGGGCGTGCTCAACACGCAAGGCGCCATCATCGCGAGCGCCAGGCCGGTCGCGGCCGGCGAGCCGTTTGCGCGGCGCGGATTCTTCCTGACGGCGCTGGCTCAGGGGAAATTCACAGTATCGGACTTCAGTCTCGATCCTCACGACCAGGGAGCCGAGATGATGTGCGCCAACGTAGTCCGGACCGACGACGGGCGCATCGCGGGAGTCGTCTTCGCGGAATTGGACCTGGGATGGCTGGTCGAATTGGGCTCGCGCATCGGCCTTTCCCCGAACGCGACCATCTCCATCCTCGACGGCAATGGAACGATCCTCATGCGCGTGCCGTCCGCCGCCGGGTGGATCGGAAAAGTCGCGCCGGAAGCAGCCCAGGAGCGGCGAATCCTCAACGCGCGCCCCTTCGGCACCGCATACGGCCAGGGGCCGGATCAGGCTGAGTGGCTCTATGCGTTCACCTCGCTCGATCCAATCGACGGCCTCCATGAATTCGTGAGCGCGGGCGTTCCCGATCAGGTTGCCTTGAGCGCGGCGCGGCGATCGGAGTGGCGGCAGTTCATCATGCTGGCCATCTTCGCGCTTCTTGCCCTCGCCGCCGCGTGGCTTGCGGCGGATATCCTGGTCGTGCGCGGTGTGCGGATGCTCTTGCGGGCCACGCAAAAAGTTACCGCGGGAGACTTGCGGGTCCGCGCCGGCCACGTCCGTGGGGGAGGGGAGTTTCGCGAATTGGCCGCCGCCTTCGATACCATGGCCTCCTCGATCGAGGAGCAGAACCGCGCGCGCGACGCCGCCGAGCAGGAACTCGAGAAACGCGTCCGGCAGCGGACCGCCGAATTGGCGGAGGCCAATCGCAAGCTGCAAGAGCAGATCGTCGAGCGCGGCCGCATCGAGGCGGAGATGCGCGTCTTCATCGCCAATGTCCCGGCCATCCTCTTTTCCATCGACCGCGCCGGAGTCATCACCATGGCCGAAGGCAGCGGCCTGGACGCCCTCAAGGCCTCAAGGGGCGACATCGTCGGGCGTTCCGTTGTCGAGTTGTACGGCGATGTCCCAGGCGTGGTCGATAGCGTCAAACGCGCACTCGGCGGAGAATCCTTCACCTCGCAAATGGAATTGAGGCAATTGCACTTCGAGGTCTCCTATTCCCCCGTCCGGTCCGAGGACGGCGCGGTGACGGGCGTCACCGGCGTCGCGCACGACATCACCGAGCGCGTCCGCGCCAAGGAGGAACTCGAGCGGACCGCCGATGAGTTGCGCCGTTCGAACGCCGAGCTCGAGCAATTCGCCTACATCGCCTCGCACGACCTTCAGGAGCCATTGCGAATGGTCGCCAGCTACACGCAATTGCTCGAGCGCCGTTACAGCGCGCAACTCGACGACATGGCGCGCGAGTTTATCGCATACGCGGTCGATGGCGCCCGCCGCATGCAGGAGTTCGTCTCCGGCCTTCTCCGCTACTCCCGAGTCAGCACCGAGCCGCAAGTGCTCGAGGAGGTGAACCTCGGGGAAGTCTTCCTCACCGCCCTGGCAAACTTGCGCATCGCCATCGAGGAGAGCTGCGCCACCGTCGACTCGGGCGACTTGCCCGTCGTCCAGGGTGATCCGCGGCAGTTGACCCAGCTCCTCCAGAATCTCATCGGCAATGCCCTCAAATTCCGCAAGCCGGGCCGTCCCCCCCGCGTCAAGGTCTGGGCGGAGCGCGAGGGCGGCTTCTGGCGCATCTCCGTACAGGACAATGGAATCGGCCTCGATCCGCGCTTTTCGGAGCGGGTCTTCGTCATTTTCCAGCGGCTGCACACGCGCGACGAGTATGAGGGCACCGGACTTGGTCTTGCCATCTGCAGGAAGATTGTAGAACGTCATGGCGGTCGCATCTGGGTTGAGTCGAAGGAGGACGAGGGGGCGACGTTCTCCTTCACGCTTCCCGTCGCGGCCAAAGTGTCGCCATGAAAGCATCGAAAGTAGACGTTCTTTTGGTTGAAGACAGCGCCGCGGAGGCGCGGCTCGCATTCGAGGCGCTCCGGGAGACCCAATTCCCGGTCCAATTGCACACCGTATCCGATGGCGCCCAGGCGATGGACTTTCTGCGCCGGAGGGAGCCCTATGAGGATGCGCCGCGTCCGCGCCTGGTGCTACTGGACTTGAATCTGCCTCGCAAGGATGGCCGCGAAGTCCTGCGCGACATCAAGGCCGACGAAGACCTCCGCCGCATTCCCGTCGTAGTCCTGACCACCTCGCAGGCGCAATCGGATATCCGGCACGCCTACGAGCTGTACGCAAATTGTTACATCCAGAAGCCGCTCGAACTGGACCGCTTCATCGAAATCGTGAGATCCATCCACCGCTACTGGCTCGAGATGGCGCTTTTGCCCGGTTAGCCACGCGGCGGGGCGCTCTGCCGCGATACTCCTCTTTGTCCCCATGTCTGATCCGCAGGAAACCGCGACGGCCCAAGCCCCCGTTCGCATTCTGCTGGTCGAGGACAACCCCGGCGACGCCCGCCTTATCGAACTCCTGCTCGCCAAGGCGGACCCGCCCTTTGTCATCGAGCACGCGCCGCGACTCTCGCAGGCCGTCGAGCGGCTGCGCGGCGGCGGCATCGATGTGATCATGAGCGACCTGTCGCTGCCGGACAGCCAGGGCATTGAGACTTTCGAGAAGCTGCGCGCGGAAGCGCCCCACATGCCGGTGATCGTCCTCAGCGGACTGGACGATGAGACGCTCGCGGTCGAGACCGTCCACCGCGGCGCGCAGGATTACCTCGTCAAAGGCCGCGCCGACACGCACATGCTCGTCCGCTCGATCCGCTATGCGCTCAAGCGCGCCGCGGCGGAGAGCGAATTGGCCGAGGAACGCAACCTCCTCCGCAGTGTTATCAATAACCTGCTCGATTCCATTTATGTGAAGGACGTCCGCGGTGTGTACCGGCTCGACAACCTCGCGCACATGCGCGCGATCGGTGCGCGGCGCCCGGAGGATGTCGTCGGCAAAACCGAGTTCGATTTCTTCCCGCACGACGACGCGGTGCGATACCAGGCCGATGACCAGAGCGTCATGTGCGCGGGCAAGCCGGTCATCAACCGGCAGGAATCGTTCGCCCAGCCCGATGGACAGAAGCGCTGGGTCTCGACCACCAAGGTGCCGCTCCGCGGCAATGACGGCCAGGTCATCGGCCTCGTAGGGATTGGGCGCGACATCACCGAACGAAAACGGGCCGAGGAGCAGTTGGCGATGTACAATGCGGAGCTGCGCGAGAAAAACATGCAGCTTGAAGACGATCTGGACATGGCCAGCGAGGTCCAGCAGGCCTTCCTGCCGCAGCAGTTCCCGTCGTTCCCCAAAGGCGCTGCGCCCGCCGAGAGCGCGATCGCCTTTTGCGCGCGATACCTTCCCACGGGCGCCGTCGGCGGCGATTTCTTCCACGTCCTTCCGCTTTCGGACACTGAGGCGGGCGTGTTCATTTGCGACGTGATGGGCCACGGGGTGCGCGCGGCGTTGGTGACGGCCATCCAGCGGGCGCTCGTCGAGGAGCTGGCCAGCCTCGGCAGGCAGCCGGGCGAATTTCTCACCCACATCAACCAGGCTCTCCTTTCCATTCTGCGCCGCACCCGCACGCCCATGTTCGCATCCGCCTTCCACCTTTACCTGAACGCAGCCAGCGGCGAAATAAGGTACGCCAATGCCGGCCACCCGAAGCCGCTCCACCTCCGCCGCTCGCTCGGCCGCGTCGATGTGCTCTCCCCGACCGGATCACGCCCCGGCTCGGCCCTGGGCGTCTTCGAGCAGGCCGCCTATGAGACTCACGAGGCCCGCGCGGAGCCCGGCGATCTTATCCTTATGTTTACGGATGGCATCTTCGAGGTCGAGGGCGCCGGTGGCGATTACTTCGATCAGCAGCGCCTCATCGCCGCGGTCGAGCGCCAGCTTCACGCGCCGACGGAGGAACTGTTAGAGGCCCTGCTTTCGGAGACGAGGAATTATTCGGTCAAACACCAATTCGGGGACGATGTCTGCCTGGTGGGGGTGGAATTGAAGCAGTTTTTGACGACCGGAAGGCCGGCCATCCTCATCCACGGAACTGGCCGATCACCTCGATGAGTGTCACGCAGACCGAGTCCAGCGCTTCGGTGAATTTGTTGCGGGGCAACAGGCCGGCCTGGTGCTGGGCTTCGCGCAGCATCCGCTCCGTGGTCGAGATGGCGAACCTGAGCGCCCCGCTGCTTTGCGCGGCTTCGGCCAGGCTGAGCGCGTCTTCCTCCTCGCTGCGCAGGATCATCTCGCTGTAACGGTGATGCTCGGCGGGCGATGCGGTCTGGAGCAAATGCAGGATTGGCAGAGTCAGCTTCCCCTTGCGGATGTCGGTGCCCAGGGTCTTGCCCGCCTTCTCCTCGCTGCCCACCAGGTCGAGGCAATCGTCGTAAATCTGGTAGGCGACGCCGAACCGCAGCCCAAAATTCTTCATTGCCGAGATCACTTCCGGCGGAGCCTCGTTGATGAAAGCGCCCAGCTCGCTGGCAGCGGCGAAGAGCGCGGCAGTCTTCATTTCGATGATGCGAAAGTAATCCGAGACGCCCAGCTTGAGATCAAACCGCCGCTGAGTCTGGATGATCTCACCCGAGCAGACATCCGAGGCCGCGCTGGCGATGCGGCGTGAAATCTCGCCATTAGGGAAGCTGGTCGAGAGCTTGAGGGCGTGCGCGAACAGGCAGTCACCGAGGAGGACTGAGATGGAATTGCCCCATTTCGCATTAGCGGTCGGTTGCGCCCGGCGTTTTTCCGCGCCGTCCATGATGTCATCGTGGACGAGCGTGGCCGCATGAATGAGCTCAATGACGACCGCGAGGTCCAGGTGGCTCGAGTTGATCTCTCCGGTGGCGCCCCCGGCCAGCAGCGCGATTGCCGGCCGCAGCCGTTTGCCGCTGCTCTCGCAGGCATACGAGACATACGGCTCAACCGCGGGGTCGAAGGTCCGGGCCTGCTGGGCAATGCGCTCCTCGACGCTGTAGAGCTGGGCATTGATCAGCTCGAGGGATTTTTTGATGTTCCCGGCGGCGCCGCTTGTGCTGCCGCTGAGATTCGTGGCGAATTTCACGCGCCAGAGGGTATCAGCGCCTTTTCCGGAAAGTCAATCGCCCCGGGGGTGGGCCGCCGGAAAACGAAAAACCCGGCCTGCCTTGCGGGGCTGGCCGGGTGATCCGGTTTGGATTGGGTTAGGTGGTGGGGCGCAGGCCTTAGTTGTGGTACGGGGACCAGAACGTATAAGGAGCCAC